>NZ_JBSFTU010000038.1:0-60544 GCF_053591435.1 Streptomyces sp. NPDC003027
AAGAGTAACGAGACACCTATGCAACGTCAACCCGACCTGCGAAAACGAAGAAGCCCCGGCCACCCTCCGCGGGGAGGAAGATGACCGGGGCGGTCGGTTGGCGCTGAACGTCAGGCGGACGGGCCGGGGTAGTCGGGGTCGTCAGCCTCCGTTGGAAGCTCCGTGTATCCCTCCGACCAGTGGTTGACCCATGCGCACGTGGGGCATGCGTAGCGCCCTGAGAGCCCATGGATTTCCGTTCCGCAGCGCGGACAGTCGGCCCGCGTGATCTCAGGAAGCCGATACGCGGGGGCTACGTCGGCCGGCCGCTCGTCGGGGTGACGGGTCATAGCCCGACGATACCCACGCGGGCGGCGGGGTGAAGTTCTGCCAGCCACAGTTTCCACAGGACCACCCTCCATCGCTTCGTTGTTGGGTGCTTGCTCCGCACCGGGGACATCCCATTTCGCCTCCTCGGTTGCTACGAGACTTGCACGGGCGGGGCGAGGAACCGACCTCACCGGACCCCGCTCCCGCCCGCTCTCCGCGCGCCGACTGTGTGACGAGGTAGCCGACACGCGGGCCTGATCCCGCTCTCCCGACCCAGGACCGTCCCCGCCGATGGGGTCGGAGCCGGGAGAGCGGAAGATTTGATCAGTCGTCTCGTACGACGACTGCTACGTCCTCGTACCGCCGGGCGAAAATGCCGTGGCCGGTGTCGCCCGTGTGCGCCATACAGTCCACATCCACGCCCGCTACGTCGGCCCGCGGATGCGCTTCCCAGCCGCATTCGTCGTGAAGGCAGCGTGCGGAAGCGGTGACTTCGGCGTCCGGGTGGCGCGTGATGCGGTGCGTCACGAACCGGAGAACAGTGCTCACGGCTTCACCTCCCGCACGGGAGTGGTGAAGATTTCGACGTCGCGCATTTCCAGGCGCGTCGGAGGCCGCAACTCCTCCGGCGCAACTGACCATTCCTTGCCCCCGCCAGGCGGGCGGAGGTACACGCTTCCTTCGTAGCGATCGACCACGCGACCCACGCGGCCGTCTCGGTCAACTGCGTACCGGCTTAACGTCGGCGTCCAGTCCTCTTCCGGCATGTCTCACCGTCCCCTCGCGTCGTATTCGGGGCGCAGAGGACACGACTGCGAGATCACCCCACGTGTGCGGCTCTGCACTCATAGTGTGTCTGGTAGAGCGTCAGGAATGCAACCACCACGCGAGAATATGCAAAATTGCATATCCCGAGTCTTGGGGGCCCTGCTGTGGAAAGCTGTGACCACGCCGCGCGACGGGGCGTCACATTGAGCGTGAACCGACCAGAGGGGGAGTGCATGGGAGAGCCCACCGTCCGGCGCAGGCGGCTCGGATCCGAACTGCGCCGGCTACGGGAAGCCGCAGGGTTGAAGCTGGACGACGTTCAGGAGCGCGTCCCGTCGATCAACGTGCCGAAGGTCTCGCGCATCGAGACTGCACGCATCGGCGTCAAGGCTGCCGACTTGGACGCACTCTTGGATCTGTACGGCGTCGACGACGTGGCAAAGCGGGCGCTCTTGCACAGCCTGGCCAAAGATGGGGCTCGCCGCGGGTGGTGGCAGACGTACCGGGACATCATCTCGCCGGCCTACGCGGATCTGATCAGCCTGGAGGCAGATGCGGCGTCGATGCGGTCGTATCAGACCGTTCTGATCCCGGGGCTCCTCCAGACGGCTGCCTACGCCCGCGCGACGATCTCAGCCATCAACATGACGTCGACCGCGGAGCACGTGAACGGACTGGTGGAGGTCCGCCAGGCACGTCAGGCCGTTCTCTCCCGCCCCAACCCGCTGGAGGTGTGGGCGATCATCCACGAGGCGGCACTCCGCCCAACGATGAAGGAGGGGCCGGCCGTCATGCGGGGGCAGCTTCAGCGGCTACTCGATTTGATGGAGCTTCCCCACGTCTCAATACAGGTGATCCCGCTCGATGCGTCGCCACACCCTGGACTTTCCGGGCCGTTCACTGTGGTGGGCTTCCCGGAGACAGCAGACCTTGACGTCGTGCTAGTAGAGCACCTGACCAGCGCTCTGTATGTTGAAGACACCGCCGAGGTGTCGATCTACGGCAGCGCCTTCGAGCGTCTACGCGCGCAGGCACTCCCCTTCGATGACTCGGCCGACCTCATTGCGAAACTGAAGGACACCCTATGACCATCATCCCTAACGCCTCCGCGTCCGCACTGACGTGGACGAAGAGCACGTACAGCGACGGAGGGAACAACTGCGTGGAGGTGGCTGCCGGGCAGATGGCTGGCGCCATGCCCGTGCGTGACTCGAAGGTTCCTGCCGGCCCCGCCATCGTCGTGCCTGCGGGCGCGTGGAGCGTCTTCGTCGACAGCCTGAAGGGCTGACGAGGCCCGAAACGCAAAGAGCCCCCTACCCGACGTGGGTAGGGGGCTCGTCATGTGGTCAGTTGTCGACGGAGTGGGTGTCCATGGCGTCAAGGATGGCGCCTACTCCGTCCTCCGTCAGGGTGCGCGTGAGGGTCACCTCCTCGCCCTCGTCGTTGACGTAGGTGACGGTTACTTCAGGGGTCCAGGGGTCGGGCATTGGTTCTCCTCGCCGTAGGAAGGTTCGATCTCTCCGTCGTCGCAGCACTCTGCGGTCTCGTCCTGGACCTCGTCCCCGCAGCCATTGCAGAACCAGTAGACCGGCTCGGGCTCGGGCTCGTGGAGGGTCACGTAGCCGCGTCTCGCGACGATTGTCACGCGCGTACTGGGGTGCTCCGGCCGGATCACTTTTGCGTCCGGGTCACGGGTGGAGGAAATGGTTACGTCGATGCTGTCGTCCCCGTAAGAGTCGACCCTCCGGGCGACCCTGTGCACCGTGAACCGGAGTCCGCCCTCCGTGATGATGTCCCCCTCCTTCAGCTCCCCATAAGTCGAAGGCACGATTTGTTGGGACGCCTCCGCCTCGTCCGCAGCGCGGAGGAGGGCATCAGCGAAGGCCCGTGCGTGCTCTGGCGTCAAGGGCTCCGGCATCCCTGAGGTGACATTAGACCCGACGTACACCGATTCAGCGGTCCATCCGGACTCCCCGGCGAACACCACGAAGGCGTTGTCCTTCCGGCTGCTGTCGACCGATTTATGCATCGCGTTCTCCTCCTCACACGCCGACGGGCTGTCGACGGGACTGCACTGCCTTGCACTCTTTCAGGTCAACCCGCACCGTGGACGGGGTCGGGCCGGGGTACTTCTTCACCTTGCCGTCGTTCGCCCATCCGCGGACCGTGGCCGGCGCCACGTCCAGCGCGCTCGCCACATCGTCGTAGGTTGCCAGGACGGGCGTGTACGGCGCTTCCGTGGGCACGACGGGGGCGAGCTCCGGCGCCTCCTGCGCGGGCTCCTGAGTGGCCTCCTGCGGCTCCGTGGGCGGGAGTTCAGGCGTCTCGTCCCGGCGTCGGTGGACGAGGAGCGTCCCGCCGATGAACGCAATCACCGGCCACCCCGCGACGACGACACGAACCCACGTCGGCGGGTTGGACAAATCCATCACGCCGGCAGTTGCGATGTTGGCGCCGAGTGACGCCGCCATGGCGACGAGGAACCAGAACCATGCAGCCGCTCCCCCGCGGGTGCGCATCATGCGCCAGGCGACGGCGAGGAGAACGTCGACGCTGATCGGGTACGCCCACGCCTTCCATCCTCCCTGGCCGGCCGCCTCTGCTACGTCGTGGATGTGGGCGAAGGAGAGGGCTGCCGCAATGACAGCTTGGATCAGGATCGGGTCGGTGTGGCGCAGTCGTCTCAACGCGGCTCGCATGGCTCCTCGTTCGCGTGCATGGTTCGTGTGTGACTGGTGCAGAGGAGCCCCTGCGTCCGCAATTCGCAGGGGCTCCAGGAGGTAAGACGTCAGGCGACGAACACAGGGCCGAAGTGCCTTTGCGCCGCCACCTTTGCGGAGACCTTGTTGTTCAGCCACGCCTTGATCGGCGCGCCGTCAACGGTGAAGAGCGTCCACGTGCCGTTCTCCTCCCGGCCGATGTACCCAATGTGGGCCCGCGCGTAGTACTCGCCGCGAACGACGTCGGTCAGCGTGCGGGTAGCGGGGTCGTAAGAGGAGCGGACCACGCTCCGGACGCACCGCTCAAAGACCATCTTGACGTTGGTGCGGGTGCCGATGATCTCGTCGATGGTGAGCTCGTTCATTTTTCGACCCTTCGTGAGTGCTTCGCGGTGTCACCACTATGACAGAGATGTGTGGGCCCACACAACATCTATGACCGATGAGTTCCGCCAATCGTTTAGCGGACCTCTTGCAGCGCCACCAGCCGGCCCGTCGGCATGGTCAGAACGTAGCCCCGCGGCACCCTTGTGCGGGACCACCCCCGGGCCCGCGCCTCCCGGATGACGTGCCGGTAGGTCACGACGTCGACGATGCCCCACCGGCCGTCCTCGTGGGTCACGCGGTAGCGCTCCACGTCGCACGCCTCCTCACGACGCGCGTGACGACGATCTCCGCGTTGATGGGGAGGTAGACCACTCCCCCACCCTCGAACTCCACGACGACGGAGAACTGTCCGTGGCGACAGGCGTCGTGGGTGGCCGTACGCTGCCGGCGATGGCGGGTGAAGACGTCGCCCCGACGGATGTTCAGAGCGGTGACGGTGACGTCCTGGACGATGCCGGTGGTGGGGTCCATGGCTACTCCTTCGCGAGTGCTTCGTGTTACTAGCGAACCGTTCGACGCCAGCTCTGGCGCTCACTGCGCTTCCTGGCCCGCCTCATGACGCGCCGAAACTTCCCGGGCGGCTGCCCGCAACAGTGGCAGTCACGTCCGCCGGGGCCGTCGGGGCACGAAGCGCCCACCATGCGGGCCGACGAGGACGTTTCGGGGTCATCTTCGCGCAGCGCCAGGAGGAGTGCGCGGGACAGCTCGTAGTAGGCCGTCGACGTGCCCCGTGTCGGCTCGATGTCCTCGTACACGTCGGCCGCCTCGTCGGCCGTCATGTCGACGACGATCCGCGGGCCGGCGGGGGTGGGTATGACGTTGGCGCGCATGGTGCCTCCATAGGCGTCGGGTTCGAACGCTGCTGGCTAGGGACGTTCAACCCCCACTACCGTGTCGGACGCGAAGTAGAACGGCATGGGCTGACCAGTGGGGTACTTGAACTTCGGCGAGTAGAGCCATACCTCCTCGCCCACCTGGCGAGTGCGGCTGACGGGCACCCGCAGGACGTTCCGCTCGTCGCCCTGGGCGTTCTCCGCCGCGAGTTCCACCGTGTCGCCCTCCTGCACGTCGGACACCGGCAGCATGTAGAAGTTCATTGCGTCCCCCTCAGAACTTCTGGCCGAAGCGACGGGCCGCCAGCGGGTCTTCGACCCGGATTCCCTGTGCCGCAGCGTCGAAGATGATGTCCGTGACTACCTCCTCACACGGGGCGCAGCGCGCCAGGGGGCTGTAAACCATCCTCGGCTTGTCGCACCGGGCGCACTGGTATGGCGGCTTCGGGGCGAGGGGTCGGCCGGGCTTCCCTGCGAAGTGGAGCACGGCCACGGTAACCGCCATGGGGGCGCTCGTGATGCTCGCCAGGACGAGGACGTCAGTCAGGGTCATGGTTCCTCCTCTGTCGTTCCTTGTGTGCCCCGGGCGGCCTACGACGGCCGTACCGCTGAACGGTCCCGGGGCTGGGGGTTAGCGCGGATAGACGGCCTGACACCCGCTGGCGGGGTACCGCACTTCCTCCCGTCCCGCGTAGAAGACCCATGGTTCTCGGTCACCCTTATGGCGAGGGCGGTAGCTAACGGGGGCGCCGTTGTGCAGGATCTTCGCGCCGACGCGCTGGGCTCGGATCAGCTCCTGAGACGTCACTCCTCCCCCTCACGGCGCAGGATGACGGAGAACGATGCACTCATCAGGGTTGCGAGTCGCTTGAACTCCGCAACGGCCTCGTCGACGTCGGTGAAGGTCTGTTCGTTCTCCTCGCCGTTGCTGTGGTCGTACGTCTCGACGGTGAACGTGTGCACACTGCCTCCTCAGTCAGGTTCTTTGCGTGCCCCGGGCGGCCTACGACGGCCGTACCGCTGAACGGTCCCGGGGCTCCTGTCAGTTGTGTCGCCGTGCCTCACGCTCAATACGCGCCAGTGCGCCGCGCTCAGTCCTGTAGCGGCGGACGAACCAGCCGGTTACGTACACGTCCCATCGAGGTTCGTTGACGTACGTGCGGAGCGTCACGTCCGGCGCCGGGTGGGTGTCGACGTAGCTGGGCGGATCCATGTCGGTCAGGTGGACCATGGCGTGTTCCTCCTCGTTGCTTCGAGTGCCCCCGCCGCGGATTCGAACCGCGCGCCCAACGGCACCCGGGAACGAGGTAAGGGGTGCCGGTGATGGGCTTGCCTATGCGGGGCGGGTGGATCAGTAGGGGTATGCCTTCAGCTCCCACACTGCAACGCCGCCCATGATCAGCAGCGGGACAGCGAACGTAGTCAGCACAGCGAGTGCAGACCCAAACCCCACCGTCAGCACCAGGATGGGGAACGGCATCGCGAGCAACGCATACTGCGCTATCCAAACTTGTTTGGTCTTCATCTCTCCTCCTACGGCCTGCCACCTCAGCGCGGGTAGGCCACCTCCCGCGGACGCCCCGGAGGGCGTTTCGGCTAGTTCGGGAAGTAGGCGAGCGGGCTGACGCCGTTTCCCTCGTCGTCGACGTCGATCAGCCACTCGTCGAACAGGTCGTCGCCGAGCCGGCGGTTCAGCTCGTTCATGAGCCATCCGCGGACCATGGCCACTTCCTCAGTGACGGGCTTGCCCTCCGTGCCCATCCACGCCAGGCAAAGTGCCTCGGTGGTGAGCTTGGCTGCCATCAAGGCAACCATCTCTTCGGCCTGCGTCCGCGCCATGGTCTCGCTCATCTCGTCCCCTCCCCTGGGGGCGCCCCTTTCGAGGCGCCCCGTTCCGTCAGTGCTTTGCGGTGCCATCACTATGACATGTTGTGCGGGCCCACACAACCCCGAGAGGTCCGCTGATCGATTGGCGGACCTTCAGTCGCCCTCGCCGGCCAGGAAGCGGGCCATGCGGATGACGTGGTGTTCACGGTCGGAAGCTGTGCTGTTGTCCGTGATGGGACGCACCTCAGTGGCCCAAGTCATGAACTCTCCGCGGGTGTTCATCACCCTGTAGGTGGCCGTGCCGTCGCCGTTGTGGATTTCGCCGACCACCCCAGTACGGTCCTGGCGAACCCTGTGGTTGCTAAAGCCCCACAGGGAAACGATCTCCACCCGGTCGCCGACCTTGATCTCAGCCATCGTCGTCACTCCCCCGCCAGGAAGCGGGCCATGCGGATGATGTCGTCGCCCGTGTGCATGGTGTCGGCCAGGAGCTCCTTCGCGCGGGTGACGTGGCGCTCACGACCGTCCGACGGAGCGTCGATGCGTCGGACCTCCATGACCCAACCCTCTCCGCCCTCGTCGTCAGTGAAGGACAGTAGGTACGGGATGCTGTCAGTGTCGATCTGCGTCACGACTCCAGGGCGACCCACCAACTCGTGGTCGTAGTCCCGGTCCTTCGTGACCTCTACGCGGTCGCCGACCTTGATGTCTGCCATCGTCGTCACTCCCCCGCCAGGAAGCGCGCGTACTGGAGGACAGCACCCGGGTCAGCGTGCGGGCCGGCGAGCTCCTTGGCTCGGATGAGAAGGGACTCACGGTAAGGCTCCGGGGTCTCCTTCGAGACGGCAGCATCCGGCGCCGCAGGCTCGTCGACGAGTTCCACGGCCGTCAGCGGGACGAACCACAGGTAGTCGTCTCCGTCGGCTCGGTACCGAATGTAATCGGCACCCTCACTGTCGTAGTCCACGGCCGCCACGGTGATCACGTCTCCGCTCAGTGCAGGGGCGTACTGCGGGTGGTCTTCCAGGACGCGCACCCTGTCGCCCACCTGCGGGCGTGTGTCATCTCCCCCGTCGGCCTCGTCGGCCAGGGCGAGGAGCCCGCGGGCGAAGGTACGGGCGACGCCGGGCGTCATAGCCGTGGATGCAGAGCCGGCGGTTTCCTCGCTGCTGACGAGCACCCAACGGCCGATCTTGAACGCCCTCGCGACGGAGCTACTTCCGCTGTGCGCGGAGTGGGCGGTGTACTCGTTCACGTTCTCTCCTCTTGTGGTCTTGGAAAGGTCCGCTAATCGATTAGCGGACCTCACTCGCAGTCGAGCGCGCAGCCGAAGGTGTCGGCCTCCTCCAGTGCCTCCACGCCGTAGCGGACGTCATCGCCCCACATGGCGGCCTCCGCGGAGCGAACGCCCTGCACGTCGTAGTCATCGAGTGAAGGAAGTCGGGACATGGTGGGTTCTCCTTAGTGGTCTGTAAGTGATTCATGCAGCAACGTCGTAGCGAGAAAGCAGTCGACGCGCGCTCTCGATACCCGCGTTGCGGAGGCGCCGGAGCGCCCCGGGCTTGACGCCCATCACGTGCGCCGTCTCCGCGTCCTCCTGGCGCATGACGCCGATGCCGTAGAACGAGCGCAGCGCGAATGCCTGACGCTGCGGGATCTCGCGGAGGACGTAACGGGCCAGCTCGCGCCGCTCCGTGGGGTCGGTGAAGTCGGCCGACGTGTCGGGGATGGTGTCGGCGAGAGTGCTGTCAGTCACCGAGCCCCCAAAGTTGGTTGTCTTGGAGTGGTTCTGCGGCATGTCCAGGGACGCCACGCCCTGGAGTGCCTCCACTGTCGAGATGAAGCGGTCGTAGGAGATGTGCCCCTTGCCCTCTCCGGTGGAGATGATCATCCACGCTTCCGCAATGTCGCCTCCGCAGGTCGCGAGTGCCTGGCGCACCCGGATCACAGTGGTCGGGTCGACCGTCGCAGCCGTTGACATCCGGATCCACTCCTCCGCCACGGCGCGACGAATGCCGTGGTGCGTGAACGTCTGGAGCTTCGCGCCACTCGTCTCGGTGTCGTAAGCGCGGATGTACTGGATCAGCACCATGCGCGCTTCCTGAAGGAGATCTTCCGCGTCCTCCTGGCCGGCTGCCGGAGCGACGGACCGAACCGCGTGGCGGATGACGCCCTCGTAGGCACTGACTATCTGCCACAGTGCGTCACTGTCTCCGCCCTGAGCCGCTGCGATCATCGCGTCCGTAACCTGAGAGGGGGCCATGGCGTTCTCCTTGTGTGAGTGCTTCGCGTGCCTTCGTTATGGGGCGCTGGAGGGAGTTTGTTACGCGGAACTTTTGTGACCTGGACCACACATGAATCTGTGAATCTTTGGCCTGTGCTTCAATACGTGCGCAAGATCCGCGCGCATCCGGGGACGACAAAGCCCCCGTCCCGTGCGGGAGCGGGGGCCGTCAGAGGTCCGCTAGTCGATTAGCGGATCAGGTATTGAGTTGCTCGATCGGGAGCCCAAAGGATCGAGCCGCCTGCACGTCGGCCGTCGCGATGGGGCACTTCTCCCAGCCAGGCAGGCAATGGAAGGCTTCGACTTCAGCCCAGTCGACGCCAGGGCTGTGCATGCGGACAGCGCCGTACAGGCCGGCTGCTTCCGCCAGGTCCCCCTCTTCTTCGTCCGTCGTCTGCGGCCCAATGAGAATGATCAAGGCGACACGCCCCCGATGCGTTCGCGGACCTCTCCCTCTCCTTCCCATCGCGAGAGGGCTCGGTCCATGGATGCGATGACGCCACGCACTACTGCTGCTGCGTAAGGCAAGTGCGTAGCGCCGCTGTTGAGTTCTCGCTGAAGCGCTTCACGCTGGTCGTCCAGCGCTATCCGCTCCGTCGGTCGGGAGGGGCCGTGCGTCGCCTGCCGGCCGGTACCGTCCACGTCCACGTCGGGCACCCGGCCCGGCATGGTCACTGCGTCCTCGTAGATGGACACCATCTGACGGAGCTCCGACACGTCGTGTTCGAGCGTGTCTAGGAGCTGGTTCATCCGATGCCCCGCTGCGATCTGGTCAGGACTGTAAGTCACTACGCCTCCCCGGGCAATTGCCATGCGGCTGAGAACTGCCGTCGATGTGTGCTGATTTGAGATGAATCACCGGCACCCGTGCGGGTGACCACACAGAGCGCATGTGCGGGCCATCCCACCCGACCTGCGGATATGTGGGCCCGCACATTGCAGCTCTCAACAAAATGCCGTGACCCAACTGTTACTTGTGATGGCGTGCCCTCGTGTGTGGAGAACCCGTGAAGTCGCGCTGTGTATCCGAAACGTCGCGCTCCGCTTGCTTCTGAGCTGCACAGACCGTCAGCCAATCCGACATGTCCAGATCACTCTTCGCCCGATTGCACTGCTGACAAGAGGGGTTGAGGTTCTCCCAGTCATCACATCCGCCCTTCGCAACCGGACGGATGTGATCCACCTCTGCTACAACCATTTCGCTGAACGAGGCGTCACAGTAGGCGCAGGACCACCATTCGAGCTCCTCCCACCGTTGCAGAACGTCACGGCGAGAGGGCCCTTCCGCCGACGAAACGAGGCGCGGGGGAGCTGTGTTGACGGAGAGACGCAATACCGAGCGGGTCACAGGGAGTCGACTTCCCGCCACGGGTCGGGCAACGCTCCGTGTGTGCTGGACCGTCACTTGCGCCGCTCCTCCGCCGCTCGTGCCTCCTCAGGATGCGCCGCGTACCACGGGTCGTGTTCGATCATCGTGTCCGCCTTCTTCATGTAGAGCGAGCCCCACGAGGCGCCTCCGACGTCCGGATCGGTGTCGAGCGGAATCCCGCGGAGGCTCATCGTCATGGCGTCACCGATCTCCCGCGCTACCTCCTCAGCCTGATTGTCAGTGGCGTCCGCAATGATTTCGTCATGGACCGGAAGCAGCACATGAGGAGTCAGCCCACGCGCGTGGATCTCCAACAGTCCCTGCGCGAAGATGTCCCGCGCGGTGCTCTGGATCTCTCCGTTGAACGACGCGTAGGCGGCGTCCCGGTCGAAGACAAGGCGCCGGCCGGAGGGGGTCCGCAGGGTGTAGCCGTCGCGGATTACCTGGCCCTGAAGGCTCCTGATGTACCGCGCGAGCCGTGGATAAGTGCGCTTGTAACCCCTCACGGCGTCCTGCGCGGCTGCGATGGAGAGGCCCGTCTGAGCCGCGATCGTCTTTGCGCCTCCGCCATAGGCAACGCCCAGCTGCACCACCTTGGCCACCTTCCGCTGTCCCGGCGTGAAGTCGGGCCCATAGACGCTCGCAGCCGTCAGGTTGTGGAGGTCGTCGCCACGGAGGATTGCGGCCGTCATCCGCTCGTCGCCGGACAGTGCCGCCATGACGCGCGGCTCCACCGACGAGTAGTCGACCGAGATCATCCGGTGTCCGTCGTCGGCTATGACTGCGTGCCGCACCTCCCA
The DNA here is from genome assembly GCF_053591435.1 of Streptomyces sp. NPDC003027. Classification (NCBI taxonomy): domain Bacteria; kingdom Bacillati; phylum Actinomycetota; class Actinomycetes; order Kitasatosporales; family Streptomycetaceae; genus Streptomyces; species Streptomyces sp. NPDC003027. The sequence goes on from NZ_JBSFTU010000038.1 coordinate 11,298, forward strand.
CTTTCCCGAAGGGAGTTGCTGGAAGGGCGGGTCAGAGATCGACATGCGCGCCGTGCGGGCCGCGAGAGCACCGATTTTCGGGTGTACGCGGTCGCTCTCGTCGGCCGTCCGGAGCATCGCCTCCGCGTAGGACGTGCGCCACTTCGACGCCCGCTTGCTGCGCAGGACCGCCATCGCCAGAGGGTTGGGAGTACGGCTCTCGATCGGCTCCCAGTCCTTGTCGACGTCGGCCAGGCGCTTCAAAACCTTGCCGTCGACCTGGACCGCTCCGCCGTCGGTTCGCTCCGGGATGTGCTCCCCCATGCCCAACAGCGCTTCGGAGAGCTGCTTAGTCGAGTTGACATTGGCGACGCCATATTTCTTCGCCTCCTCCGCCCACTTGGCCGACTCCTCCAGCAGCTGCGCGGACAGCCGCGTCGTGTACTCGCGGTTGATGCGCATCCCGCGACGCTCAATGAGCGCGCAGACGAACCCAACCTCATGCTCAAAGGGGATGAGCGCCTGATTTACACCCAGCTCCCGGACCTTCGCCTCCACCTTCGGCAGAAGCCGAGACGTGAGGATGACGTCCCCGCCGGCGTAGCTCAGATACAACGGGTTATCGACGTCGATGTGACGCCAACCGGTGTCCTTCGTATGGCCGATCTTGTGGAACTCGTCGTACAGGCCGGCGGCGGTATCCGGGGCGGATGGGTCGACGTAGTGTGCGCTAGCGTCCTTCAGGCCGTTCCCTACTCCGCCCTGATCTCGCCGACGAGGGTCGGCCAGGTGGCTGAAGATGTAGGTGTCCAGCGTCTTCGGAGCCAGCTCCTCCAGCGTGATGCCGGGCAAGTGCCTATCGGAAGCCAGCATGTCGAAGTTGCGGTTCTGCATGCTGAGCGCCGGCAGCGTCCGCATCGCCCACGACGCCAGGCGCTGAAGATCGTCCCCCTTCTCCACCTGAAGGACCCATGCTTCGTCGGGGGTTCCGAACTGAGCCGTTCGGATGCGGAAGCCAGGGCTGAAGGTGTCGAGCCCTGTTGTCTCGGTGTCGTATGCGACCCGCTCCCCGGCATTGGCGCGGTCGACGATGTACCGCTGAAACTCCCGGAAGTCGTCGACGGTCTGCGGCACCTTCACAGGGACGAGCTGCCCCAGTACTGGGAAGCTGTGCTCAATCATGCGGCGTCCTCCTTCGTCTGCCCGAAGATGTCGGTCGGTCCGGTCTGGTCGTGCGGGTCCTCGCCCACATCCGCCAATCGACTAGCGGTCTCCCGCTCCGCGTCGGTGGCGAGCCGGATACCGTCGAAGCCCCAACGGCCGCTGACACGCCGCTTCGTGAATCCGCGGGACTCCAGCTCAACGCCCAGCGCCCAGCCACTGAGCACTTCCTTACGGCTCAGGCCGGCATCCTCCGCCCACTCCGCGTAAGCGCGACGGACTGCCATCGGGGCGACGCGTGCGCCGTCCTCCTGGACAAGGCGAGCCGCGATGAACTCGGCCAGACGGTCTTCCGATTCGCGGTAGTCCTGCGTGGCACCGCTGACGGAAGCAGGCTCCTGAAGGCCGGAGGCGTACCACTCCATGGCGCCGCGGACAGCCCACGCGAGGATGCCCTCCGCCTCGTCCCGGAGCTTCTGCGGGAGCGTCCGGTCCGCCTTCGCGCCGCGGAACGTGGCTTCAAAGGGGATGAGCTTGACCCTCCTCCAGACGCCCAAATCCTGGCTCAAGATTGCCGGCTTGTAGTTACCAGCCACCATCAAAAGAAATCGGGGGACGTAGGTGAACGGCGCTCCGTACAGCGCGCGGCACGTCACCGGGTCCCCGCCTGTGAGTTGCTTGACGAGCCCCTCCGCAAGGCGGCTGTACTTCTCCGTCTCGCTCGCCGTCACGAGCCGCGCCCCGCGCAGCGCCGCCAGCTCCGGCGACGCCTGGCCGGCGTTCACACGCTGCTCGAAGGTGGAGAACTCGGTGCTCTTCGTGATCCCCTTCAACACGTAGAGGATCGCGTCCAGGAGCGCCGACTTACCGTTCGCTCCTCCGCCGTGCATGAAGATGAAGCACTGTTCGGCCGTCGACCCAGTGATGCCGTAGCCCACGAGCCGGCGCATGTACGCGGGAAGTTCCGGATGGTTCGGAAAGATCTCGCTCAGAAACGCCATGAAGCGCGGCGCCTCTGCCTCAGGCCGGTAAGCGATGTCGAGCCGCTTCGTGATCATGTCCGCCGGGGTGTGCGGGTGGAGCGTCCCCATACGCAGGTTGATCGTCCCGTTGGCAACGGAGAGGAGCTCCGGGCGCGAGTCGAAGTCGTCCGCCTCCGCAGGCACACCGGGGACCGACGGAAGCTCCTTGATCACAGCGTCGATGGACCGGTTGCTGAGCGCCTTCAGCGCCAGCTTGCGGTTCGAGTCGTCTCCGGATGCGATGAGCTCCGCACCCATCAGGTGCAGCGCCTCCCGGACACGTGCCTCGCCCGGGACCCAAATCTTTCCGTCCCAGACGAGGAAACCCAGCCCGCGGGCGTAACGCACTCCCCCACCGTCGCGGTTCATGAAGTCGCGTAGGCGCACGGCGATGCCGACGTCAGTACCGTCAAACATCTGCCGCGCGGACTCCGACATGATGTCCAGTGCGCCGTCAGTAGCGGACATGGCTGCCTCCTTCGTCGGCTCCTCGGGCTTGGGACGATCCGGTTCGACGACTACGGCCACCCGCACGGCAGCGTGAAGCGCCGCCGGGAAGTGCTCCGGATCCCGTGCGCGCCAGTCGGTCAGGTCGTCTCCGTCATTCGGGATCTCCAGACGGCGCACCATGACGCCAGCGCGCACAAGAGCAACCGCGAGGGAGTCAGTGAAGCCAGCTCCAGCGCGGTCCCGGTCGCCAGCGATGACGACGTCCAGGTCCCGCAGACCCTCTGCCAGTTCGGCAACGAGAGCGGCGTTACGGGCCAGTCCGGCGCCGCGAATGGCTACCGAGTCGTACCCCGCACCAACAGCCGTCAGTGCGTCCCCCGGTCCCTCGCAAATCAGGACCGTGTCGAAGCCTGCACCGGACGTGAAGAAGCCGTACTTCGCCCAGGTCTTCCCGTCGACATTCGTCAGGCCGACCCAACGAGCCGGGCACTTGCCGGAAAGGTCTCGACCCTGGAGACCGCGGACCACGCCGTCGAATCCGGCGAGCGGGACCGTGATCCGCGGGTAGCGGGCGAAGCCGCGCGAGAGCCACGGCTGTGGACGTCGACCGGGCGCCGCGTAGCCGACTTCCAGATCCTCCGCCAGCTCCGGCGTAAGCCCGAAGCGGTCCGCCAGGTACTTAAGCGCAGCCTCCGCATCGTCGCCCTGGAGCGCGGCCGACGTCTCGTCAACGAACATCCTCAGTCCGGCGATCTCCCCCGGGCCGATCGACTCTGGCGCCTTCGCGCTGACGGTCTTCACGCCCTGGCCGTCGACGTCGAAGAGGTCGGCCACCGTCAGGTTGAGCTTCGACAGGATGTCGTCCCGGGCGCACCCGGTGCGGCAGACGACGAGGAGCTTCCCGTCCTCCTTCAGCGTCAGCTTCAGCGACGGGTGGTTCCGGTCGCGGTGGGCAGGGCACAGCGCAAGGTAGCCGTCGTGGTCCTCCTCTACTCCGTCGAGCCGCGACAGGATGTCGGTCAGCTTCAAGGCCGCTCTCCTCTCTGGTCTGTGGTGCTACGCCGAAAGCCCCCGGGACCGAAGTCACCGGGGGCTGAAGGGCTGTGCTAGTGGCTAGCGCTACTCGTTCTCGTCGTGCTCCTCGTATGCGATGGCGACCGGGCCGCCCCATGAGGAGTAGCCCGACGCGTGCTTATCCCCGCGAGCGAGCGCGTGCCAGACCCAGCCGCGCGCGTCGTCCATGGACATCGCCTCGCCGTCGTACTCGTCGCCGTCGGGGTAGACGGTCAACTGACCTGTGAACTCAATGACTGCCCGCTTCACGCTGCCTCCCGGATGACGACCACGGCCTCTCCTGGAGCGAGACTCTCCACGAGATCGCCCAACTGCTCCCAGACGCTCACCATGTCGGCGTCGGAGACGGATACGTCAGCCCCGCCCCGCTGAAGCGACCCGGCGTTGACCTCCAGACGACCGACGGCGCGCGCCACCTTCCACGCGTCGAACGTGCTCACGCTGCCTCCCGAAGCTCTTGGTCGATGTCGGACCAGCGGTCGAAGGATTCGTCTTGGAGCGCTTCCTCCATGATCTTCAGCCGGTTCACGAGCCGCACGTCCGTCGCCAGGTCCCGCACGACGTAGCCGTCCGCAACACCCTTCATCCGACGCTTCACCACGGCGCACCCGAACGGCATGCCGGCGTGAATCGCCTCCCGGTTCGCCTGCGCGATGTAGTCGGAGAGAGTGATCGACTTCTCCGCCTTCGCCTCCAAGGCATGGAGGTAGTAGCCGTCGATATCCCCTATATCTTTCGCGCCCATCTGAACGTTGCGCCGGGCGCCGGGGTTGTGGTGCTCGCGGAGGAAGGCGACGATGGCGGACTCCCACGCGGTGCCCTTGGCCTTCGAGGGGTTACTCATCGTCCTCCCCTGCCGGCCGTGATACCCACACCTTGTATCCGTAGTAGTCCTCGTCGACGTCTTCGAGGCTCGTCTCCACGACCTCATGTGCCGTGCCGCCGATCTGAAGGACGTCACCCGGAACGCTGCGGAGCCAGTAGGTACCGACCGAATCCGAAAGATCAGCCCTTGCCTCCAAGCCGTGCCCGACGGGCACCCACCCGCCACCCGGGCGGACCTGCGACCCGACGTTGGTGCGCACCTGCCTGGCCCGTTCGTCGTACTCGCGCTCTACCCGGCGCCGGACGGCCGCCTCCATCTCCGCAACGATGTACGCCTCTCGGTACGCCTTGTCGCGGTAGCGGGAGTAGATGTCCCACACTTCCGGGGAAATCTCGTACTCCTCGCCGTCTTCGACTGTGATCACTCGGCACCGCCCATCAGGCTCCGGTGGAAAGCCTCCGCAATCTGCGGGTAGTGGCTCTCCCCTGTCTCCTCGTCGTGCTCCAGCGCCTTGTGGTGGTCGTAGTCGTGGTGCGCCATGAAGTCCCGGAGGGCCTCCTCCACATCCGCCACGGTGGGCGGCGTGACGCCCACGTGAGCGGGAACGGTGCCGTCCGCCTTCCGGAGGACGAGGACGTTTGAACCGACTTCGCTGCGTCGTTGCGCGCGGTCCCAGTTGGAGCGGGTGACCTCCATCATCGCGCGGCCCGACGGTGCGAGGTAGACAACGCCCAGCTTGAAGAAGCTGGTTGACGAGGCCGCGGACAGTACGTAGTCCCCCTCGTCGATCTCGACTCCGAACGAGTCTTTCACCCCTCTACCCTCCAAGGAAGATCCTCCAGCGGCGTCCCGCGCTCGACGCGGAACAAGAGCTGCCAGCCGTCGGCCGTACGCTCGTAAATCTCTCCGCCCCGGGCGCCGTTGACGTGCCGTCCTAGGTCGGAATCCCAGTACCCGCCGGAGTACGAGACGGCGGACTTCGCCCGTCCCAGGCCGGCGTGATACTTAACCTCAGGCGTACGGGCGGGGATGATCGTGGCGTACGGCGCGGGATTGAGCTTCGCGCGGTAGGGGGCGCATCGATCGGACATGGTGCGGTCCGTCATCAGATCTCCTCCCACACTGTCGTTGCCCGTTCGACGTACTGTCGGACGCTGCGGTGTGTCCCCCAGAGCGATTCACGGCGCTGCCGGGCGAACTGACCACGCGCGGCACCCTCAGTGGTGTAGGGCCCGCGGAACCGTCGCGCCATGACCCACTCGTCCAGGAATTCAGGAACGTCCGGGTTGTCTCGCCAGTGGTGCTCAGGGTTGCGCCGGGGTTGCTCGAACTCCAGGACTGCGCGGAAGGTCTCCGCGGCGTCGCCCATGTGTCGTGCCATCAGGAACCCTCCCGCAGCTTCCGAGCGACGTCCTCCAGGGCTTCGGCCAGGAGGAGGCGGACGTCGGAGGTATCCGAAGCGGTCACCGGACCAAACTCACGCTCAATCTCGGCTCGGGTACGATCCGCCAGGCCCGGTGACGAATAGGACTCGTCATAGGCATTCCACGTCCACACGTCGCCGTCGCTGTCGACCAGCGTTGCAGGGTTAGACACTTGCGATCTCCTCTCTCCTCATCACGTACACGCCTGCGCCCCGCGCCAGCGCCACGCCGGCTGCCTCCCAGAGCTTCGGGAAGTCCTTCCGTGACGTCGCGGCGGGGCGGATGTAAATGTCGTCTCCTGGACCGGCTGCGCGGACGTCGCCCAGTGCCGGGGACATCGCGTCGTCGATGACGAGGGTGGTCACTCGTCCTCCCCGCGGGTCAGGGTCCGGCCCTCGTTCTCGGCCACCCACTTGAAGAACTCGTCCACGGCGTCCTGATCCCGGAACTTCGCCAGAGTGTGGAAGACGGGACCGTTCATGGTGCACAGCCACTTGCCTTTGCGACCGGGCACGGAGCTGACGACGAGCCGGCGACCGGGGAGTCCCTCGCGTCGGTCGGCGCTCACTGTGTGACCTTCGTCAGGGGGCCGAACGCGTCGATTACACGCTTCAGGTTGTAGTGGGTCTCGAAGTCCGCGCGGTTCCGGAATCTGCCGCGGGGAACTTCGTCCTCGTCCAGGTGCGACGGCGAGAACGCCCAGCTATCGCCGTCGCGGTCGGTGTAGGACGCCGTCAGGTCATAGGTGATGCCGCCGTAGTCGTAGGTGTCGGCCTTCGGCGTCGCCGGACGCTGGAGCGCCCGCATGATGCTGACCATCGTCCGCGTACCGTCGGCCTCTTCGACGACCTCCCGCAGCTCGTCCGCCTCGTCCTCCGTGAGCTTCAGGACGACGAGCGTCTCCGCCACCGTGCGCGTCGTGGTCTCGTACTCTGCGGTTGCCATGGGGTCTCCTCCATCGGGCCTGGCTTCTACGCACTCAGCCCCCGGGCCACGTGGGCGCCGGGGGCGGAGGGTGTTACGTCAGACCTTCGTCAACGGGCCGTACTCTCTGACGGCACTCTCCAGGGTGTCGGTCAAAGATGACGGCTGGTGTCCGTTGCAGCCTCCGCGCACGGACGACCCAAACCGCCTGAACGTCCACGGTTCGTTGTCGCGGTCGGTGTACGTCGCGTTCAGGTCGTACACCACGCCGTCATACTCGTAGGTGTCCGCGGCCGGCTCGTCGACGAGCTCGACCTCCGCGACGTAAACGCTGTCACTGTCGTCCAGCTCCACGCGGAAGGGGTGGCAGTCATCGTCTTCAGCACGCCAGTCAAGACCGACGTGGGTGACTCGCCCCAGCTTGCCGTGGGTTCTGCTCGCGTAGGTCGCACGCACGATTCGTACCCGGTCGCCGACCTTGATTTCGCGCATTTCCACCTTGCGGAGACTGTTCTCCGTCGGCGTCATGTGCGTGCCGTTGGGCTGCTCCACGACCCAGATGGGCTCGTCGTGGTACTCCGACTTGAACGGGCCGGCGACGAGCTTCCCGCCTCCGCCGTACTCATAGGCCACCCGGTCGCCGACGGCGAACTTCGGCGCCAGGTCGCTAACCTTGTACGCCCGGTCCTCGTCGCCATCCTGCTTCACTACATAGAGCTTGTACGTGTCGAAAGTGCTGTTCACCGGGCCGTAGGTGATGACGCCGTCGCCCCCGCTGAGGACCCGCACCCGGTCGCCTACCTTGAACTCCGTCACTTGCTCTCCTCCTGCATGCCGATGACGACGACGTGCTCCGCGGACACCTTTTGAACCGCCAATGTCTTGCGTGCAATAAAACCGCTGTCCCGCCCCGTCGGCCGGACCTTCAGCATCGGGACGACGCGCCCGGTGCTCTTGTCGCTCAGCGTCTCCAGGACGACGGCCTCCGAGTTACGGACAACGTTCCCCTGACGCGTCGGGTAGGCGATCAGTGCGCCGGGGCGGATCTCCGCGCCCGTGAAATCGGACAGTCGGGACTTAGCCATCTCAGCTCTCCTCCGTGAATGCTTCGTGGTCCATGAGCCACTTGAATGCGTGGTACGCCTGTTGTGGGACCACGCCGTTACCGATGCGGCCCAACTGCTCTTTGTGCGTCAGCCCCGGCACGTCGGTGACCCAGCCGGGCTCCAGCCCCATCAGCCATTCCGCAAACTTCGGCGCGAGCTTCAGCCCACCTCGCGGGCCGCGGACGATCGGCACTGGTGCGGCCGTTCCGCGGATGCATTCCCATCGATAGACGGCCGGAGCGAACTCGCCCCACCACTCGGCCGGCGAGTGCGGACCGTCGTCGGGAAGCTCGTCGTCCGGGTCGACGTTCAGAAGGAAGCAGACCTCGTCCTCCAGCGTCGGCCCATGGCCGCCAGCCTTGCGCTTGTCGGGGTGCTGCGCCGATCCGTTGTTGGCCAAGTTCGCCGTCGGTGTCTTGAAGAGCTTCTCTGCCTTCTCCCGCGGGAAGAGGCGACATACGGCCGTTACGAGGTCGTCACCGCCCGACCCCTTGCGCTCACGCTTCGCGTAGTCCGGTCCGCGGTAGGCGTCAGCTACCGTCGGTGTCGGAAGGTGTGGCAACGCAGAACCAGCGGTCGCGATGATGCGGAGCCCCGATGTCGGAAGCTCGTAGAGTCGTCCACCGCGCGTCATACCCGATGTCGTGAAGCGATGTGAGCACTGCGCCTTGTCCCCGATTTCGGAGTGCTCCGACGTTCTCCAGGAAGACGTGTCGCGGTCGAAGAACCCGTATGGCGTCGGCGATGTTGAACCAGATTCCGGAGCGCTCACCCTTGATTCCCTCCCGCTTCCCTGCGTTGCTGATGTCCTGGCAGGGGAATCCCGCCGTGATTGTGTCGATGCCCTCTTTCAGGAGCGCGCCCCACGTCTGGTACCGAACGTCGCCGATATTGGGGGCATCCGGGAATCGGTGCGCCATGACTGTGCACGCCGCTCCGTGAACTTCGGCCACCACGGTGACCTTGTCGCCCGTCAGGGCTTCAACCGCAAGTCCCAGTCCGCCGTATCCGGCGCAGAGCTCCAGAATCGGCATGGAGTCACCCCGCGTTGAAAGACTTGAGGACGACACGGTCCGTGCCGCTGTCGGCCACCCGCTCAACCGTCAGGTTTGAGCCGTCCCGCTCGAAGCCCCGGAAGTCCGGCTCCCAAAAGAATTCATCAGGCTCGTCGCCGTAGCGGTCCTCTTCACCGTTCGTCGCGATCTTCAGGGCCGTCGCTTCGTCGCCCGCGCGGACAACAATCGCGTCGTACTCGTCGTAGTTGGTGCGGTCCATACGGGACACCAGGAACAGCGCCATGTGCTCTCTCCTCGTCTGTGTGCGTAGACTCGTAAGTGACGCCCGCCCCTCCCGACCGCAATTCGGGAGGAGCGGGCGCGTGCACTACGTGGGTCAGGCAGCGTCGGCGAGCGGCTGCGCCGCCTCGTAGGCTCCGAGAACCTTTATGACCGGCTTGTTGTACGAGACGTCGCGGCCGGCCTTCGTGGTGTACGAGACGTTCTCGATCGCCAGTGTTGCGCGGACCGGACCGTCGTACTGGTCGACGTCCTCCAGGACCGTGTGGAGCACCTTCACGAGCTCCCACGAGCCACTGTTGAAGCGGAAGAGGCCGAGCTCCGGCGCCTCCGCCAGCTTGAACACGACGTCGATGCTGGGCTTCGGGCCGCGACCGGCCTTCGCCTTGTCCTTCCGCTCCTGGAGGAGCGCAGGGCAGCCGCACCGCTCTCCCTTGTCCTCCTCAGGGGAGAGGAATTCGACGCCGTCGCAGTGGTGGACGAGGCCCGACATACCGAAGAGCTTCATGGAGGCATCGATCTTGTCGGACGACTCGATGATGATCTCCACCGCCGGGGCGTCGGTGAGCACCTCAAGGTTGTCTTCCTTGTCGGTGTCCCACTCCTCAGCCTCACCGCCCATCAGGCGGGTGATCTCCTCGGCCACCACGGGATCACCCGTGGTGACGCGCCAGGCGTTGAGGCTCTCCGGCTGCTTCCCGACGAGCCGGCCGGACCGGAAGCGGCCTACGAAGTCCTCCGAGAACTTCCGCTCCCGCGGCTTGCTGTCAGGGTCGGTGTCCCAGATGCGCGAGATGTTGTTCGCCATGTGCGTGAGTGCCTCTCGTTTGTGTGTCGGACGATCGCGTCGTCCTGTGCTGCCTTAGTTATGGGGCGCTGGAGGGAGTTTGTTACGCGGGACTTTCAGCTCGTCTCGTGAGACAGGCGCCACACGGTCCCGCCCTCGCCGTCAGGGCCCGTCTCCTGAAGGCGAGGTCCGCTAATCGATTGGCGGATCTCCTGGAGCTCACGGGCATGCGCCTGACGCAGGTAGTCCAGCGCCTCCATGCCGAGGTTCGCTTCGTCCGCGGCACGCCGGCGAGCGGAGAGCCAGGCGGAGCGGTAACGGTCGCGCTGCGCCGTCGTGGCGTTCAGTCGGTGCCCGTTGAACGTGGCCCACTCCTCGAAGTAGGTGCTGTCTGCCTGCGCTTCCTCCGCACGATGCTCCCAGTAGCCGACCAGCGACGTCAGCCGCTCGACTTCCGCCTGGGCCTCCGCCACATCGGCGTGCATGCCGGTACAGAGACCGTCCTTCTCCTCCCCTAGCTCGTCCTCCAACTCGACGAGGCGTTCCGCCAGGTCTCGCGCGCTCCAGCCCTGGTAGTACGTCTCGATGCGCTCGTCCCGGTTGTACTCGTCGGAGCTGTCATAGACCACGCCACATCGATCACTCATTCGCCAGCCTCCACAGGTCCCGGTCCGTCGATGACACACGCTTTTGGTGCAGCAGCTTCCATAGATCCCCCGGTGTGACGTCGCCCGGAAGCCGGCCGTCGTCGAAGAGGTGCACGCCCGCGCGGAGGTAGACCTCGTCGACGAGCTGGGAACAGATCATGTGCCCCGTGTCCGCCACGAAGTCCCGCACCCACCGCGGACGGATCCGGTAGTGAGCGAGCGCAATGGAGGCGTAGTCCAGAAAGCTGTACGGAGTGCCGACGAGGTCTGTCGCTGCCTCCATTACCGACTGCCGCTCGTCGATGGTCAGCGGGATCTTCCCCGTCGACCACGCAACGGGGTCGCTCGCGTCTTCCAGCGGAATCATCTCCGCCCCGCCGGGCATGGCCTGAACGATGTAGCCGCCTCCGACGTACACGAACGCATGTTGCACCGGCGCAGCGTCGCCCACGAGCGCCTGACCGGCGGCGACGAACTCGCCTGTGATGCCGCCGATTTTGGTCAGGGCGAAGTCGCCCGGGAGTGGCTCGGTCATGAGCTCTCCTCGTCCGTGTGTGTCTCGTGGAGCGCCTGCGAGAGGATCCGACCCCACATCCTTCGGTACTGCTCTCGTCGGGCGCCGTGCGGCGCCATGGCGGCGCTGAACGCTTCCTCGGACGTGACCGTCGAACGGAAGATGCGCTCCAGCCGGAGCCGTTGGGCATACCGCTGGTACATCCGCAGCTTCTCCCGCGCTTGGACGAGCTCCCACTCTCGTCGCTCGTCATATTCGACGTGCCACAGCGACCGACCAGTCGGACCGGGAAACGTCTCGCAGCGTTTACAAGACGCCGCTCGTCCGTGCCACGGCGTCTCGCGGAACTCCTCGCGAGGCTTCCGGCGCCGGCACAGACCGACACACAGGAGGTGCGTGCGATCGTCCTCGCGGTATGACGCCAGGTAGGTGCCGAAGGTGGTCAACGTCGGACGCCCTTCGGGTCGTGGTCTCCGGTGTAGTCATGAGCGCTCTTGCGAATCGGGCGTGCCGCCTCTTCCTGTCGCCAGAGCTCCACAGCGCGAATACACGCCGCGACGATCGCGTCCAATCCACTGGGGAAGCCCGACGGATAGACAACGGTGCGCCCCAGCTCTTCCGAACCGACGAATCTGTTACGCCGTCGGACACTGACGAAGAGCCCTTCGGTGATGTACGACGGGCGCACCCTGTAGAACATTCCGTCCGGCAGCTCCGGGGCGCCGGCTGCGACAAGCTCAGCCATGCTCATTCGCCAGCCCTCCTAACGAATCGGACGAGCTGACCAAGGATGTAGAACGGCGCCACAAACGGACCCATGAGTACCGTCACGCACGCCAGCGCGTTTGGCGCCTCGTACTCGTCGAAGTCGGTCGGCCCCCACCGCGCGTAGGCGACGCCCACAGCCAGGTAGGTAACGACTGCCAGGATTCCGAGCGTCACGGCTGCACCTCCGTCAGGTCTACGCGCAGCTCGTCGGCCGCGTCCCAGTCGTTGAGCTCGCCGAAGTCCCGTACGAGCCCCAGCGCGCGGCGGACGAGCTCCAGCTCCGCGCGGGTGAACTCCACGGTGACGGTGCTCGGGGTCTTAATCTTGGCCATCAGTCCTCCATCTCCAGCGCCTCGCGCAACTGACTCGACTTCCGCTCCAGGACGGACCGCAGCTCCGACCGGATGTCCTCAGCCACACCGGAGTGCTCGTAGGGCGTGTACACCTCGTCCGCGAGCTCCGTCAGGACGATGGCCAGTTCGGCGCGGATTGCCTTCGACGTGACGAGGTCGCAGTAGGGGTTCACCTCAGTCAGTCGGTCGTAGTAGTCGAACTCCCACGAAGGCTTTGTGTCGCCGGCGTGCACAGCGTCCCGCCCACGTACACAGCGGTAGGTGTCCCGGCCAACGCGCTCCCAGACCACGCCGTCGGCGTCGCGGTAGTGCTTCTCCATCAGTCCTCGTCCTCCAGCTCCAGGAACCTCGCCACTTGCAGAACGTCGTAGACGCTGAACTTCTCGCCCCACTCCAGGCCCCTCACGAGCGCGTGTGCTGCGCGAAAGAGGTCGGACCGAGTGAGAAGGTGCTCGTTCACCTCCGCACCCTCTGAAAGGGCTCCAGGGTCGATGGTGGCCATCACTCCTCCCCCCGGTCGAGCTCGTACGTCAGCGTGATCTCTTCGCCTGGCTCCCAACGGCTGAGCGCGCGGAGCAACCAGTCCAGGAGCCGTCCCTCGTCAGCGATGTCTGCGCCGCTCCGCAACACGGAGGCGCCAACACCCGCGCGCGGAGGCAGTAGCCCGCCCATGTGAAGTGCCCGGACCCTCATGTCGTCACCTCCGGGTCGATCAGGTTGGCGGAGCCCCTCGCGGCGCCGCGCTCCAGCGGCATAAGCGTCCGTGCTCCGCGCTCCCAATCGCGGATCCTCTCCGCGGCTTCGTGCTCCACGGCCGCGCGGTACTCGTTGAGCGCGTCGTAGAGATCGCCGTCGTCGTTGTCTTCGGAGCGAGCCACGTCGAAGACCGTCAGCCACGCCGCCTCCGTCTTGCCAATGGCGCGCACCACGCCGGCGCCGTAGCCGGGGCAGTCGGCCGGCGCGTGACCGGACCGCATCGTCTTGCAGCGCTCCGGCGGATGCTGCATGCACGCGGGGTCCACAGCGTCACGGTCGACCATGCCGCACGGCGCCAGTGGGCACGGGCAGGAGGCTTCGAGGTGTCCCCCGCCGTCCCAGGAGCGGCTGATGTGGTGGCCCATTAGTCCTCCTCGTCGTCGGGGTCGTACTCAACGTCCGGATCGATCATGAAAGAGGCGTCGAGGATGCCGTCCCCGTAGCCGCCGAGCTCGCACTCCGGGTGACTGCGGATCTTCTGTGCCAAACGTCGTGCATGCTCCGTCTGAATCTCTACGAGAGCGGCGCTGCAAAGCTCCAGATGCTCGTCAGATCCGTTGGCATTGACGAGCTGTGCCCACGCGCTCATGCGGCAACCTCCGGAGCCTTGTAGCGGTACGGATTGGTTCGCACCCAGATACCTCCGTGCCCGACAGCCTCGAAGCACACGCGGTCGTTGACCCGGTGCGTTGCGTCGGGGCGCGTCAGCCACGTGCGTAGTCCCGCCATGTCTCGCTGGTAGATGTCGACGATGTGCTGCCGGTCCGGGATGATCCGGATCGTCGCTTCGCGGATGGCCTCTTCGACGAGCCGCTCCGCCTCCGCCCAGTGGGTTTCAGGGCGGCCCTGCCGATTGGCGGACATCAGGCTCGCAAGCGTTGTAATGAGTGCGCCACGGGCGTTCACTTCGTCACCTCCGGGTCAATGAGGTCGGCCGCCTGTCCCTGGCCCGTGCCGACGTAGTACGGGTCACCGAAGTCGGCGGCTCGGATCCGCTCCGCCAGCTCGTGAGCGTGCTCCCGAAGAAGCGCGTCGATAAGCTCGATCGCCTCCTCCGCGTCGCTCTCGGCGCAAGTGCACTGGCCGCAGCGCTCATTACAGATGGAGTAGTTCAGGCCGGCGATGTAGACAGCCAGGTCGTCTCGCGCGTTCACGCCGCCTCCTGCCCGTCGCGGTAGCCGTCCTGGTACGCCTCGTCGAAAGCGTCACTCTCGGCGTACTCAGCCATCTCGTCGAAGAGCGCGTCCAGGTCGTCTTGGTTCATGACGACGGTGGAGATCGTCTCCCCGCGGGCGTTCTTCGTCTCAAGGTCGTACTCGATGCCGCGCCGGCGGATGGTGACGCTGGAGCCGTCGGCCGTGTGGATGGTGCTGTGCGAGCGCTTCATGCTTCTGTCTCCTCGTTCTCCGCCGCCAGGCGGGCTGTCTCCTCGATGAACTCGATTGCTTCCGCGGCGCTGACCTTCGCCTCCCGCGCGCCGGCCCACGGAGGGCCGAGGGACGTCCAGTAGGAAGCGCGAGCCGCGGACGTAGCGCTGATCTTGAGAATCCGGTAGTCGCTGTACGTCGGCGCGGCCCACCACGCGGCGGGGATGTTGCCGGGTGTGCGACGGATGACGTCGACAGCAGGCGCGAACACCCCGCGGGCGGTCTGCCTCCAGCCGTGCTCCTTCAGCGCGTCGACAACGTCCGCCAGCGCGGGACCCTTCGGCTTCGCCATGAGCTCTCCTCTCTCCTACGCCGAAAGCCCCCGGCGCCGAAGCAACCGGGGGCTAGGTAGTGCGTTTATGGCTGGAGGTCCGCTAATCGATTAGCGGTCGTAGGGGCACGAAGACTGGCGGTAGATATCCAGCTCCTCGATGAAGCTGGGGAAGTCGGCCCAAGAGCCGTACTTAAAGGTCACCACACCGGCCGCCGTCCTGATCTTGGCCTCCATGACGAAGTCATCGTCACGAGTCCAGCTCGACCAGCAACCGCACTCCCACCCGGCGTCCGCAGTCTCCACAGACAGCAGCGACGCAGGGCCGTGCACCTCCACGTCAAAGGAAGTGTTGTCGCTGCGCTCCGCCCACCACTCCCACTGGCTCCGCTCTAGCCATTGGCTGATCAGCCATGAATTGACGAGCTCATTTACGTCGATGGTGCTCATGAGTTCTCCTCCTCAGTGCGGCTGCGGACAGGCGGAACGGTGGCAGCCGTGCGTCCAGCACCAGTCGGGAGAGCGCTGCGGATCGTCGGTCATCGCTTGCCCACCTTCGTCGGAGCCTTGAACGCAGGGGCCTTCGGCGTAGACGGCTTCTTCGGCTTCGCCTTCGGAGCGTCGATATCGATCTCGACACCCGTCGGCTGCGCCGCCTCATCCCCCACACAGCCAGCTACGAGGAACAGGGCCGCAACAAGCGCGGTCATCAGGAAGAGGAACGTAAAGAACTTCATGCTGCGGCCTCCCACTTCCCTGCGTCGTTGGCGTCGAGCGTGACCTTGAAGACGGAGCGGGTCTGCGTGTGATAGACGCAGATGCCTTCGGGGTTCATGAAGCCGGGGGCAGCGACGGATCCGCAGTCCTTCAGGTGGAGGAGAGCGTTCTCGATGGCCGACTCACTGAACGTGCCCTCGTACAGCACCGGAACGGCGCCGATCTGATCGGCGAGCGGCGACAGGCCGGCACGCGTCGACATTGAGTCAAGCCCGTCGTCCCCCGTCTTGAACCAGCGTTCCGTGTTGAAGACGCTGAACCTCTTCATCTCCAGCCCGTAGCGCCGCTGAATCCCCTGCCCCCACCACTCGCCGAAGTGGAGGCCCTCGCCCAGGATCCGGACGAGCTCCTCAGCGTTGTCGTAGACCCAACGGGCAAAGCCGTAGTTGTCGCTTTCCGGGGTGATGATGCGCTTCCGGGACTGTGCGCTGACGACGTAACGGATGCCGTCGACGACCATCGACGTCCAGTGCCCCGGCCATACGGTGATCACGCCAGGCTCGTCGTCGGGCACGGCCGTGATGTGGATCCCGGCGTTCGTACCGTCGAGCTTCTCCGTGATGACGATGTCCCGGAACAGGCGCGCGGTCTTCGGCCAGGGCGTGAACTCGTGGTGCATGCTCTCTCCTCTGTACGTCGAAGCGGGGCGCCCGTAGACGCCCCGCTCACGTCTGTGCTTCGCGTTACTTGCTGCGGCGGAAGCGGCCAGCCCACCAGCCAGCCAGGTCGACGCCGAGAAGGAACAGGAGCGCCGTCCCGTACCCGACGGCCGCCACAGGGGCGAACACACCGTGGATGGCGCCAAGTACGAGCATGAGAAGCCACGCCTCCAGAGGCGAGAACACGACGAAAATGACTGCCCATCCGCCGGCTTCCATCAGTGCGCGCCTCTGCTGTGCCTTCTCGGCTTCCTTCGCGCGGGCGGCTCGGTACTCCGTGGCAGTCTTGAATGGTTCGGTCATGCGCTCTCCCCCTTCAGTCGCGCGATCTCCCGCGCCTGGCTGATGATGACTGCCTCCAACTCGTCGACGTCGCCGTCCCCGGCACTCCCAGACAACGCCTCCACCTGATAGCGGAGGTATTCGACGTGTCGCTTCAACTCGTCGCGCTCCGCTTCCGCGATCCGCAGATCACGACGGATAGGCGCTGTGTTGTCCTGTCGTTCGGCGAGTGACTTCCAGAGCGTGGCCTGTGCGCGGGCCTCGGTGCACTCACGCTCCAGCTCCCGCGCCCGCTCCGTGGTCATCGCAGCCGCCAGGGAGTCGTAGTCGGCACGCGTCATTCCGACGATCACGCAGTCAAGCGCGTCTTCCGAGCCGCCACCGGACGCACCCAGGAGCGTGACTCCGTCTAGCGCCAGATCAACCGTCCCGTTGCCTTCGTGCCTGATCTCGAACCTCACGCCGCCCTCCGCTGCGTCCCCGTCTGGAACTCCCCGCCGCTCGCGATCGGCTTGCCGACCACGCGCTTCTTCCCCTCCGCCTCCCAGTCGAAGACGCCTCGAAGATGCAGGAATGTCTCATACACCTCGCGGTCGCACTTGATCGGATGGAACGCCCAGCCCTCCGGGCGGACATGGAGAACGGCGCCGCCGGCCATCTCAGGTACAGGGATAGACTCGCCCGTCTGCGCCAGGATGATGCGGTCCGCGTAGCGGTAGGCACTGAGCTGAAGCGCTACCGAGTCGTACACGGCCTTCGACGTCTTCCAGTCAATAACAACCGTTTCACCGTCGACGACGGCGATGGCATCGAAGCTGCCGGCGTAGCTGTGGGTGTCGCTCCAAACGGTCTCCTCCAGGTGAAGAAACTGCGGCTGAACCTCCTGGAGGAACTCCTCGAACCAGCGCACATGCGGCTTGATGTCGCTGTGCACGTGCCTCGGATTGATCCGCTCTCCGCGGGCCAGGCGCTCGAAGAGGTCATGCGCTGCCGAGCCCAGATCGGACGCAGCCGTCGTCTTCCGTCGATGCGCGCTCTTCAGGTAGTCGATGGCGCCCTTCGGGTCCCGCTTGCACAGCTCGGAGACGATGTCCCAGTTGTTGACGGCCGCCTCTGCGGCTTCCTTCGCTGCCCAGAACGTCAAAAAATCCTTCGGTAGCATGCCGCCCACGGACGTCACGCCCGGCACCTTGATGTGCGCGTCGTCCGGGTCTATGTAGAAGCGGCTCCCGCCGCGCTTGATCGTACTCACTCCGGCCATGTGGCCTCCGCCTCGTCGTCGCTTCCTGTGTACGACTTAGTTATGGGGCGCTGGAGGGAGTTTGTTACGCGGGACTTCCAAGATTTTTTCCGGCAGCCTCGTCCGTCCTACAGGTGCCGAAACTGCAAACTAACCCCCTTTTTCCAAAACCCTTAACACATGTCAAGGAAGTTATGAAAAAAGGGGGCTAGTTTGACGGTTTGCACACTGGGAGGAGGCGGCCGGCTGACGTCAGGCGGCGCCGATCATGCCTTTGAGCTGCGCTTACGGGTGTGCCGGCGCAGACGACGAAGGGTCTCCTGCATCGCTGCGAGCTCCTCGTCCAGTTTGGCGCGCTGCCCGTCGGTCATGTGCTCGTCGATGATCTCCGGGCGCAGCCCGTTCAGGATGCTGGCAGATGTGGACGCCAACCGCAGATGGTCGGCTGTGGCCTTGATCGCCTTTGCCGGTACTAGCTCACCGGTGGAGCCGTCGCCTAGGTTGACTACCTCCGCCGCGCTGGTCGCCAGCTTTGCGGCCTTGATGATCTTAGCGTCGACAGCGCGGCTGTCCTGCATGCGCTCCAGCGGCGTAGTGGTCAGCAGGCCGAGCTTTTCCAACTCGCGAGTCGTCAAGGTTCGGCGCAGAAGGTTCCCAATGTGGTACCTGACTGCGTTCTGAACCTCCTTCCTTACACCTGCGTTTGCGTAGATGTCACGCATGATCACGCGGTACTCGTAACTCTGTCCCTTCGGATCATCTAGCTTGATCCTCAAGGCCACCGCCACGGCTGCGATGTTCTTCAGCAGCGTCGTGGGATGGTCTTCGATGCGTACGTACTCTCGGGCGTACGCAGTAGCGCGTGCGACGAGCTGCGCCTCAGACTCCTGCGTCAGCTCTTCCACGTCCAGCGCCGGAAGCGTGCCCGGGTCGACGGAGATCACCTTTCCGTCGCGGAGCGTGCCTACGTCGCGTCCCATGGGGATGCCTCTCAGTACGTGGGGGGTGGCCAGGGTAGGCTACCGCAAGTTATTTGCTCTCGGTAGAGCCTACCCTGACCGGCAAGTGCGCTACTCGGCGGTGAACTCGGCTTTACAGACCCCACACACAATGGGTCCGCACGCTGCCTGTCGTTGGCTGATCCGGAAGGTTCGCGGACGCGGCCTGCACTTGCACCTCAGCGACAGCCGGTGATCCGGCCTGGAAGTGGCCTCTGGGACGGCGAGGTGCCGCAGCTCCAGGGGAATCACGTCGGAAAGATTGGCCAGGTTGACGGCGTACCGGGCCCGAATCTCGTCTGTGAGCTGAAGGTCTGCGTATCCGCGGCTCGCGGAGCGCTTTGCACCCTCTGGCCACGTCAGCCCTAGGTCTGTGGCTGCTTTGGCGTACCGCTGGTTGTGGTAGGCCCCGTGCATCGTCGTGTCCTTGACGTTCCTCCTCCAATTGATCACGTGCGCAGCTTCGTGCAATAGATGCGTCAGCACGGCTTCAGCCCCCTCGTCTAGGGTGGCCGTACTGACTATCAGTCCGGACACAACTTTGGTGGTGTCCTCCGTCCACCGTTCTGGACCGTGGTCAGCGGCCGGCGTGGAAGATGTGACTGCTATGCGCACGTCCGGCAGATCCGGGGTCGTGTGCTGAATACGGGCCCACAAGGCGTCCAGTGCGTGGACTAGTGGGCCGCCGGGTGAGGTCGGCATGGCGAAACCCTACCGCCGGGACGCTGCATCTACGACGGTCCGCTAGTCGCTTGACGGACCTCCCGTGCAGGCAAAAGTCGCTGCACCGCTGGTCACGGCACGTGCCGTAGTCGCCCACGCGGTGCACAACTTTGCCCTTAGCTAAGGCTCCCTTAACTTGCGTCAGGGGTGTGTTCTGTGTTTGGGGCTGTCGGTACGGGGCGTACTCATCAGTAACAAACGAAAAAAGCCCCCTGCCTCGGATGAGACAGGGGGCTCAGGGTCAGTCGACGTCGAACCACGCAAGGCAGGCTTCCAGGTCGACGCCACGGGCTGCGAGGGCGTCGCGCAGGAACTCCCACGGGTCGCTGTTGCTCTTGCTCAGGTTGCACTCGGCACACGCGGGGACGAGGTTGAAGACAGCGTGTGGTCCCGGCGCCTCCTCTTCGTCGGCCGGCCTCAGCGGGTAGAAGTGGTCGACGTGGAGGTCCGTCAGCGGGCCACCGCAGAAGAAGCAACCCCACAGGTCGTGCTCCTCCCAGTCGGCGCGGAGGTCGGCAGGGGTGAAGGGCTCGATGGTGGCGGCTGCCTTACGGGCACGACGTCTACGATTGTGTTCTTGGTACTGGTCCGGCTTCGTCTTCCTTGCCAGCGCCACTCGGCAGTTGCTGGAGCACGTACGGGCATGCTGACGTGATCGGATGGGCATTGGCCTGCCGCACACTATGCATGGTCTGCACTGCGGACGCCGCCTTCTCGACTGTGCACATCGTGTACACACCCCAGCACGTCTACCGGACTTGGGGTATAGCTCACGGTGCGGCGTGTACGCATTGCACACCCTGCACATCTCAGTTTCGTTGATGGTCATCTCTCCTCCTACGCCAAAAGCCCCCTGGCTCCGAAGAACCAGGGGGCTTGGGTGCTACTCGCTGACCGGCGTGACGCGCTTCCTCGTCGACTCCCCCACGAGAAGCGGGAGGGCGACGACGGCCACACCGATGACGCTGTCTGTGATCTCTGCGTCCGCCACAGCGGGGAAGAGGACGGCCACAGCTGCCACGAGTGACAGTAGTGCTGCGCGCAGCCTGACCGGCTCCTGCGCGGCGAAGACCTGAAGCGCGACGTAGATGCGGATACAGGCGTTGCGGAAGAAGTTCTGCATGGGGCCTCTCAGTAGATGCGGGCGTGATGACGACGGGACTCGAAGCGCTCCACCTTTACGGAGAAGTGCTCCACCTCCCTCAGGAAGTGGGCGCGGTCCCCGTCGTTGTGGATCAGGTAATCCGCGTCCTCAGCCGTCAGCGCTCCCTCCGACTCGTGGTCGAGCTGCGGCACGCCAGGGCGGTCGATGTAGACGAGATGGAAGCCAGCGCGACGCAGGGACTCCGCCTCGTTGGGATAGCGGACGTCAGTGATGACAGCCGGGACGCCGGCCTCGTTCGCCTCCTGGACCTTTGCCAGCGCCGCACGAAGCCAGAACTCCGGGTCGATGGCGCGGATGGCGGCGCCGAGCTCCTGGAGGATGCGGCGGACTTCGGGAACGTCGTCCTTCGCAGCCTCCCAACGGGAGTATTCCCCGACGACGTCAGACAGGCGGTAGTCGTCGGTACCTGCGCCGTCTTGCCGCACGACGGGATGCACGATCGGGTCCAGCTTCAGCGCCGCTTCCTTCAACGGGTCCGCGAACCCGATCCTGCGGTACCCGCGGTTATCCACGAGCCACGCGCCGGCCGTGTCCTTACCGACCCTGGCGCGTCCGATGATGCCGACGTTCCCCATGTGTCCTCCTCGATGTGTACGAGTGAGTTATGGGGCGCTGGAGCGAGAATGTTACGCGGACCCTGCTTGATCTTTTACAGCGGCAGGAGCGGCGCCAGGGCCCGCACCATCCACCGGGCGAGCTGCTCGTGCCCGACGTCGGTTGGGTGGACGCCGTCGCCACCGATGGCGGTTGCGACGTTGGCGGACGTGATGAACGGAGACTGCGTGCTGATGACAGCCCCGGCGCCGTTCCGCGTCTCACCCGTGATCAACGAGACGTATGGCAGCCCAGCCGTCTGCGCTTCCGTCTTCAACGTGTTGTCCGTGTTGACGAGGGACGCAGCTGACGATGCCGTTGGAGCAAGTGGGCCGACTACGACGATCTGCGTCGTCGGGAGCGCGGTCTTTGCTGCGGAGTAGAGCGACGCGGCAGCTGCCTGGATCGATGGCTGTGAACCACTGGCGTCGTTGTATCCGCCCTTGATGATCAGGACATCAGGGCTGTACGCGACGACGTCAGCCGTCAGTCGGTCGCCGAAGGTGGCGTACGAGCCCGGCGTGATGTATCCGGTGCCGCCTCGTGCCTGATCCCAGACGTCCGTGATCCCGAGCATCCGAGCTGCGCGGTAGAGCCACGTACCCACACCCTGGCCGCTATTCTGCGAGCTTCCGTCGGTGATGGAGTCACCCAGCGCCATGAAGCGTCCGCCTGCGGTCACGGGGCGCCAAAGCTGGTAGCTCGGACCGATGTAGATCCCGCCGAAGGGGACGCTGAAGAGGTCGATGCGGATGCGTCGCGTGGCAGCGCTGCTGAAGGCGACCTTCAGCATGTGCCCGGACCCCGCCGTCGTCCCTCCGACGCTCACCGGGTAGTTCGTGTTCGGTCGGCCGTCCACCGTCAGCTTGTACGTGGACGCGGCGCTGATGTACTTGAAGCGCATTTCGAAGACGTCAGCCGTGGTCACGAACTCGAAGGCCCACGCCGACTGCCCCGACGCGTAGGTGTGCGGAATCTTCGACGTCGGCAGTGCATAGTTCGTGTCCGGCGACGAGGCGCCGATCTGGAAGTCTGTGGCGCCGAGGAAGAGGAAGTCTCCGCGGACGTCGGATCCTGCAAGCGTCACGAGCGGCGGCGCATACTTCACGGCGCTGGTGATGCTGCTTGTCGTCGTCTGCGTCGTCGTGATCGTCGGCGCGCTACCGGAGTAGAGCGGATCGGCGAGCGCCAGGTCCGCTATGTCACCCCGGCGGACGGCGTGGCGCTGACGGGTCGCGAGCGCCGTCTCAGCGGTAGTCACTCGGCCTTCGAGGGTGCTCAGTCCCGACGCAGTGGCGGCGCCAATGGCTGCGGGAGTGACCTCGTCCACACCACCAGTCGCGTGCGCGGAGGCGTGTGCGCTCGGGTTGCGGTCGTCAGTCAGGCGCGGGTCTGTCGTTGCGACGTAGGCAGCGGTGGCGCGGGTGACCTCGTCGGTGATCTTGCCGTCCGTGTACGCCTGCGCAGCCGACTGTGCGGCAGCCGCCGATCCGGAAGCGTCGGCACCGACGTCTGCGGCGTTCAGTACGACGGCGCCCGTCTTGGTGTTGACCGAGGAGACTGCGCCGCCTCCTCCGCCGGCCAGTGCCGTGCCGGAGCCCCACGCGCCCGCAGCCTTGGGGCCGAAGATGAACCACGTCGACGTGTTGATGTAGAAGTCGCCGTTGTCCCCCGTGCCGGCCGCCGGGTCCGACGTTCCGGAGAGAATTGTCCGCCCGTCCGCACCCGCAGGGCCGGTAATGAGGACGTACTCTCCGTCGTCCGGGTTGGCCGGCGCAATGTCCGCCAGGTCTACGACGGGTGTCGCCTGCGGGAGCATGATGGCGTAGGAGCGCGGGGAGAACCCCTGCATCGTCTCAACGACGTTGTACGCCCAACCAGTCGGCGACATTGCGGTGTTGTCCGTGGCCACGAGCGTGACCGTGAAGGAGCCGCTTGCGTTCAGGGTCACCGTTACGGAGCCGTTCACAAGGGAATCGGCTCCGGACAGCGTGATCAGGGTTGGCGCTGCGATGCGTACTGTCCCCTGGAGCGGCGTTCCGTCGGGGTGGATGTAGCGGCCGGTCAGGGTGACGGTCGCGATTCCAGGTGGCATAGGCATTTACGCGTCTCCTCCAGAATGGGGGCGAGTGATCAAGAGGTGCTCTGCGTCGTGGCCCGCTTGCCACTCGCGGACGCGCGCGACCGACTCGCGGACGTCGTCGATGTCGTCGCGGACGTCGTCGATGCGCGCGTCGAAGCGAGCGGTTACGGCGTCTACGACGTCGGTCACGGCAGCCGTGACCGCATCCCGGGTCGTTACGCCCTCCGCCTCTACGGCCTCGCGCTGACGACGGATAAGAGGGATGTACGAGGCCAGGACCACAGCAGCGGCGCCGATAAGCGCGACGAGGATCTCTGCCACACCATCACGCCTTCACCGAGAAGCCGCGCTTGGCGCCCAGCTTCGTCAGGGACGCGAGACCCGGGATGCCGTCAGCCGCTTGACCTGGCTGACGTCCGCGGTACCCGCAGCGCTCCTGCCACGCGCTCATTGCGTTCTTCGTGAGCGTGCCGTAAGAGCCGTCGGCCGCATACGCCGCCGGAAGGAGGCCCTCTGCCTTCAGCGCCGCTTCCACGATGCGGACGTCCGCCGGGTGCGTCGTCCCGCCCTGCTTTAGGCCGGGGTCCCGACGAGCCGCAGCGATCAAGTTCGAGAGATCGACGACAGGCTTCGTCACTGGCTTGGCCGGCGTAGACGGCTTCGGTGCCGGGGCAGGTGCGGGCGTGTTCTTGGGCGCTGCGCGGAAGATTGCTGCCTTGTCGATGTTGCCCGGGTCCCAGTGATCGTTACCCGGAATGTTGCAGTGTCCGTAATGCCCGCCCTTCATCGCCCAGGTGCTTCGGGGACGGGGCGAGTTGGAGCTGTACGACGTCGCGAGGGCGCCGGCGGGCCAGGTGTCTGGGATGCCCCATGAGCGGATTGCGCGCATGAGCGCCCGGAAGTTCGGGCCGGGCTTCCAGTAGCCCGTGAACGGCTTACCGGCCTTTGCCAGGACTTCGATCTGTATGCAGACGCGCCCAGTTCGGTTCGTCCGCGTCCCACCATCGTTGCGCAAGGCACGTGCGGACTCATTCAGCGGCCCGTACTGACCGAGCCGATCGGTCGTCGGGTCGTAGAGGATGTGTGGCTCGCTGGCGTGGTCGATCAGGTACCTTGCGACGGCGTTGAACGATGTGTTCCCCGCACCGCTCTCCGTCGTGTGCCAGACAGCGCGGCCTGGCGCGGAGGGCGAGTCCATGGGGCCGCCGATGTCGCCGTCCCCCAGCCGCTCCGCTTCCTTGATCCAGATTTCACCCATGGGTGATCGCCTCCAGGGCATAGAAAAAGCCCCGACAGGCGGGGCGAATGGTCTGTGGTGCGTCGACGTCAGGCGACTTCGTACGTGAACTGGACGCGCATTGCGGAGCCGGCTACCCACGTCAGCGGCACAATGCCGGGGTTGATGAGTTCGTTGTCGTTCGTGCGCAGCGCGAAAATCTGCGCCGTCGAAGCGCCCTTCTCCACGATGGCGACGAGGGGGGCCCAAGCGGTTCCGTTGTTGGGCTTGAACACGCCTACCCCCTGCCACCCCGTGCCTTGAGCGCTGATGTTTGCCGCTGGCGCAGGGAGTGACAGGTTGATGGCGCCCGTTCCCAGGCTTGCGCTGGCGCCTGCCGTTAGCACTGCGGTTACTTCCCAGCACTTTCCGAGCTTGAACACTCGCCCCGACGAAACACCATTGGTGTTGTTGGAAAGTCCGGTCCACGTTGGCGTGTACGTTGCCCATGTTGGGACGATTGATACGACGTTCCAGACGCCCCCGTAAAAGATTTCCTTACGCCCCTCAGCAATGAGGAACGTCTCCATCCCCTCAACGGGCTGAGTGACTACTGTTGCGCGTGCGTTGGCGTTGTCGAACACCATGTTGGAGAGCGGAACGGTTTCGTTGACCAGCGCCGAAATCGCCGTCTCAATGTTGGGCGTGTCTGAGAGCTTGGGATATGGAACCTTCTGCTCGAAGGCGTCGTATCCAGGCATGCGGAACCTACCCTTTCCGGGTCAGTAGTTGGCTTCGGTCAGGCAAAGGCCAGTACGCCGATCACAAGCCAATTACCGTCAGGGCTCGTGACGACTGCGACGACGTCGTTCACTGCCGGCGCCGAATAGGAGGCAAGGCGTCGTACACGCTCCACCGCTCCGCGGGCCGTGCTCAGGTCGACTGTGCCGTCCGCGTGCGTGGCGGTTACGGAGGCTAGGAGCCAGCCGGATGCGAGCTGCGTGACGGCGCGCTCTGCGGCTCGCTGCACGGCGTCTACCAGGCGGTTTGTGGCAGTCATATCGCGTCCTCCTTGCCGCTGCGCAGCGTTACGTTGAAGTTTCCGTCTGCCGACAGCGGGATCGTCGCGGCCTGAAGGAGGAAGCGCTCTGGTCGGCCGGAATGGCTGGCGCGGAGTACGTCATTTCCTTCAAGCGCGGGATTCGGAACGCTTTCTACGGACGCCGTGACGTTCGGAGCCACAGCGTCAAAGAGCGCGAATTCAGCGGCCGACTGACATACAGGACTCGTCGTCCACAGCGGGGAAGAAATGAACTTAGTCACCTTCCCGAACGGGCCGCCCCAGCGGGTGGGGCTCAGCGGATCAGTGTCGCGCGCGACGCCGCTTACGGGCGCGTTCCCGGAGGCCGTATTTTCACCGCTGGCCACAACGGCGTTAAACACCGCTGTACGCGACATCGTTCGTGAGGCGGCGATGAGCGTTCCGCCCTCTCCCTCCGCGATGTCCCACGCAACGGGGTCGGTCAGGACATTCGGTAGGTCACGAATTACGAATCGGTTCAGGGCATCGACGTAGATTTCTGCCTGCATGGCGCGTGCTATCTGTACAACGGCTTCCCAACGGTCCGCACCTGCGTCCCAAACTGCGACGGCGCATGTTGGGTTCCTGGCGTCGGCCGTTTGGTTGACGACTGACGCCGTTGGGATCGTTGCGTGGATTAGACCGGTGATCGCGTCGACGCAGCCACCGTATCCCCGCGTCGATGTCGGCTCCTGAAAGGTGTCGTCGATGATGGCAGCTTCTAGGCTCTTCCCTGTCACCGTCACAGGACCGTAAAGAGTGTCTCCGGACGGTTCTTCAACGCGGAATGTTCCCAGCGGGACCATCTCAGTTGTCCCGTCCGTGTATCGAATCCCCCGGGACACGACGAGTTCCTGTCCGTAAACCGCCAGCGGATCCGTGGGGCTCCAAGGCAGTAGCTTGGGATCCGCCACGACGAGGGACAGGTTTCGACGCGTTTTACTTCCGCGGTCGACGGTGACGGATCCGTCCACGATGGGGAGGTCCGGAACCGTCAGTGCCCCGTCGTAGTAGGCGTCGACCCTGACGACGATCCGGTGTGACGTACGGAGAGCTTCGAGGAAGCGCGCACTCACGGGATACATCAGCCGCCCTCCACTCCGGTGTAGACGTCGAGCCAGGAACGTGCGCCGGCCATGACGCTCAGCCAGTCCGTGTGTGCCTCGCGCACGTCGTCCCATGTCCGGTCGGTGCTTCCGGTAGTGCCGCCGACGGGGCGGTCCACCTCGATGAGAGGCACTGACCATGTGCGGTCGGTGTAACGGGCGTGCTGCACGATGTGCGCCTCGGTGACCTCGCCCACCTGGACGTAGACGTCGCGCTCAGCCCACGATGATGGCCACTGGATCAGCAGCGTGGCTCCTGTCTCCAGGAGCCACCACATTTCGCTGAGCTCTTCGGGAGTCTCGGTGACCAGCGTCAAAGTGCCAGTGCGCGAGGTGCGAACGTCGCTGATCACGATAGGCCGAGCTCGGCCGCGGACTGCGTTCACGCCCTGGCGAGCCGATCTCGTCCAGTCCGGCATCGACGCTACGACGGCCGTCGTCTGGCGCGCCGGGACGCCCGGATCCTTCAGGACGACAACGGTTTCTGCCAGCTCGGGCAGGCGGACCGGCTCAGACGTGAAGGACTCGTATGCTCCGTCGTCCATCGTCCAGAGCTTCAGGTAGTAGCGCACGTCGACGCCTAGCTGTGACTCGTAGTCCTCCGCCACTGCCACGTCACCCGTGATCAACTCCTTCGTCATGTCGCCATTGGAGCCACGCACTGGTGTGAGCCGCCCATCCGGGCCCATGCGCCAGAGTCCCCAGTAGGTGTGTCCGCCCGTCGTGAGGCCCTGAAGACTGATCCGGGCGGCGTATCCGCCGGGAATGACCTCCGCTGCCGCCCCCATCCCTCCAGGAGCTACGAGGACGTGGTCCAGATAGAAAACCGAACCTGGCTCTGGGTCGACAACCCGCACCCCGACCGTCATTGACACTGCGTCGGGGGGCGCTACAGCGCTACCACGCGGTGCGTACCACCCGGCCGGCTCCGCCATGGACCACCGGTAGTACGTCGACGACACGACCGCACCATCAGCGGCTCGCCAGGTGAACAGCATGTCCACCATGACAGGCGCGTCGCCGGCTGCGCGGTACACAAGCGGAGCAATCTGGTACGCCTGGCGCGGAGTGACGGGCACACTCCGGGTCATCGAGACCACTGCGTCCGCGCCACCAGATGCGGTGACTTGCAGAGACGCGATGCCCTCGTAGGCCACGGTGGTGGACCTCGCGACTGTGCATCCGCTTACAGCTGTCCAGTCCTGCGCTCCGACCTCGATGCTTTGGGCTGCATAGCCGATCAGCGAGTCAGGCAGCGTCGGCGCTACACGGAGGAGCACCTCGTCGAAGACCCACGGTTGCCCCGCTGCCGTCGCCACGACTTCCAGGACCACGCGAGCGTGTGTTGCCCCGGGCGGAGCCGTTGCCACGACTCCGCATCGAGTCCAGTCAGGGGTGAGTGACGTCCAGGTCTGGGAGCTCGTGCTCAGCAGCGCTCCCGTGGAATCCTGCCACCGAATCTGGATCCGGGCCTCAGTACCGCCCGCCGGGGCGAGTACCTGCGCGCAGCCGAAGTATTCGGTACCTGCCCTGACGGCGAAAGCGTCGACGGTTATGCACCGTGCCAGCCCCGCCTCAGTGGCGGTGAGCTGAAGCGCCCACCAGCCTTCGAAGGAAATCGTACTGGTACGGTCCGTCGTGGCGTTCCAGTTGGCTTGCCACCCCGTGGCGTCCCCCTCGCATCCCTGGACGCTGTAGGGGAGTAGGTTGCCCTCCAGGAGAGCGGGTGGGCCGAAGGTGACGAGGTCCACAACGGCACTGGTGCCCGCCGCCACTCCGTGCACAGTCACCGTGACCGATGCCCATGCAGCGCCGCCTGGTGCCTTCGTGACAAGGATCGGCGGCGGAGTCTTCCACCCCGTTGAAGGAAGCGCTACCTGACCACTCGTTTCAGACCCAAGCGCCATCCCGTTGCCACCCTGTATCGCCGAAAACCAGCGCACAGTTACCGACGCGGTTCGCCCCGCAGCCGTCGCAGCGTTCGCAAAGTAGGCGTACAGCGTGTAGGGACTTCCGCTGGTCACCGAGACCATGGTGACGATGGACGCGGACACCGTGCCGGTGCTGGTGGCTGTCATTCGGAGCGACGCAGCGCCGGCATACGCGTGGGTCGTCGTCCGGGCAACGGTCGTGTTCGATCCGGCGGACCACCCGCTTGCGTCCGTCTCCATGCTGGATACGGACGCTGGTAGCAGATTCGTGCTTACGCTCATGCCGCACCCCAGGCGGTCGGCTCGCCGCGCCGTGGCAGAGTCCGCCCGTTAGGAAGCGGCTCCACCGGCGGCGCGGTGTACACGGGCGGATCGCCGCCCTGTTCAGGGGTGGGGTCTGGATCGACCGTCGTCGGTGTGCTCTCGTCGGCCGTCATCGTCAGACCCACCTTCCTGTTTCGAGCGCCATGGCAGCTTGCGTGTCGCGCACCTCGATTCGGGTGTCGACGATGTCCGTGATCTCGCGATCACCGACGTAGACGTGAACGTCGGCGTGGATCTCTGTCGGGCCCGAGCCTCGTCCCGCGGACGCGCGGAGGGTGTCCCACTGCGCGGAGGTGAACACGGGCTCCGGCTTCCCGGTTCCGTTGGCTACGAGGGAGAGCCCCTGCGGGAGGTAGCCGCCGTCGTCGTACCAGCGGGGCGATCGGGACAGCCACTTCGCGTATGCGGCGGCGGGAGATCCGTAGTCGGGACGATCCTTGATGTACTGAAGTCCCCACTTGATCTGCGTCGTAGGGTTCGTCCGCCAGTCGGAGCCGGCAGCCGCCATCTTCGACGCCGGGAGCGCCTGCGGGATTCCGTAGGCGCCGCTGGACGGGTTCGTCGCGTTCCAGCGCCAGTTGGACTCGCCCTCCCATAGCTTCTTCAGCGGGCCGAACTGATCCGGGCCCCAGCCGAAGCGGGAGAGCATGTTGCGGGCGTAGACCTGAGCCGCTCCAGCAGCTTGAGCGCTGAATCCGGCGCCTGCGCCGCCTCCCCCGTTCAGGTATTGCATAGGGTCGACGGACGCGCCGTTGCGCCGCGCCTCCAGGTGGAGGTGAGGCCCAGTGGTGTTGCCCGTCGCGCCGACACGGCCGATCGTCTCGCCCTGGCCCACGGTCTTACCGACCGACGTCAGGATCTGCGACATGTGCGCGTACAGCGACGACAGGCCACCACCGTGGTTGATCTGCACGTGGTTGCCGTACGGGCCACCGCCCTGCGCCAGGCTGACTCGTCCGCCAGCCACGGCTCGGATGATGGTTCCAACGGCTGCGGGGAAGTCCAGTCCGGTGTGTCGGCCGGACGACCACATGGAGCCGCGCTGCCCGTATGGGGTGCCGTAAGGAGCGTCGACGGGCTTGACCCAGGCTCCCAGACCGCTTCCTCCACCGAAGCCAAGGACGTCCATGGCCTTGTTCTTCAGGGAGTCGAGCATCTTCCCCGGGAGCTTGGCCATTTCGCGGGCCCATGGATTTGTGAGGATCGACTGCATCTGATCCGTCATGATGTTCTTCGCGCTGCGGAAGACATCGAGCGGGTTACTGAAGAAGTCGGCGGTGTCGCGCGCCTTGTCCTTCAGCCATCCGACGATGCCACCCTCCGCGAAGCCCTGGAACGAGCTCAGCGAACGCCCGGCCATCGCAGCCTTATTCACGGCGTAGAGTCGCGCACGCTCGTACGGATTACGCATCGCCTCGGCGACGTAAACGCCTTCGCCACGTCGCATGGGGACGAGCTGATCGTCCCCATCCCTCCACGAGGAGGAGCCCGGGAGGACGCCACCACGGGCGAACCCTCGAAGGTCGAGAGCCTTCAGCTTCTTCACGCCCGTGATGTCGGCGACGCGATTCCACAGAGGGACAATTCCACCGTTGTAGACGTGCTCCATGATGAAGCGAACAGGCTTCTTCGCGATGTCCTGAACCTGATCCCACGCCTTCTTAATGGCTGACTTGCCATCCTCGAAGGACTTGCTGACCAGCTCGATTCCGCGGCGGATGTTGTCGAACGCAGGCTTGATGGCCTTCTCGTACAACCACTTCGCCTTGTCCCCGATGAAGCCGAAGACCGGGCGAAGCACGACTTCCCACAGCCACTTACCTGCGGCTGCCAGAGCGTCGAACTTCTTCTTTATATCCTCGAAGGCCGGCTTGACGGCGTTCCGCCATAGCCACATAGCCAGCGCGCCAATGTCGGCGAAGGCTGGCGCCAGTACCGTGCGCCAGAGCCACACAGCGACGGCGCCGATGAACCGGAATGCTGGACCGATCGCCTTCTCCCACAGCCACATCCCGATCACGCCCAGTGCCTTGAAAGCCAGCCACGCGGGGAGGAGAAAGAGGGTTACAAGGCCGGTGAACAGGTACTTCGCAGCCGTCCCGATGAAGCTGAACGTCGGACCCAACGCATTGTCCCAAAGCCATACGGCGATCTCGCCGACCTTCTTCATCAGCCACCAAATGCCGTTGAAGACCGGCTTCAGGATGGTGTTCCACATGAACGAGATGGCCTTACCGATGGCATCGGCCACGAAGTCGACCGTGTTCCTGAACCAGTCCCAGTTGTTGTAGGCGTAGATCACTGCCGCAACGAGGAGACCGATTACGAGCACAATGGCTCGGATTATCGGCACGATGCCCGTTGCGTTAAGCGCTACTGCCCAGCCTGCCGTGGCAATCGTCGCAATAATCATGACGCTCTGGTACAGAACCATGGCTGCCGCGAAGGCTGCCATTCCGAGCGCCACCGCTTTCTGAGCGGCCCAAAGGGCCCACAGTGTGATGACGAGTTCCGGCATGTTCGTGGCGAGCCACGACACTGCCTCAAAGACGGGCGTCAGGACTGCCATCAGCACTTCGGAGACAGGAGCCATAGCCTGCGAGACGTCGAGTGCCGCCGTAAGGACTTCACGGAGGAAATCCCCAAGCCCCGGAGCTGTGTCCTTCACGTACTGGAGGAATCGCTCAAAGTCGGGGCTGCCCTTGAGGCTCGTCCCCCACTTCGCGAACCGCGCCGTAATGGAGTCCGAGCGGCTGGCAATTCCATCCATATGCGGAAGAAATGCGTCGATGACTCCGGCAATGCCCTTGATCACATTCCCGAAGGCGACGCCGAAACCGACTACCGCCGGCTCCACGGACTCCTTCAAGTCCGCCTTGAAGCTCACCCAGAACGGAGTCTTGAGCTGCGCTGATGCCTTGTCCATCAGCGTGCCGATTCCTGCGGCTGCGCCGATGACCAAGGGCGTCAGACCGGGCAGGGAAGCCTTTGCCCCGTCGACAGACCGTGTGAAGATCGGGAGGGTGTGTGGTTGAAGGCTCTTCTGCCATGCGTCGAAGGCGCTCTTGATGCCCTTGGGGCCTGCGATCGAGTCGAAAAGGTCGCGCTGCGCGGGCGTCAGTTTGGCAAGCGCCCGCTCGTACTCCTGCTGCTTCGTGAGCGCCTTCGACGTTGCGGAAACGCCGGAGAGACGCGCAGCAGCTACAGCCCGCTCCGCGGACGCGATCGACTCCGCTGCGGCCGTCTGCGCGCTCGCTGCGTTCTCCGTGGCGTCAGCAACCCGCCGCTGAGCGTCGGCGACCTCTTGTGCCGCCTGAACCTGCGCACGTGCGGAGGCGCGCTGAGCGTCGGCTACCGACTCGGTCTCGTTGCGCACCTTCTGCTGTGCGTCAGCCAGGCGTTCGGCAGCGTCCCGGACAGCGTCGCTACCGTCGACACCGGCCTTACGCTGGCGCTCCGCCTCCTTCTTCAGGTCGGCGAAGTCTCGCTTCTGCTGAGCGGCGTGGAGCTTCGCCTCGTCGGCCGCTAGCTGAGCGCGCTGGCGCTGGAGTTCAGTCGCCTTCGGATCGGACATGACGCGCTGGAGTTCCAGTTGAGCTTCATGGACCCGGAGGGCCGCGTCCCGCTGGTCTAGCGCGCCCTCTTCGAGCCTGGCGTTAAGGTCTCGCAGCTGGCTGGCGGCGTCCTCGCGTGCCTGTGACAGATCCTCTTCCGCCCGCAGCGCCTCACGCTTGGCGTCGACAAGGGATCGCTCCGCACGCTCAACCGCCTCAGCCGCTTGACGTCGCTGGTCGGCAGCACGGAGCGTGGCCTGTGCGACGGCGCGTTCCGCGTCCTCCACGGCCCGGTTCGCTTGCGCGACGGAGCGTGCGGCGTTTCGGTGAGCGCTCGCGAGCGACGCCTGAGCGCCGGCGAGCTGCACCGCGCGAGAAGCACCCTGCGCAGCCGCCGCGGATCCGCGACTAGCTGCGTTCGTGGCGTCCTCCTGCGCGGCCGTCTGCGCCTTCATGGCGTCGGTCACGCCCTTGATGGCGGGGACTGAGGCGAGCGCAAACGCGCCGATCCCTGCGCCGGCGGCCGTCGCCATGGAAACGATGCTTCCGAGCCCAGCCGCAATGACGGGGCCCATGGGAATCGCCGTCAGGGCGAGCATCTGGATACCGAGCGAGATCAGTGCGGAGCGAGCGCCTGCGGTATCGATGTCGACATCGAGGTCCACGTCCGTCGCATCGACGGCCGCAATCTCCGCACGGAGCTCCGCAAGTGCCGCACGAGCCGTCGCCGTGTCAGCCCTAACCGCGATGTTGGGGTGCGTGGCGCCGAGACGCTGAAGCTCGGCATCGATACGCCGGACTTCCGCTTCTGCGGCTGCCACGTCGACGTCAACGCCGATGCGCTTGTTGGACAACGTCTCCATGCGAGCGCGCAGGCGAGCAAGCTGGGCGTCCACTCCCGTATCAGAGAGCCGCACGTCCAGTTTCGGCATGGCCTTGAAGGCGGCTTCCAGCTTCGTTCGCAGCGAGCGCGCGAAGGCACCACCCGTTTCCGAACCCTGTCGGGTTGCGGCCCGCTGTGCGGCCTGGCCACCCTGCACGATCGCCTGCGGAATCGCCACGACAATGTTGTTGGAGATCGCCTCCCCCATGCGCTCGCCAGCCTCGCGGCCGACGCGGTCTGCAATGGGAAGGACGATCGCCTTCAGCTTGTTGTGAAAGTTCGGTGCGATCGGTACGACGTCGACGGCTGCACCACCGACGATGTCCAGGTCTGGCATCACGCCTCCTGCGGCTGGGTCCTCAGCCGCGGGTCTAGCGCGCGGCGCTGCTCGGTGGAGAGCCGCTTACGGCCCCCGCTAGATGTGGGTGGGATCCCCGGTCGCGGGGTCGGCTTGAAGTCGGGCGGCTTACCGCCTGCGGCTGCAATGGCCACTAGCCGTAGCTTCGTCACCTCGTCCTTCACGGACGCGAGCAACATCTCCACGCCGCTCCACTGGCCTTGATCCGGGCGGTACTCCCCCGTCACCGCTTCCAGCTCCCTGGGATCTATCGCGTTCCTAATGGCCGTCTTCGTCGCCGACTCCGGCGGTAGATGGTCGATCAGGATGCGCAGCCGGCGAATCGACATGCCTCCGCGGTAGACCTCCAGGAGGTCGATACCGCGGACCGCGAGATCGGCCTCTAGCGCTTCCGCGTGCTCCGTCGCGATGTGGAGCGTGCGCCAGACTTTCCCGGGGTCTCTCCGACTGCCTCCATGGCGGAAGCGGTGAAGGCGTTGATCTCGTCGAAGGTGGCGTCCAGCTCTACGAAGGTCTCGTAGTCATCCTCGTGCAGGACGCCGGCCGCCCACGTGTCGTAGTCGCCCTCTCGCAGTGCGCGGAGGTACGACGGGCGCCACCGGTTGACGGGCTTTACACGGAGGTCGACGTCGACGAGCTTCGCAACGCCATAGGTCTCCGTCGCCTCGTTCTCCTGCGCCTCAGCGGGGGTCATTTCAGTCATGCGCGCGGGTCTCCTTCATCTACATGTAGGTCTGGTGCGCGGGTCGTTGTAGTTCTGTTTTTGTGGATGAGCGGAGCCCCGGACCCGCGCGGTACAGGGCTCCGCTGGTCATTACGGCGCCGCTGGGAAGAAGCCGGAGACGTCAACGCTGCCGTAGTCGATGGACCGGGTAACCGCAGGCAGGGTCAGACCCTTGTAGAAGGTGAAGGTCATCTGCACGGCCCACACGTCCGTGGTCTGCGGCTGCTCTTCGCCACGAGCCGTCACCTTGCCGTTGGGCATGAACAAACGATTGCGCTTGTCCCCGTCGACCGTGTCGAAGACGAATCCGTACCTCAGGTCAGCCGGCTTATCCGGCATGCCGTACGAGACGACGCCGTCAGTGGGCTCCAGAGAGGCAACCGGAACGTTGTCGTACAGGGCACGCACCAGAGGGTTGATGGCCTCCTGGAACGTGACCTGCATCGTCTTCGTCGACCGAGTCATCAGCGTACGAATCGGCTCCAGCGAGCCGGCCGCCTGGACGTCCGTGGATTCGTCCTCGATGCCGAACGTACCGCCGTCCGTCGTCACCCAGCCCATGCACTGCCAGGGCGCCGCAGGGTCAGCAAAGCCGGTCGGCGACGCAGTGTTCAGCGGGGCGACGTAGACAAGAAAGTCAGATGCGCCGAAAGTCAGATCGGCATTGCGGGTGTCCGCCATGAGCCCTCCAGGGCATGCGAAAGACCCGCACGCCGTTCGACGTCGGGTCGGGGATTCAGGGGGTTACGCGGGCCGGAGGCTCACGGTGTACGTGGCGCCGCGACGGTGTACGGATTCGTTCGCCCACGGCTGGCGCGAGGGACCGGCGTCACAGCGGATGCCGCTGATAACTGCACCGTTCACCGGGCCGCGGAGAAAGAGGAGCGCGTCCCGAATCGCGTTGGACAGAGTCCGCGCCTCGTCGGCCGTGGCTGCGAAGACGTCGACGGCCACGCGCGGGTGACCACGGAATCGGGCGTCGCCGCCGCCGATGCGCTCCACGCGCACGACGGGTAGCCGCTCTTCCAGGTCGGCGGGCGTCTCAGCGCAGCCGAAGACACCTGGAAAGGTTGCCTCCACCCACGGGGCCAATACAGCCTCTACGTCAGCCAAGGTGCGCCCCCTTCATGGCGTCGATCGCCTTCTGAAGTGGTGCGTAGCGCGGGACTCGTCCGTCGCCCTTTTCCACGCGCCAGGCGTGGAGAGCCGTGTTGACTAGCCGGGCGCCGGGGCGCATTCGGGGCTTCCCGCGGAAGGGAACGTTCTTGAAGATCGGGACTACGTCGAACGACGCCTTGTACAGGCCCGGGTGCCGGTCCTCTTCCGGATCTCCGACGGGGGACGCGGCCTCTGCCAGTGCCTTCATCTTCACAGCCGCATCGCGGCAAGGCTTCTGAAGCCACGGGCGTTGAAGCATGGCGCCGATACCGGAGTACCGGCCGTGGTACTTCGAGCGATATGTAGCCATCAGCCGGTCACCTCCTTGAGCTGCGCCTCGATGTGTGCGAGGGACGTCAGCGGAAACTCCAGAGGCCAACCAACGACCTCGTACCGTCGTCCCCGGTGCAGAACTCTGTCTGCGGGACGAACATCAGTGCCGATCGGCGCGTTGAGGATGCGCCGCGTCGTGACGGTCTCGCTGGCGTTGTGCTCTTCCGATGATGAGCCCACGGCCACGCCGTAGGGGCTCATGACCGTGGCGTTCTGCACCGTGAAAGTGACCTTTGGGCCTGGGACATACGTTCCGGTGGAGTCGCGTACGGGCGCCCCGTCCCGCTCGATGACCAAGCTGTCGGCCAGAAGCGACGCGATCA
This sequence comes from Streptomyces sp. NPDC003027, assembly GCF_053591435.1. Taxonomy (NCBI): domain Bacteria; kingdom Bacillati; phylum Actinomycetota; class Actinomycetes; order Kitasatosporales; family Streptomycetaceae; genus Streptomyces; species Streptomyces sp. NPDC003027. Next base: position 47,594 of record NZ_JBSFTU010000038.1, read on the forward strand.
GACTCATGCGGGCCGCCACACGGTCACGGGCGCTTCGACGCTCTCACCTGCGATACTGAGCATTCCGGCGCCGGACGCCATGCCGACGGCCTTGCGCAGCCGGCGCCGCTCGTCGTCAGAGAGGACGACGCCTGTCTCGGAATCGGCGTATGACTGGAGCATTCCGCCAGCTTGCTCGCTGCGAACACCACTCGGGTTGGTCAGAATCCGTGCGGCAACGAGGAGCGCTACGGACTTCACGCCTCGCTGTGGGGGATCTGCAAGCCGGTCCCCCACCTCGATGTAAAAAGCCCCCTCCGTCAGGTCATGCGCCAGTGCGCATTCATCGTCCGTCAGCGGCCGCTTCAGGAGCGTGCGGAGCTCAGTCGCCGTGAACAGGGTCATCCGCAGCCGCCTTCCGTCGCGCTGGCGTGCGCTTAGCGGCAACCTTCTTCACAGGTGCGGTTACCGGAGCGGGGTCCGCCAATCGATTAGCGGACGGCGGCGCCTCCGCCCACGCCTTTGGGTTTGTGATCTTCGACGCGGCCCACGCTGGGACCTCGTCGGCGGGGCCGAACACGTGGCTCGCACCCTTGTCGTCCGTCACGTGGACGAACGTAGCCAGCTTGGCCATGCGTCAATGCCTCGCGTTTCTGATCAGAGGACGTCGGCGACGAAGGTCAGGTCCGGGGCCGCTACAACGGGAAGGGCGATGGCAGTCGCGCGGGTCCACACAGTCTGTGGGTCCTCGCTCTTGTAGGCGCCTACAGCGATACCCGCCTCGTCGCCAGCCAGGCCGTAACGCGGGTCGTCGGCTTCGACCGGCACACCCCACAGCGTCTTGCCCGCAGCGTCGCCCTGTTCGGGAAGGAAGAGGATCTTGTCCTCCGGAGTAACCCGCGTTGCAACACCAGCCACAGACACCTTCGCGTCGTAGATCACGACGGGCGGGATGTCGAAGTCGCCCAGAACCGCGTTCAGCGCGTCGCGCGTTAGAACGGTCGGAGACGTCGACGCACCGGAGAACGCCAGCTCTCGAAGCTGCTTGTTCCGGCGCAGGAAGTTGTAGATCTTCCGCGACATCAGCGTGTACGACGGCAGGGTGCCGTTCGTGTCGGTGTAGACGTCGAGCCACGCCTGAAGATCGGTGTAGACGGTCGCGGTCTCGGTGCTGCTCCACAGCGTTCCAGCCGTGACGCTGTGCGCCGACTTGCGGCCGAAGTCCACGCCGGCCTGGACGTTGTTCTCGTTCAGGTTCACGGACGCGTTGAAAAGCGCCTCGCCCCGGGCAAGCTCGATTCGGGCCGCGATCATGCGGGTTAGGCGGATGGAGTCCGCGAGCATAGCGTCCCGGATCTCCTCCTTCTGCGAGTCGACGTTCCGGCGGACGATTCGCTCGTATTCACCGACCGGCATCTTTCGCGAGATGGGCGGCAGTTCGCCGCTCACACGGGCGCCGCCTGGCCGCGCGCCGATGTCCGACTCAGCGTCGTACGCCCGGAAGACGGCCGCCTCAGTGAGGCCACCTCCGCCCTTCGTAAAGCGGTACGTCAGGTCGTTGATCGTGTCGTTCGGAAGCCATCGGGAGAGACTGAATTCGTTCTCGTCCCGATCGGCCTCCGCCGCTCGCGCGTAGCCGGTCAGCTCCGCCGGAGTGGCGTACTCAGTAATGAGCTGCATGCGTCAGTACCTCTCAGACGAAGATGATGCGGCCGGCGACGTCGGTCTTTCCGGCGGCGTCGACGGTGACGGGAAGCTTCGCCTCGCGGATGAAGCAATGAATGAGCATCGAACCGACGACGGTCGTAGCCCCGGCCTTAACGTCGACGCCCGTGAACAGGAAGCCCACAAGGGTCTGACGACCGTCGGTCGCGCCGTCGCTGTATGGGCCGTACTTGCCCGAAGCGGTGATCTTGCCCAGCGGAATGCCGCTCTTCAGGTAGCCGCTCGGGTAGTGGGTACCAGCCGTGAACGTGGTGACGTCCAGAGTCGCGCCCACCGGAGCGTCGGTGCCGTGGGCGGACCCCAGCCAATCCCGACGGTCCTGCGTGAAGCTCTCAGTCTTGAGGCTGAGGTCCATGTGTCCTCCGTAGAAGGGTGATCAGTTCTTGCGCGGGTTGCGCTCGCGCCACAGGTCCGCGCCGGCCTGTGTGGTCTTGCTGCCGCCCACGTCGACCCCGCGGGGACCGCCGGATCGGTGAGCGCCAGATCCGGCGCCGTCGTTCGTGCCCATAGAGCCGAAAAGCTCCTTCAGCGCCTCCGCGTCGGCTTCGAGCTCTTCCTTCGTCGAGCCGCGGAGCCGCTCTGCCTGTGCCGGGGTAAGGCCCTTCTCGGCCGCGACCCTGATACGCAGCGCCTCTGCGACGGCCGCGTCCCGGGCAGCCTCAGCAGCCACGCGCGCAGCCTCCGCGGCGTCCTTCTCCGCCTGGATCCGCTGTGTCTCGGTGAGCTGCTCGTCCTCGATGCGCTTCAGATCGGCATCTCGCTGGCGCAGGCGCTCCAGCTCCGCAGCATCAGGTGCCGCCTTCGCAGCCGTCTCGTGCTTACGGGCGTGGTGCTTCCAGTACGCAACCTGATGCTCGGGCGTCATGTCGGACGTCGGCGTGTTGTCCGGGTAGCCGTGCTCGTTGAGCTGCGGCGTGTTGACACCACCGCCACCACCGGTACCGGGCTCCACCTCGTAAAGGGTCCAGGGGTCTGCGGCGAAGGTCAGAAGATTGCGGCGGGCAAGAGTGCGCTTGGGCATGCTGAAGGTCCCCTGTCGGGAGTCGTCAGCCCATGTCGGGCGTCAGGTCGGAAGGTGAATGTCGTCGGGTCCGGTGAAGCGCTGACCCCGGTAGCCCAGAACGGGCCCAATCTCGCCGTGCTCGCGAGCGATGATGATCTTTCGGTAGTCGACCGCTCGTCCTCCGCGGTCCGACTCCCCTAGCGCCGCTTCCACGAGCTCGTGGATCCGCTCTAGGCGCTCCTCGTCGACGATCTGTCCCGGGTCGTAGTCACTCCGGACGGTCTTGACGAGGCAGTCACAGCCGGGATGGATCGGGGCAAGATCCTTCTTGTGGTAGCGCTGCGTCGACGCGATCATGCACAGGGCACAGTCGTATTCGCCCTGGAGCTCGCGGACGGTGTACTCCACGCCCGGCTGATCGGCCGTGACTTCGCGGACGGTGTGCGTGCGAGCGAGCTGGAGATCCGTTTTCGCAATGGTGTCGAGTCGGTGTGCGCCGCGATCTAGCGCAACGTCCAGCGTCTCCCCGTTGGAGAGGGCCGTCCAGACGTCTACGAACGGCCGCCGGTAGACCTCTTCGGGGTCGACGTCGCGAAGCGCACGTCCGGTCACCTTGTCGAAGTCCAGGTCTACGCGGGATGGTTCGTCGGCTATCTCGCGGTACAGCTGTTCTAGATAGGTCGTGGTCAGGGACGCGACCTGTCGTTGCCCTGCAATGAGTGTCGGCAGCGCTGTCCGCTGGAATCGCCGGACGTCGCCGTCGCGCCAGGATCCGAGATCAGTCCACGAGCGACCGACGCGGCCTAGAACCGAAGTCCAGATCCCGCGGACGGCCGTTCCGTACTGTCGGTCAAGCCGCGTCAGGGACATTGCCACGTCCGATCACGGTCCGTCCGTCACGCTGCTCGCGGCGAGTCTGGAGCTCGTTGGGCTGTGGATCCTGCGCCGGCGTCGCGAGAAGGGCGTCCGCAGCGCGGTCCGTCTCCATGCGGTCAATCTGCGCCGGGGTGTAGCCGAGATCCTCCATGCGCTGACGCCAGGGGACACCGGCCGCTTGCTTCTTCACGGCAGCGTCGGCGAGCTCGGAGACCGTTCGCGACTCTGGGTCGCGCCACACGGTTTCGAGCGTGTAGTCCTTCGCGCGCACTTCGTCACCGGAGGCGAGGAAGGCTAGGCGCATCGTGCGCTGCCAGCTCTCGCCAAAGTCGTCTTGCTGGTCCAGCACCTTCGCGACGAGGCCCGTTTCCGCGGCCTTCAGAGCGTCGCCGCTGACGTTCACGACGGCGCCGATGATGTAGTGAGGCGGCGTCTTGCTGATCGCTGCAAGATCCTGAACCGCGGACTCGACAGAGCGCACGTACGGCGCAAGATCCGTAGCCGCGAACTCGCCGAACTTCACTTCGGGGTCGGCCGTCGTCCACAGCTTCTGAATGTCCAGCCGGAAGGGCTCAATGGCCTTACCGGTCAGCGGGTCCTCGTCGACCTCCAGGCCGGCAGCCCAACGCTGCCTGAAGGCGCCGTACTTCGCGGCTGCCACAAGCATGATCAGTTTGAGGTTAATGCGGTTCTGAACACTGAGGACGTCCTCGTGTTCAGCGAAACCTTCCGGAGATACCTGGCGCCGGTTGATGAAGGGAACGAGCGGCACGACGCCCAGCGTGTTGGGTCGATGCCCGTCGCGATCCCGGGGGACCGTAAACGCGTCCCATCCTCGGAGCGACGCGGCCCTACCGCTGAACGTAGGAGCTGAGTTCTTCGTGACGAACTCGTAGATCCGATCAGGCGTCCACAACGTGGCTCGGGTGTCCCCGGTCCAGTCGTCCCGCCACATCTTCAGGCCCGCTGCCAGCTCGCGGCGGCTTCCTTGCTTGCGCTCTACGGCTACCTGTCGCGGAGTCTCATGCGTCATGACTGGACGACCGTCGACGTCGCGCTCCACGAGGACGAATGCACGGCGCTGAGTGAGCGCGCCGTAGTGGACGAGGCGAGAGTCCGCCACCATCGCGTTCTCACGCCAAATCCGGTTGGCTTCCTCGTCGGCCACGCTCTGACGATCGTTGTCCCCGCTGGAGCGGAAGCCAGTCACACGAAGGCGCTCAGCCGGCGAGTCAACGACGAGTCGCGTCCAATTCGTTCGCGCGTCCTTCATCCACCCCCCGACCTCTTTCGGGTCCAGGCCAGGCAGGGTCGGAAGAGGCGCCTTACCCTCCACGTAGCGCTGGAGGGTGTTCAGTCCTGGCGTCCGCTCACCGTCTGAGTCGAAGGAGTCTTCCCTCTCGTCCAGGAGCTTCTTACCAAGCCGCTGAAGCCACCACCCGGGAGACTCCACCTTCGTTGCATCGATAGGCACTGACGGACCTCCCTCAGAAGGTGACGAGACGGGACGAGCGCTTCTTGCGCTTCGTGATTCCTGCGGCGACGGCATCCGCTCGGCACTCGTAGGCGAGTACGGCGGACATGGCGGCGTCGATTTTCCTCGGGCTCTTCGCGTGGCTCTTGCCGATGCCCATGTGGTTGCGGCCCATCGGCCGGCGCTTCGCGTTCAGCACGTGCCGTGTGAGCGTGGCACCCAGCTTCGAGTACGGCGCTTCATCGTCTGCCTTGTCGGTTCCAGCGAACGAGAGTGCCTTGTCGTCGACGGCTTCGACGAAGCGATCTAGCGCGTGCTCCATGGCCGTTGGCCGGTTCGTCCACCACTCCAGCGGGCGGGACTGTGTCGCGCTGATTTGGAGTCCGTCACCGTGGTCGCGGGTCCAGGCGTCTACGTAGTCCTGCCAGTGCGGCGGATCGCAGTAGAAGCCGGCGACCTCGTAGCGGTCGAAGGCGCGGGCGACGGCAGCGTCTACGGCCTCGCGGTCCACCTGCCAGCTCTCGCCTTCGGGTCCTTCGGGCTTCTCCCACACTCCGAGGAGCTGGAGATGGCCGTCGGAGACGCGGCAGGCTGTGAGCGCCGTAGCGTCGTCGCGGATCGAGCCGTCGAAGCCCAGCGTGACAAGCTCACCGGGGCCTATCTCTTCCGGTCGGCGACAGAGCTCCCACGCGTCGGAGTCCATCCACGAATCGGAGGAGAACGTCCGGCTGTTCAGGAAGTACCGCTTGCCATCGGCGCTGTCGTTGCGCAGGTCGTAGAAGTCGTCGACGAGCGTCTCTAGGTCCATCCACTCCATGGCGTCGCCGTAGGAGTCCAGGAGGGCCGCACGGAGCTCGTCCTCGTTCTTCAGATCCTTGCAGACGCCGTACCGGTGGTCGTAGAGGAGTCGAGCGCGACCGCGCTTCTTCTTACCCTCACGGATGGCTTCGGCTTCTTCATACGTGCGCTCAGCAACGGAGTCTTGCCCTGGGGCAAACATCGTCGTCGTTTCGAGGTACCACGTGCCAGCCCCCTTCTTCCGCTTGCGCAGGTTTCGGGTGACGGTCGCGTACATGCGCCGCAGCTCAGGCGTGTTGTAAAGGTGAGTCTCGTCGAAACAGACCCAGGTCTCCTTGCCACCGTCCTTCGACGAGGACGAGGCGGTCGACGGAGTGATCTCTCCGCCGTCAGGAAGGTTGATCTTCGTCAGTCCAGGGTCGACGCCCGGGATCTGCGAGAGGAGTGACGCCTCGTCGGTCAGGTTGAAGTGGATGGTGTCGTAGACGTTGCCGGTCTGGCCTTCCTCCGTCGCCATGATGCGGAGGTAGGGAACGCGGACCGGGCGGCCCATCGGTTCGCCGGCCTCGTAGATGTACTCGAAACCGAGCCCCCAGGGGTCGCGGTAGACCTCTCCGCCTTCAGCCCATCCGTCGAAGCGACAGGGGCCAAACGCCTCGAAGAGGCCGATGCGGGCGCCGAGACCGGACTTGTCGCAGCCCTTCGGGCGGCTGAAGAACGCTGAGTCGTACAGCATCTTCCCGGCGTGCTCGTCGAGCGCGTAGCAGTCAACGACGAAGCCTGTGTACTCGTCGCCGTGGCGCACCGGTTCACCCTGGACGTCGCCGGGGCCGTGCACAACGAAATACTCCATCCATGCGACAGCCATCCACCCTAGAGAGCGGGAGCGGTCGTGACCGGGGGCGCGCACAGTGACGTGCGGCATGCCGGCTCCTAGCCTGTTAGACGCGCCTTGCGCGAAGAGATGTCAGTGACGTTGCCGGAGCTCTGCACGGGCCGCTGAGGGGCCGCTGAGGGGTCGTCGACCTTGAGCTTCAGGCGCGCCCGGTCTTCCGGTGTGGCGCCGAACTTCGAGCTGCGCATGCGCACTTCGCTCAGGAACTCCCACTTGCCCTTAGTCCAGGCCGTGTGGTGCATGAGAGCAGCGTCCATGAGGAACGCCCAGTCGGTTTCGAGGAACGTCGACGCCATCGGCGAGACGCGCCAGGTGTGCCACCACCGCACAGTCATCGGGTGCCACTCTTCGTCGCCCGGAAGGACGCCTTCCGGCAGCTCCGGGCCGCGGAGTTCGCCGTCGTTGACGATGACCGTTTCGGGCTCTGTGGCATTGCGCCGGCGGCGCTTCGCGGGGTCCTTCGGTGCAGGCCCGCGGCCAGCCATCAGACCACGTCCAAAGTGGCTGTAGTGGCGAAGAGAAACCGCGCGCCGGACTCGCCCTTCATGTGCTTCAGGGCATCGGCATACGCGGGGTCTGTGAAGTCGAGGTCCAGCGTGTTCACCTCGTCAAGAACGAGCATGAACGGCGCCGGATCGTCAGGCGTCGCAGGAAGGCGCATCACCTGAAGACGTGCCATGGGGTTACCTCCCGAGTATGAACGGCAGACGCCGCCCATGTCGGGAGCTACGCCGTCAGCTTGTTCACCACCGCGGAGAGGTCCGCGAGGATGGACGGGCAGGCACCGTGTCGGCGCCCCGTCATTGCGATGTACCGGCCCGTTCCGTAGACCTCTACGGCCGTACCGTCGGGGCGTCGGATGCGCCGTCCCTGTCGGACGTTGGCGCGGCCCCAGATGTGCAGTCCATCGCCGGACGGGGACACCTCTACGTAGGTGGCGCCCGCGTCACGGAGAATGGCTGCGGCCCACGGCGCCAGACGGCCCGTGAGCGGATTGATGCAGTGGTCCAGGTCCAGACAGACCACGTCGTCGACGTCGGAGAGTACGAAGCCCATACCGACGCCGGCCACGGACTCCGTGGCGTTCTTGTACGTGCTCCACGTCGCGGGGTCGGTCGATGACGCGGCCCTGCCGGTCGTCGTCAGCGGTCGTTTGTCCGCGGCTCGTCGGACCCACCTGTCGCGGGTCGTGAGCTCCTGCGGGAACACTCTCTTCTTCTCTGCGCGGTGCAGAGCCACGCGGCACCTAACGGAGCATGTCCGAGCGTCCGCGCGGGCGGTGATCGGCATGTCGCCTCCGCAGTGCGCGCACAGTCGCTCGGTTCTCATCATGGCTCCATTGTAGATGCGGCGTGTAACACTTGCAAGCCTCTGACCTGGGAGTTCATCACGTGGAGAGATAGCCGGCGAGTAACACTTAGCGCCCGGCGGGCCGCTCAGATGCCCCTCAGGAGCCCTGCGCGGGCGCCTCCCGGCCTCCCAGCGGCACGGGTCTAGCCGTTACGTTTTAGGTCCCCAGACCCGTACAGAGCGCGAGAACCAGCACCTTTACGGTCCGGAAGGTGGCCGGTAGGGGGTCACCCCCCTGGGTCAGGGCTAGTCGATCTTGGCTGCGAATCCGGCACGCGGCTCCTGGCGCTCTCCGTCAGCGAGCTCGCCGCGGATCTCCAGCCGACTCGGGATGAGTGTCAGCGTGATCTTGGTGACCGATCCGTCTCCGCGCGTTCCGACCGTGATCTTCGGAGGCTCAGCGACTGTTCCGACGTCGACGCCATTCACGCGCACATGCGTCGCACTCACGCCGTCCTCGCCCGTGTCATCCGCCTCCCACACCACCACATGGGCGCCGCTCATGGGAGGCGCGCAGCGTTGATCGCCTGCGCACTGTCACGCAGTTCTGCATCACACGTGTGCACCTGTACGTGCACGCGGTACGGCATGCTGCCTCCACCCCACAGCCACGCACGCAGGCGCTTCGACATGACTCGCATCAGTCCTCCAGTGCTGGGTGTGTGGGACGTGGCTTGTGTGTACGCACACGCTTGAGCCCGGCGGCTATGCCAGCCTCACGGGCGGTCTTCTGTGCGTGGCACCACGTACACAAGAGCTGAAGATTGGCGTCGCTGTGATCGTCACCAGGGATGATGTGGTCCACGTCAGTGCCAGGCTGTGTGCACCGCCCGCTTACCTCGAAGACCGTCGTACAGCGGTACCCGTCACGGCGCTTGATGCGGCGGCAGATGGCTGGCCAGTTGCGCGGTAGCCGCGCTCTGCGGGTGCTTCCTTCCCACGCCAAAGGGCCACCTCCTGACCGGCTCGTGGCCTACGCTTCGGCCATGTTGAAGAAGCTGTTGGGGAAGCTCGCCTTCCCGTCGATCACGGACGCCGCCGGCCAGGCGTACAAGCGGGGCGACGCGGTGTTCTCGTACCGCTTCCATCCGTCTCCCTCTCCGAGGAATCAGGACGGAGATGTCGCTCGCGCGATAGCCGACGTCGAAGCGATCGGCTGGACGCTGCTCAGCCAGCAAGCGGAGGGCGAGGGGGTGCAGCGGTTCGTATCGCTCACGTTTCGCCGCAAGGAAATGGACTACTTCGCCCGTCCCGCTTCCTGAAGTAGCTCAGCTCCGCTCGCGGGATCTCTCCTCCGCGGCGGAGCTGCGTCATGGGCGTGTCAGCTCAGACGAATGGGCGTCAGCTTGAGCTCGGCATGGTCAACGTCGATCTGCATCTTCCCGCCGTACTCCGAGGGATCGAAGGGGCCGAAGCCCTGCTTCTCGCCTACTGCCAGCGTCTCCGGACGGGGACTGACGCTCTGACCGTCCACGGTGCGACGGAAGCGGAACGTCACCGTGCGACTCACCGTCGATCCGGTGTTCTCCACGATGATGGCGGTACGGCCGTCGTTGACCATCACGTGATGGTTCACAGGGTCGCCAGTCGTCGGTACGAGAGCGACGCCGGCGCGGCTGATGGTGGTCACAGGGACGTTGACGCGTGGCATAGGAGCTCCGTCAGATTGGGCCCTCCTCCGGGCCTCCGGCGGGGCGTCTGCCGCCCTCACGGGGCGCTTGATACGTCGGGACGGCAGGATTCGAACCTGCGACCTCCCGGTCCCAAACCGGGCGCTCTACCGCTGAACTACGTCCCGCGTGTGCAGCCCTGATGGAGCCAGTGAGTGGGCATGCGGCCCCTAAGGAAGTCGCGCCGTCGCTCTCACCAGATCGCCCATCAGGGCTTCGTACCGCGCGAGGGATTCGAACCCCCAACCTCCTGGACCTGAGCCAGGCGCCTCTACCAAGTTGGGCTAGCGCGGCATGACGTCGGTCGGCTGTGCCGGATGCCTCCGGAGAGACGACCGTCCGTCAGCACGAACGGGAGGAATCGAACCTCCGTAGGCGGTTTTGGAGACCGCTGCTCTACCACTGAGCTACGCCCGCTCGTCCGGACCGTGAGGCCCGGGTGCTGGACGCCGCGCACTAGGTGCCGCGTCCTCTATCCGCCACGATGCAGGCGGTACAGCAGAGCCACCGACAGGGTTCGAACCTGCGACCCGCGTCTTACGAGGACGCCGCTCTACCAACTGAGCTACGGGGGCTGGACGTCGGGCAGGCGAACCACATCACCCCTGCCCATGGGCACCCCGACCGCTATACCAACTCGGTGCCGTTCCTGACGTGGTCCCGGGAGGACTCGAACCTCCGCACCCGGCTTCGTAGGCCGGCGCTCTGTCCAACTGAGCTACGAGACCAGCAACGAGACGTCACGAGCGGGATTTGAACCCGCGACATTGCCCTCCAGTGACCACGCGGGTGTGGAGGGTTGTTCTGCCAGGCTGAACTACCGTGGCGTCTCGTCAGTGGATGGGGCCGGAGTCGAACCGACCTGCGCAGATCATCGGGCACACGGCCCTACCTTTTCGCCACCATGGTCAAGGGGAATCGAACCCCACACCGTCACCAGACGGACGCCCGAATCGAACGGACAGACGCTCGCCACTCCATCCGTGGTAGGGGTAGCGGCGGATGACTCGTCTTGTCCCGGCCCGCTGCTTGCGCTGACGATCGCCCCTACCTTCCCCGCCGTCCGTCCCCTGAACGTCGACGAGAAGTCTTTGAACGACCGGGGCCGCTCAACCGCGCATCTACCCGGAGGAGAGTGCGGGGAGCGCAGGAGCGGCGCCGGCCGTCAGGAGGGAGCGGGAAGCCGCGCCAGTCGCCGGCCTCGCCAGTTCTTCCCTCTACCTTAGTTATGGGGCGCATGTTACGCGGTAACGATCTTGGTCATCCTCCTCCGCGGCCCGGTGCGCAATCTGCAAACTAACCCCCTTTTTTCCAAACTCCTTAACACGTGTTAGAGAGTTATGAAAATAGGGGGTTGGTTTGACCTTTTGACACCTAGTTGACTACGGCCAGTTCTGGAATCGCCCTAGTCGCACACTCTCTGTAGTTATCCACAGCGACCTGTGGAGGAGGCGGCTCCTTGCGACGGCGGATGGCTACCGCTAGAGCTCTCCATCCGCCACCGCTCGTGCGCCTAGGCCGTCGATGACGTCGACGAAGACGTTATCGATCCGTTACCTAAACGCCCTCATCAAACCTCGTCGACGGTCGCCCAACGGATCTCCACGCGCTCGAATCCATCGAAGCTCGCCTGCCCCTTGGTTGTGTTCACCTTCTTCAGCTTCACTTGGTCGATTGCCAGACGGAGCAACTCCCGACGGAGTGGCACATCTGCGGCATCCCAGGCTTCCCGCGCGCTCTCGTGATCCAGTAGGAAGCTGATGTCCACCGCTCCGCCTCCAGCCTTCTTGAGCACTTCCCGCGCCTCGGCCATGATCTGGTTGACGTCTTCCCACGCGGGTTCGAAGAAGCGTGCCGCGGGTCCTTCGTACAGGCCCTTCCTGCGGTCGCGGAGAAGGCGCTCCATTTGCGCTTCAGCAGCCGCCAGAGCGGCTCGCGCCTCAATCAGTTCCTCGGTCTCCTCGGGCTTTGTCAGTGCGCCCCAACGCTGCGCCACGACGACCAAGAGCGGGTCATCCGGCTCAGCGTTCGTCAGCCGGTCCAACCAGCGTTGCGACACGTAGCGCTCGACAGCGGGCGCGTACACCGACGCGGGCGCGGGACACTTGCTACCCCCCTGCTTCGACATGCACGTGTAGGAGCGGCTCATCACTGGCGCCGCTCTGCCGCATCCGTGGCACCGGCTGAGGTCCGTCAGGAGATGTCGCTTTCGTCCACGATCGGCGCCACTGGTTTGAGCGTCGGGCTTTGAGTGGCCGGCCAGTGCACGCGTCGCTGCGTTCCTCTGTGCGTCGGTCACCAGCCGCACACCGACACGAACTCTCTTTCCTTTGTCGTTGGTGTAGATGGTTCCGGGGCCGTTCGTCAGCTTCACTACCTGCCACCCGCTATACGCGGGATTATGGAGGATCCGGTGAATCGTGTTGTGATTCCAGCGGTTACCCATGGGCCCGGGGATACCGTCTTTGTCGAGACCCTGCGCGATCTCACGCAGGCTTCGCCCGGCGGCCGCCTCTCGGAAGATCCGCTTAGCGACGGTAGCCTTACTCCCCTTCGTTGGGTGCTCTGGGTGCGCTGGCTTCTTGTCCTCCACCAGCTTTCTGTCCTCATCGGCGACAAGGCCGTACGGAACACGGCCCGAGACCCATTCACCGTTGTCACGCTGAGACGCTTTTGTGTCGGTCACGCGCTTAGAGATGCGCTCAGCTTCCTCACGCGCGTCTTCCGCCTTCCACATGATCATTCGACGGTGGGACGGATCGGAGGAATCCAATCCGTCTTCGCCGAAGATGATTCGGCCGCCGTTCAGATTCTCCAGCGTGGAGAGCACCGCAAGCGCGCCTTTGCGGTCGAAACGGTCCAGCTTGTAGCACCACAGTGTTTTGATCTCGCCGGATGCAAGCGCTAGGAGCGCCTTTGTGTAGTCGGGGCGCTTGATATCCTTCGACGCGCTGAGTTTGTCAGACCAGATTTTGCGTACCGTGAGGCCGTTCCAGTCTGCCCAGTGGCGTCCCCTCCCCTCCTGCGTCGACGGAGACAGGTCTCCGCGCCGGCCAGCAATCTTGACCGACTTCCGGGTGTAGATGTCCATTAGCTGCTCGGGTGGCAGCTCCTCCCCATCACTCACGCATGTCAGTATGCGCCCTCTGGAGCTCAGTGCATAGGTGGTCACGTATCCAAG
>NZ_JBSFTU010000039.1:0-58489 GCF_053591435.1 Streptomyces sp. NPDC003027
GCCGTGCCCGCTGTGCGGGCACGGCCGGCGGGGTGATCAGAGCCGGCCGAGGTCGAGCGCTCCGGCCATCGCGCGGTACCCGGCGTCTCCGGGGTGCAGATGGTCGCCCGAGTCGTACGCGGGGAGCATGCGGTCCGGGTCGGCCGGGTCGGCGACGACGCGGTCGAAGTCGATGACGGCGTCGTACGCCCCCGAGGTGCGGACCCAGTCGTTGAAGGCGTCCCGCTTGGCCTCGACGGCGGGGTCGTCGTAGACGGAGCCCTTGACCGGCGTCAGGGTCGTGCCGACCACCCGGATGCCCTGGGCGTGGGCCTGCCGGATCAGCTCGCGGTGCCCCTCGATGAGCCGCTCGACGGAGACCTCGGGCGTCGGGGCGGCGATGTCGTTCGGGCGGCTGCCGCCGAAGTCGTTGATGCCTTCGAGGAGGACGACCGTGCGGACGTTCGGCTCGGTCAGGACGTCCTTCCGGAACCGCTCGATGCCCTTCTCGCCCGCCCAGACCGTGTCGTTGCGGACCTGGTTGCCGGCGATGCCGTGGTTGAGGACGGAGCGCGGCTTCCCGGCGGCGGCGAACCGCTCGGCCAGCTCGTCGGGGTAGCGGTTGTTCGCGTCGAGGCCGGAGCCGACGCCGTCGGTGATGGAGTCGCCGAAGGTCACGACGCCGTCCCGGTGCGTGGGCCGGCCGCCGGACACCTCGACGCCGGTGAGGTAGTACCAGGACGTGCTGGTCTCCTTGAACGCCGTACCGTCCCGGTCGGCGCGGTGGTCGCCGTCCGCGCGGTAGCTGGTGGCGGCGGCGACGTGGTGGAAGGTGGCGGGCCCGGTGGGGTCGGCGAGGTAGAGCGTGACGGTCACCGATTCCAGCGCCCTGACCGTGAACGGCACACCGTCGCTGTACGTGGTGGCGCCGGCGGGCACGGTCAGGGAGCGGCTCTTGCCGAAGGAGAGCGGCCGCACCGAACCGGCCTTCACCGAGGCGCCCTCGCCGGTCAGGGCGACGGTGGCTCCGGTGATGCGCAGGGGGGTCTTTCCGTACCGGGTGGAGAGCTCGATACGGGCCTTGGTGCCGCCGGTGCTGACGCGGACGACCTGTCGGACGGTGTGGTCGGAGAAGCCGTCCCGGGACCAGTTCGGGCCGAAGGGAGCCGTCGGCTGCTGCGGTGAGGCGCCCCAACCGCCGCGCCAGGCAGTCGCCTTGGACGCGGGGTTGCCTGCCGTGCCCGCCTTGCCCGTCGCGCTGGTCGCTCCTGCCGTATCCGTCGCGCTGGTGGCGCCGGCCGTCCCGGCGGCCGGCAGGGCGCTCAGGGTGGCGGTCGCGAGGAGTGCGACGCCCGTGCGTCGGAGAGGGTGCGTGAAGGTCATGGAGTCCCGCCCGTCGAAGGTTTCCGGATGCCGATCTCGATCTTGAGGTCCTGCGCGCGCCACACCTTCAAGTGGAGCTCGACTCCGGTTATTCCCTGGGGGTTTGGGACTCTCGGGGGGACTATCAGGGGACTTCAGGGGGCTTAATGGGGCTTCAGGCAAGGCCCGGCGGGCGGGTGGGCGGCGCGGCCCCGGCCGCGGAGGGCGCGTGGGCGCTCCGCGGCCGGGGTCCACCGTCCGTGGGGATCCGTGGGATCAGGTCGGCGGCTGCTGGTCCCGCCGCTCCCTGTCCGTCATGCCCAGCCGGTCCTCGACCTGCCGCTGGCCCTGGTCGACCTGGTCCGTGTACTTGCCGCCCGTCCTGTCGTTGATCTGCTTCTCGGCGGCGTCGGACGCCTTCCCGGTCTTCTCCGGATGCTGGCTCATCATTCCCTTGAGCTTGTCCATGATCCCCATGGGTCACTCCTTCGGAAAGGGGACATACAGCGCATTCGACGCTACGCGCCCCCCGCCGGATCCGCGCGCCGAACGGCCTGATGGTCTGGACCACGAGACGGCCTGACTAGGATCCCGGCGTGCCCCGCTACCGCCACCACCTCGCCGCCCGCCGCGCCCCCCGCGCGCCCCTCCCTCTCGGTGCCCTCGCCGCCGTCCTCCTCGTCTCCGGCTGTACGGACACGGCAACGGAGGACGGCACCGGCGGCGCCCCCGTCGGCCGGGGCTCCGCGCTCGCCGCCGTGGACACCCTCACCGTCAAGGGCCGCGCCCCCAGGACCGGTTACGACCGGGAGAAGTTCGGCAACGCCTGGGCCGACGTCGACGGCAACGGCTGCGGCACCCGCGACGACATCCTCAAGCGCGACCTCGCCGACGTCCGCTTCAAGGACGGCCGCTGCAAAGTCGTCTCCGGGGTCCTCGCCGACGACCCGTACACCGGCCGCCGCGTCGACTTCGTACGAGGCCGCAGCAGAGTCGACATAGACCATCTCGTGGCCCTCTCCGACGCCTGGCAGAAGGGCGCGCAGCAGTGGGACGCGGACAAGCGGCGCCGCTTCGCCAACGATCCGCTCAATCTCCTCGCCGTCGACGCCGGCGCCAACCGCCGCAAGTCCGACGGCGACGCCGCGACCTGGCTGCCGCAGAACAAGGCGTACCGCTGCACGTATGTGGCCGGGCAGGTCGCCGTGAAGAAGAAGTACGGCGTGTGGGTCACCCGTGGCGAGCGGGACGCGATGAAGCGCGTCCTCGCCGGCTGCCCCCAGCAGAAGCTTCCGTAGAAAACCGGTTGGGGGGTGCCGGGACGGTGGTTAGCCTGCGCGGATGGAGCTGAAGATAACCACCCTCGCCGAACGCCCCGAACTCCAGGGGCCGATGTGGCGGATGCTCGACGTGTGGCCGGAGTTCATGCTCCACGACCCGATCGGCTGGGCCAACATCGGCCGGATCGTCGCCGAGCTGCCGGAGTACGTCCTCTTCGCCACCGACGCCGAGGGGAAGGTCGTCGCGCGCGCCTTCAGCGTGCCCTTCCAGCTCCGCGCCGAGGGCCGCGGCGAACTGCCCGCCACCGGCTGGGACCAGATGCTCCTCTGGGCCTTCTCCGACAAGCGGCACGGACGGATCCCCGACACCGTCAGCGCCATCGAGGTCACCGTCGACAGCCGCGTGATGGGCCGCGGCATCTCGGCCATGATGCTGACCGCCCTGCGGGACAACGCCAAGCGGCTCGGCTTCACCGACCTCGTCGCCCCGGTGCGCCCCAACGCCAAGCACCTGGAGGCCGGCGCGCCGATGAGCGAGTACGCCTTCCGTACGCGCGAGGCGGACGGTCTGCCCCACGACCCCTGGCTGCGCGTCCACGTCCGCGCGGGCGGCACGGTGGAGGGCGTCGCCCCGGTCTCGATGACGCTCGCCGCCGCCCTGGAGGACTGGCGCAAGTGGACCGGGCTGCCGTTCGACACCGACGGCCCGGTCGAGGTCGAGGGCGCGCTGGTCCCCGTCCACTGCGACACCGCGCGCGGCTACGCCGTGTACGTCGAACCGAACGTCTGGGTGCGCCACCGGCTGTGAACAGCGGCGAGGTGTGAACGGCGGCCGGGGTGTGAAGGTCGCCTCCTCCGGCGTCCTTCACACCCCCCGTGGGGCTCCCCCCCCCGGACGAGCCCCCGCCCCCTCGACTAGTTCTGCTCGTCGAGGACGTCCTTGGCCGGCGGGGCCTTGGCCACGACCGGCTTGTCGTAGTCGGCGAAGGTGATCGTCCCCGGCTCCTCGCCGCCCGCCGTCACGATCTTCAGGATCCGCGGTTCACCCTCCGTGGCGACGTAGAGCGTCGTCTTCTCCTTGTCGAACGCCTGGGTGAGCATCAGCGCCTTCTTGCCGCCGACGGTGGTCTCCTCGCCCTTCACGGAGAGGTCGAGCCCTTGCTCGAAGTCGCGCAGGAGCGCCTTCAGATCGCAGAGTTCGAGGCTGTCCTTCGCCTCCGGGTCCGTCACCGGCGTCTTCACCCAGCGGCCCTTGAGCTCCTTGAGCATCGCCTCCCGCGTCTCGGCCGACTCGCCCTTCGCCTCCTCGCGCAGGAACGCCTCGTCGAAGCGCAGGTAGACGACCTTGGCGTCCGGCTTGATCAGCTCCGCCGTGCCCGTCGTCCCGACGGTCAGGGTCCCGGCGCACTTCCCCTGGGTGTCGAGTGCCAGATACGCCTTGATCGGCCCGTCGGTCGTCTTGAGCGCCAGGTCGAGCGTGAGGGAGTCGGCGGTCTTCGTCGCGGCGATCGCCTTGTCGGCGATCTGGGGTCCGGACAGCTCCCCGAAGGGGCCGGCGGCCTTCGGGTCGTCGGAGAAGGGCCCGCAGGCGGCGGCACCGAGCGCTACGGCGGCACAGAACGCGGCGGCGAGCGCGGTGCGGCGGATCCGGGGGCGGTGGGCGGTGACAGACATGAGTGGTACTCCGGGGGTGGGGATCCGAGCGGCACGGGTGGCGCCGGATGGTGCGGGTGTGACGAGTGCTCTGTCAGGTGCTGACGGATGCTGATGGTGCTGACGGGTGTTGACGGGTGTGCTGGGTCCTGCCGGGGTGTGACGGGTACGGCCCGGTCCTGCCGACGTGGGACGGCTGCTGCCGTGGGGCTGCCTGGGGTCAGCCGATCTTCAGCTCCCACTGGGAGGCGTTGTGCCCGAGGCCCGGGGACACGTCGACCGAGAGGCTCCTGGCGTCGGCCGGGGCGTCGAAGGCGAAGACGACCGTGGCCTTCTTGCCCGGCAGGATCGTGCCGCTGAAGCCGGTGCCGACCTTCTCGTCGTAGATCTGCTCGGCCGAGACCCCGTCCTTGCCGGCGCGGGCGTCCAGCGTCGCCAGGGTGGCGTCGAACTTCTCCTTGCCGCCGTTCTCGATCACCACGGTGACCTGGTACGCCTTGTTGCCCTTGGTGTGTCCGGCCGCGTCCTCGCCCGGGGAGTACGCCTTCGCCTCCGAGACCGTGACCTTGATCCCGTCGTCGTAGAGCGAGGTCTTTCCGGCTGCGAGGCCCTTGACCGGGTCAGTGGCCTTGCCGCCGCCCTCCGCCGCGCCGGACCGCCCCGACGACGGGTTCTTCGGCGCGGCGTCCCCCACGGCCTTGTCGATCTCGTCGACCGCCTCGCTGACCGCCGTGTACGTGATCACCGCGCCGACCACCGAGAGGACGAGGGCCGCGAGCCCCAGGACGGCGCCCGTGAGCGCCGCGCCCTTGTTGTTCGCCTCGCCGCGCTTCACCCGGCCCTTGCCGACCAGACCCAGGACCAGGGCGAGCAGGCCGAGGACGCCCGCCAGCCAGAAGAGGAAGGGGACGAGTCCGGAGACCGCGCCGATGATGCCGAGGACCAGGGCCGCGGTGCCGAGCCCGTTGCGGAACGCCGTCATGACCGGTGCGATCGGCGGGGTGGGCGGTGCGGGCTGGAAGGGCGAGGCGTCATGGGACATGGCTGTGTCCTCCCGGACCGGTCGAATGGGCTGGAGCGATGGATCAATAACAGCAGAGTCTGTGAACCGAGTCAACATGATTCACCGTGCTTGATGGAGCTCACGTTGTGAAGTGGCCTGCCCCGAGTTCGTCGGTACTATCGGGGCCACAGCGGCAGCAGCGGGGGACGAGGGGAGTCGGTCAGGTGCCGGACAGCGCGACAGAGGTGACCGCCGCGGGGATCGCCCGGCTGGCCGGGGTGGGCCGGGCCGCCGTGAGCAACTGGCGGCGCCGCCACCCCGACTTCCCCCGGCCCGTGGGCGGCACGGAGACCAGCCCCTCCTTCGCCCTCGCCGACGTCGAGGAGTGGCTGCGCGCCCAGGGCAAGCTCGCCGAGGTCCCCCTGCGCGAGCGGGTCTGGCAGCGGATCGCGGGCCACCCGGCCGGTGCCGTCACCGCCCTCGCCCACGCGGGCGCCGTCCTGCTGCTCGTACGCGACCGGTCCGCGGCGTGGCCGGTGCTGGCCGCCGTCCCGGACGAGCGGCTCCCCGGGACGCTGGCGGTCGCCCTGGAGGAGGCGCTCACCGAGCGGTTCGGCTTCGAACGAGCGGTACGCACCCCCACCGCCGCCGAACTCGCGCCCTCCCTCCCGCTCGTGCGCGCGACCGCCGACCTCGCCGCCGAGACCGGCGCCCGCCAGACCTTCGAGTTCCTCCTCGGCCGGCATCTCGACGCCAACCCCCGCCAGTACACGCTGACCCCGCCCGGCCCCGCCGCCCTCATGGCCGCGCTCGCCGCCACGGGCACCGAGGGCCGTCCCACCGTCCTCGACCCCGCCTCGGGCACCGGCACCCTGCTGCGCGCCGTCGAGCACCCCGCCGCCCTCCACGGCCAGGACGCCGACCCCGACCTGGCGGCCCTCACCGCCCTGCGCCTGGCCCTGGCCTGCGACGCCGACATCCACGTACGGACCGGCGACAGCCTGCGCGCCGACGCCTTCCCGCACCTCGCGGCGGACGTCGTGCTGTGCCACCCGCCCTTCAACGAACGCAACTGGGGCCACGACGAACTGGCCTACGACCCGCGCTGGGAGTACGGCTTCCCGGCCCGCACGGAGTCCGAACTCGCCTGGGTGCAGCACGCCCTGGCCCGTCTGCGCCCCGGCGGCACGGCCGTCCTGCTCATGCCGCCCGCCGTCGCCTCGCGTCGCTCCGGCCGCCGCATCCGCGCCGACCTGCTCCGCAGGGGCGCCCTGCGGGCCGTCGTCGCGCTGCCGGCCGGCGCCGCACCGCCGTACGGCATCCCGCTCCACCTCTGGGTGCTGCGCAAGCCGGCCGCCGGTGTCGGCGCCTCCCAGGAACTCCTCCTCGTCGACACCACGTCCCTCGCCGCCGAGCAGACCGGCGGCCGCGACAGGCTCGACTGGCAGGCCGTGCACACCGCCGTCCTCGACGCCTGGCTGCCGTTCGCCGAGGACGGCACCGTCGGGCCGGCCCCCGGCGCGAGCCGGTCCGTGCCCGTCATCGAACTCCTCGACGACGACGTCGACCTGGCTCCGGCCCGCCATCTGCCGTCCCCGGCCGCCGGCGGCGGCGCGGCGGACCTGGCGCGGGTCCGCGACCGCCTCGCCGAGACTCTCGGCCGCACCGTCGCCCTCGCCCCGCCGCCCTCCTCCGCCGATCCGGCCGCCGCCGCCCGTCTCACCGGCGTCACCGTCGGCGAACTCGCCCGCACCGGCGCCCTGGAACTGCGCGCGGGCGGCGCGGGCACGCTCGCCGGCGCCACCGCCACCGCCGGCCTGTCGGCGGCCGGTGCGGGAGCGAACGCCACGGACCCGGCCGGTACGGGCCCCGACAGCCCGGCCCGGCCCGTCCGGTTGCTCACCGAGCACGACGTCCTCGCCGCCCAGCCCCCGTCCGGCACCCTCCCCGAAGGCGCCCCCGAGGAGCCCGTCCTCCTCCGCGCCGGTGACGTCGTCGTCCCCGTCCTCGGCGGCGGCTCCGTCGCCCGGGTCGTCGACGCCGCCACCGCCGGAGCCGCCCTCGGCCGCAATCTCCAGCTCCTGCGCCCCGACCCGGCCGCCCTCGACCCCTGGTTCCTGGCCGGATTCCTGCGCGGCACCGCCAACAACCGCCAGGCCAGCAGCTACGCCTCCACGGCCACCCGGCTCGACGTCCGGCGCCTGCAACTCCCGCGCCTGCCCCTCGCCGAGCAGCAGCGGTACGGCGAACGGTTCCGGAGACTCGCCGAGTTCGAGGAGGCCCTGCGCCTGGCGGGCCGGCTCGGGGAGCAGCTGGTCCAGGGCCTGTACGACGGTCTCGCGGACGGGACGGTGGCCCCCTGACGGCGGCCGCGGCACCGCCGGTGCTCGGTTCGGCAACGGTTCCGTACAACCCGGAGGCCGCTGTCCGTGTCGGTGTATACGCTCGTCCCCGCCACCGACCCTTTCGAGCAGGAGCAGAATGTACGGCCCCGGCCATGTGCCCCCGCCACCTCCGCGCGCCCTTCCGGCGTCCGTCGTCGTGCTCCGCGTCCTCTTCACCGTGCTGCCGCTGCTCAGCATCGGGTTCCTGACCTGGGCGACGATGCTCCGGCTGGCCGTCGTGACCCGCCGCGCGCTGGACTGGGTCCTCTGCGGTGTCTCGGTGGCCGTCATGATCACCGGCGGGGTCCTGCTGCCCGAGAACGTCGAGACGACGCAGGCGGACATCGCCGTGGGCCTGATCATCCTCAACGCCATCGCGTTCACGGCGTACTTCCTCGTCGCCGACATCCGGCACGACAAGGTGCGCCTCGGCCCGTCGGGTGGGGCGGGCCACCCGCCGTACGCGACGACGGTCCCGCGGCACCAGGCCGGTCACGCCTACCCGCCCGCCTACCCCCCGGCAACCGCCCAGCCCCAGCCCCAGCCGCAGAGCCTTCCGCAGCCGCGGCTCCAGCCCCAGCCCCAGACCCCGCCCCCGCCGGAGGTTCCGCCTCGGGCCGGCCCCCGGATCGACCAGGTCCGCGCCGAGCTGGACGAGCTCAGCCACCTCCTCCGCAAGGACGAGGGGAAGTGAACGGACGCGTCATCGCCGGTCGTTACGAACTGTCCGCGATGATCGGCCAAGGCGGCATGGGCCAGGTCTGGACGGCGTACGACGGACGGCTCGACCGTCGCGTCGCCGTCAAGCTCCTGCGCCCCGACCACATGGCCGCCGCCACCGCCGCCGAAGAGATGCGGCGCCGCTTCGTCCGCGAGTGCCGGGTCACCGCCCAGGTCGACCACCCCGGCCTGGTCACCGTCCATGACGCCGGCGGCGACGGCGACGACCTCTACCTCGTCATGCAGTACGTCGAAGGCGCGGACCTCGCCGACCATCTCGCCGAGCACGACCCCTACCCCTGGCCCTGGGCGGTCTCCGTCGCCGCCCAGCTGTGCGCGGTGCTCGCCGCCGTGCACGCGGTGCCGATCGTCCACCGCGACCTCAAGCCGCGCAATGTGATGGTGCGCCCCGACGGCAGCGTCACCGTCCTCGACCTCGGCGTCGCCTCCGTCCTGGACACCGACACCACCCGCCTCACCCACACCGGTTCACCGATCGGCAGCCCCGCCTACATGGCGCCCGAGCAGGCCATGGGCGGCGCCGTCGGCCCGTACACCGACCTGTACGCGCTCGGCGTCCTGCTCCATGAACTCCTCAGCGGGAACGTGCCCTTCGCCGGATCCACGGCGCTCGGCGTGCTGCACCGCCATCTGTACGAGCCGCCGGTGCCGGTCCGCCGGCTGCGGCCCGAGGTGCCGGAGGCGCTGGAGGCGCTCGTCCTGCGGCTGCTCGCCAAGGACCCCCAGCACCGGCCGTCCGGCGCGCACGAGGTGTACGAGGCGCTGCTCCCGCTGCTGCCCGCGCGCGGTGCCCCCGCGGGGCCGCTCGATCCGACCCGGCCCTTCCTGCGCCCGCACGCCCCCTGGCCCGACCGGGCCTCCGCACCGCCGCCACCGCTCGCGCCGCCCGTCCCGCCGCCCGTCTCCCGCCCGGACGTGGCCGCCGCCGTCGACGAGGTCAAGCGCCTGCTCGGCGAGGGCTCGATCACCCAGGCCGTCGACATCCTCGGCGGCATCCTGCCCGCCGCCGCGGCCGAGCACGGCGAGCACTCGCCCGTCGTCCGCATCCTGCGCAAGCAGTACGCGACGACCCTGATGGACGACGGCCAGTACCGCCGGGCCCTGCCGGAGCTGCGCCGTCTCGCCGCGGACCGTACGGCGGAGGCGGGACCGGGCGATCCGCAGACCCTGGAGTTCCGCTACGACGCGGCCCAGTGCCTGGAGCAGCTCGGCGAGACGGCGGAGGCGCTGGCGGAGTACCGCACCCTGCTGCCGTACGTCGACAACGGCACGGACCCGGCCCGCGCCTTCGACATCCGCAGGCGGATCGGCAACCTGCTGCTGGCGACGGGCGACCACACGGCGGCCCACCAGCACCTGCGGGCCCTGCTCTACGACACCGAGCGCGTCTACGGCCCGTACCACGCCCTCCCGACGGACCTCCGGCGAGCGCTGGCGCGGCAGCAGCAGATGGGACCCCTGGGCTGAGGGTGTGACCCGTGTCACCACACCAAGATCGAAGCCCGGGCGATGATGGGCAAGTGACCATGCGGAGAAGAAGCTTCAAGACCCTGGCCGCCTCCCTCGCGCTGGGCGGGCTGCTGGCGGCCACACCGGCGGCGAGCGCCGAGCCGGTCGTGGCCGTCACCACCGGCCCCGTGTTCAACGACCCGTCGGGCGACGTGACCGCCGAAGGGCGGATCCTCAGCCACCTGGGACGGCTCGTCGACGGAGCCGAGCCCGGGTCGTCCATCCGGATGTCCCTGTACCTCTACGGCTCGCAGTGGCTGACCGATCGGCTGCTCGCCGCCCACGCGCGCGGGGTCACCGTCCAGGTCGTCCTGGACCACGACACCGCCGGCTATCCGGCCGTCGGAAACCTCAGGAACGGGCTGAGCGGGGGTTCCTGGGTCCGGATCTGCAAGGCGGAGGAGGCCTGCCTCGCCAAGGACCCGGGCACCACGTCGACGGACCCGGACGGCTGGTACGCCAACGTCAACCACAACAAGTACTTCCTGTTCTCCCGTACCAAGGGCAACGGCACCGTCCCCGTGGACAACGTGGTGGTGCAGTCCTCCGGCAACCTCATCGAGCAGGACCGCACGAAGCTGTGGAACGACGCGATGACGGTGGCGGGCAACAAGGAGCTCTTCGACGCGTACACGGCGTACTTCGCGGACCAGGCCGGGGCCGCTGCCGGGGAGAGGCCGCAGGTCGACGACTACCCGCAGACCACGCAGGCCGGCCAGGCCAAGGTCTACTTCTTCCCGCGCTCCACCACCGACGTGGTCGTCGACGTCCTCAGGACGGTGGCCCAGCCGGTCGGCACGGCGGCCGCCTGCCACGGCAACGCCCCGGGCGTCGGCACCTCCGACGGCCGGACGAGGATCCGGATCGCGCAGGGCCACATCACCCGCCCCGAGGTGGCCGAGCAGCTGTGGATGCTCGCGGACGCCGGCTGCCACGTCGAGATCGTCTACCGCAAGCTCGACAACTGGCCGGTCGACACGCAGAAGTTCCCCCTGCGCGTGGCGGACTGGCTCGCCAGGCCGACCGCCAAGGGCCGCATCACCCTGCACCAGCTCCACAACGACGAGCGCGGCGGCACGGGGACGCACACGAAGTACCTGCTGATCGAGGGCACGTACCTCGGTGGCGCGAACAAGAAGATCGTCTTCACGGGCAGCCACACGTACACGGTCACGGCGCTCAAGGTGAACGACGAGGCGATGCTGAAGTACGAGGACGCGGCCGTCTTCGACGCGTACGCACGGAACTTCGAGGCTCAGCGGGCGGCGGCCGTCGCGGAGGGTACGTAGGCGGACGCGCGCGTAGGGCCGGGCAGGGCGCGAGAAGGGGACGCGGGCTGACGGGTCGGCAGAATCACGACTCCGTATCTGATTCCGAAGCGGATCGGTTGGGTCCGTTTTGTGTGTTCCGCGGGATGTAGCGTTCGCGTTCGATCATGTACACGTCCCCAAGGAATCCTTCATGACCACGCCGCCCCAGCAGACCCCCGACCAGCCGCTCGCGCCCGCCGAGCCGGTCGTACCCGCCGAGCCCGTCGCGCCCGCGAAGAAGAAGGGCGGCCTGGGCAAGAAGATCCTGGGCGTCGTCGTGGCGATCGTGGTCGCCCTCGGCGTGAAGTTCGGTTACGCGGCCATCAGCGGCGACCTCCCCACGCACGCCGAGGCCGGCGACTGCATCACCGTGACGGGCCCGGACAACGACCCCAAGGTCGAGACCAAGGCGTGCACCGACAAGGCACCCGACCTCTACAAGGTCACCAAGGTCCACAAGGGCACCTTCGACGTGAACAAGTGCGGCGGTGTGACCGCGCTCGCGCAGGAGTGGGACTACGAGAAGTTCGTCCTCTGCCTGGAGCCCGTCAAGAACTGACGCCACCCGCACGAAGGGGCCGGACCCGCCCGGGTCCGGCCCCTTCGGCGTGCCGGTGACCGGAAGTGTCGGTGACCGCCGGGACCCGTGGCGTACGCCCCCGACGGCCGCCCCGCCCCCGCCGTCGTCGCACGTGCGCCCACAGCAGGGCGAGTGACGCCGCGATCCCCACGGCGAGTCCCGCCCGCAGGCCCGGAGTCCGGAAGGCGCAGTGCACCGATGTGCCGCCGTCCGTACGGACCGCCAGCAGACCGCCGTACGACTCCGCCGGGCGGCCCTCGCAGCGCCAGCCGGCGATCCGGGGGGCCGCCACCACGACCGTTCCCCGCGTGCCTGGGGCGAGTTCGGCCCGGATGCCGGTGTCCGTGACCCGTATGGCGGTCGGAGCGGTGGCGCGGAGGGCGGTCACCGCCGTCGCCAGCCGGGACCGGTCCAGGCAGCCGACCTCGCCCCGGGGGCCTCGGCCCGTCAGGACAGGGCGCCCGCCCTCCGCCCGCTGCGGGCCCAGGGAGACCATCGCCGCCCGTCTCCTCGGCTGCCCGCCCAGCAGCTCCACCGCACGCTCCCCGAGGCGGGCCGTGCCCGTGAAGTCCGGGGCCCAGAGGAAGACCTCGCTGCCGACGGGGCAGCCCCCGGACCTCGGCAGCTCGTACACGCGGGCCCCCAGCAGCAGCTCCTGGTTGCGGAAAGGGGAGGACCCGTACGCCGGCGGCGCGGCGCCCTCCGGTCGCACCGTCACCAGGGGGAGCACCGTCTCCGCCCGGACCACCCGGCCGTCCCGCCATCGCGCGCCCACACCGAACAGCGCGTCCGTCACCGGATTGTCCAGGCTCGGCAGATTCCGCCCCCGCGAGGTCCAGCCGCCGCCCAGCGCCGCCATGGTCCGCGTCAGCACCGCCGGGGTGTGGCTGCTGTAGTACGCGCCGCCCTGCCCGCCGAGGAGCAGCGGATCGTTCCCCGCGACCCTGGGCAGCCCCGAGTCCGTCCGGTACGCGGGCCAGCCGTCGGCCTTCGCCAGGGCCGCGGCCCGGCGCTCGTGCGCGGCGCCGTACGCCGGGTAGTCGTCGAGGTGGGAGAGCCGCTTCCGGTCCGCGTACGCGGTCGTCGCCGCCGCCTGTCCGACCAGCGCCCCCGACAGGAGCACCGCCGCCAGGAGCGCGTACCGCCCGCGCCGGGGCAGCAGCAGCGCCCCCACGACCGCCGCGCACCCCGCCCCGAACAGCAGCAGCGCCCAGCCGTTCACCAGCGGACTGACCAGGGCCGCCGCGGCGATCGGCACCATCACGCCCGCACCGCCGAGCAGCGCCCGCCGGTCCGGCAGGCCCCGCGCGAGACCGGTCCAGGCGGCGAGGACGAGGACCCCCGTGAGGACGAACGTCTGCCGGTACGGACTGCCGTTGGGCGTGGCGAAGACATGCCAGACGAGATGCGTCGGCGCCCACTGCGTCGACACCGCGACCGTCGCCACCAGGCCGGCCCACAGCCACCGTGCCCGCCGCGGCACGTCCCGGCGCAGGAGCAGCGATCCGGCGAGCAGCGGCACGGCGGTGAAGACGAACATCGCCGGGGTGGAGTAGCTGTACGTGACCGGGAACAGCCGGGCGAGGAGGTCCGGCCAGTCCGCGGGGGCGAACTCCCTGGTGAGGCCCGGGTAGGCGTGCCGGGAACCGAGGAGGACGGGTACGAGGAGGGGTGCGGCGAGCCCGACGCCGAGGCCGGTCGTCCTGACCGCCCGCCCCACCGCCCGTACCCCGAAGGAGTCCGTCTCCGCCAGCCGGACCAGCAGCACCAGGGCGGCCGCCAGGGTGGCCATGTACGCCGTGTAGAAGTTCGCGGCCCAGCACACGGCGACGACGAGCGGCCCCAGGAGCGGCCGCCGTCCCTCCCGCACCCACTCGCCCACCAGGCACAGCAGCGGGAAGGCGATCAGCCCGTCGAGCCACATCGGGTTGTACGTGGCCTCGGTGACGGCCCAGCCGCACAGGCCGTACGAGGCGCCGAGCAGCCCGGCCGCCCACCATCCGCCCGGACGTGTGCGCAGCAGCACGCCGGCCATCACGGCGGCCGCCACCGCCATCTTCAGGACGGTGACGGCGTAGACGGCGTACTCGATGTCCTGGCGCGGGAACAGCGCGACCAGCGGGGCGAACGGGCTGGTCAGATAGGTGCCGAGGTCGGGCAGGAAGCCGGTGCCCCAGCCGGAGCCCCAGTTGAGCTGCAATCCGCCGTCGGCGCGTCCGTGCAGCAGGTCCCAGAGCCGGGCGTGGTACGGGACGAACTGGTTGGCCAGGTCGTTGACGCCGCGCCGGCGCGGGCCGAAGGGGAAGGCGCGGGCGACGGCGTCCCCGGCGCACACGGCGAGCACGGTGAGGAGCGAGGCGAGTCCCGCCGCGCGCGCTGTCCGGATGTCCATGGTGGTTCGAATATGCCAGTGCGAGAGGCGAAATCGTGCCCGACCGCGGCCAGTTCATGCAATGGTCGCCTCGCGGTCACGTCGCGAATCCGCCGCCGCCATCCGGCTCCGTTGTCGTTTCCACCGTGCTGCTCTCGATTGTGGTTCCGTGCTTCAACGAAGAGGAGATCATCGGCCGCTTCCACGACCATGTGATCACCGAACTCGCCCGCTTCGACGGTGAATTCGAGCTGGTCTATGTGGACGACGGAAGTCACGACCGTACGCTCCCGCTGCTTGAGGAGATCGCCGCCTCCGACCCCCGCGCCCGCTATGTCTCCTTCAGCCGGAACTTCGGCAAGGAGGCGGCGATGCTGGCCGGGCTCCAGCATGCCCGGGGGGACGCCGTGGTCATCATGGACGCCGATCTCCAGCATCCGCCGGAGCTCGTGCACCGCATGGTGGCGCTGCACGCGGAGGGATACGACCAGGTCATCGCCCGCCGGACCCGGACCGGTGACCGGGTGACCCGTACGGTCACGGCGCGCGCCTACTACTGGGCGATCAACCGGCTGGTGGACGTCGAGCTGGTGGACGGGGTCGGCGATTTCCGGCTGCTTTCCCGCCGTACGGTCGATTCGATACTCGAACTCACCGAGTACAACCGTTTCTCGAAGGGTCTCTTCGCCTGGGTCGGATTCCGCACCACCACATTCGAGTACGAGAATGCGGTGCGCGAGGAGGGCCGCTCGAAATGGACCTTCGGGAAGCTCCTCAACTACGGCCTCGACGGCCTTCTCTCCTTCAACAACAAGCCGCTGCGGGCCGCCGTCTATCTGGGAATGATTCTGGTCTCGGTGGCGCTGGCGTACGCGGCCTGGATCGTCGGTGTCGCACTGGTGAACGGCGTGGACACCCCCGGATACGTCACCCTGCTCGTCACGGTCACGGCGCTCGCCGGCGTCCAGATGGTGATGCTCGGACTGGTGGGGGAGTACGTCGGCCGGATCTACTACGAGGTGAAGCGGCGCCCGCACTTCCTGGTGAAGGCGACGAACGCGGGGGCGCCCGCCCGGCAGCGGCGCCCGGAGGAGCTCGTACGGCGATGACGGTGACCCGATGACGGTGACCTGGCAGGTGGTGCGCTTCGCGCTGGTCGGGGTCGTGAACACGGCCACGTACTACGGCCTGTACCTGCTCTTCATGCGGGCGATGCCGTACCTGGCCGCGCACGTCGCAGCCTTCCTGCTCTCCATGGTCGGCTCGTTCTTCCTGACCTCGTACTTCACGTACCGCACCCGCCCCACGTGGCGGAAGTTCCTGCTCTTCCCGCTCACCAACGCGGCGAACTTCGTGATCACCACGGTCGGCATCTACCTCATGGTCGGCATCGCGGGCCTCGACACCCGCTACGCCCCTCTCCTGGCGGCCGCCGCGGCGGTCCCGGTGACCTTCCTGGTCTCCCGGACGATCATGTTGCGACCCGACACCACCCGAACGCGGGAGTCGTTGTCCGAAACAGTCGCTTCGAAGTAGTGGCCCAGACCACGCCGACTGCCTAACATCGATCACCGCAAGGTCGTTCTACGTACGCACGACCCACGCCGGGAGGCTCCTTTGCACCGCCGCACTGCGCTCTCCGTCTCCGCCGCGCTTCTCGCCGTGGCCCCGCTGCTCGCTGCCTGCGGCAGCGACGCCCACCCGGGGGCCGCCGCCGTCGTCGGTGGTGAGCGGATCGAGGTGTCCAACCTCCAGGCGCAGGTGCGGGACGTGCGGACCGCCCAGCAGAGTTCGCCGCACGCCGCGGAGCTGATCAAGGCCACCGGTGACCTCAGCCGCGAGAAGCTCAACGTGATGATCTTCGACCGGGTCGTGGAGCGGGTCGCCGCCGATCACGGGATCACCGTGGGACGCGGCGAGATCCAGAAGGCCCGGGGCGAATTCGCCAAGCAGAGCGGCGGCGAGGCGCAGCTCGCCGGGATGCTGCTCCAGCAGCAGGGCGTCGCTCCCGACCAGATCGACGGGGTCGTCCGCCGCACCGTCCTGATGAACAAGATCGCCGCCAAGCTCGGCATCGCCAACACCCCCGAGGGCCAGAAGAAGCTCACCGAGGTCTTCACCGCCGCCTCCAAGGCGCTCGACATCGACGTGAACCCGCGCTTCGGCGCCTGGGACCACGACAAGATCCAGCTCGGCACCTACACCGCGCCCTGGCTGCGGCAGATCAGCCGGGACCCGCAGGCGCCGGAGGCGGGCGCGTAGGGCCTCTCGTCCGGTCCGCTCGCGGCCCCGCGTAAGGTCGAAGGGTGAACGCTGAAGCACCCGTCGAGACCGGTCGTGTCGTCCTGCTGACCGCCAGCCACCGCGTGGCCCCCGGACTGCTGTCCTGGCCCGCCTGGCAGACGCTGCACGCCGCCGACCGGGTGGTGTGCGCCGACGAGCACCACCCCCAGCTGCCCTATCTGCGGGACGCCGGGATCACCGTCGAGCAGGTCCGTCCCGACGCGCGGGACCTCGTCGACGCCTGCGCCGGAGGACGGACCGTCGTCGTCCTGCCGTCCGGCGAGGGCGACCAGGCCCTGACGGACGGCCTCGCCCGGCTGGCCGGCTCCGGCCGGGTCCCCATGCCCGACCTGGAACTGCTGCCCGGCTCGTACGACCTGCCCGGCGCCCGCCTCCTCGACCTCGTACAGGTCATGGACCGCATCCGCCGCGCATGCCCGTGGTCCTCGCGGCAGACGCACAAGGGGCTCGCCAAGTACGGCATCGAGGAGGCGTACGAACTCGTCGAGGCGATCGAGGACGGCGACCGCGACGAGCTGCGCGAGGAGCTGGGGGATGTACTGCTCCAGGTCGTCTTCCACGCCCGGATCGCCGAGGAGCACGAGGAGGAGCCCTTCTCGATCGACGACGTCGCCGGGACGATCGTCGAGAAGCTGATCCACCGCCATCCGCACGTCTTCGGCGACGCGACCGCCGAGACGCCCGAGGATGTCAAGGCGCACTGGCACCGCACCAAGGCGATCGAGAAGCAGCGCGACTCGGTGACGGACGGGGTCCCGCTCGGCCAGCCGGGTCTGGCGCTCGCCGCGAAGCTGGCGGGCCGGGTCCGCACCGCCGGTCTGGACGTGAAGCCGCCGTCCGGTGAGGGCGTCGGCTACGCCCTGCTCGCCCTCGCCGCCCAGGCGGAGGCGGACGGCGTCGACCCGGAGGCCGCGCTGCGGGCCGCCGCCCGCGCCTACCGCGACACGATCCGCGCGGCGGAGGGCCTGTAGCGCGCGGGCCCGGCCCCGGGCCGTCCGGCTGGGCACCCGTCGTGCGCCTCGGCTCCCGGCCCCCGGGGCCGTCCGGCTGCGCGCCGGCGCCCGCCCCGGCCTCCCGTCGCTCACCGCCCGCGTGGGTCCCGGGCCTCCGGGTCGTGCCAGAGGAGGGCCGGCGGTTCGATGAGCCATTCCGCCCGGGTGGCCGGGCGGGGGTGGAGCCGGTCCACCGCCGGGAGGCGGTCGTGGAAGATCCGCGCCGGGTCGGCGCCCAGGTGCTCCACGACGGGCGTGACCTCGTGGAGGAAGCCGGGCGGCCCGGCGAGGTAGACGTCGTGCCGGGGCCAGTTCCCGCACGTGTGCAGGGCGTGGACCAGCCGCTCGGTGGCCTGGTCGCGGGGGCGGCCGGGCGCGGAGGCGATGTAGGTGACGTGCAGCCCGGGTATCCGTTCCCTCAGGCGCTCGGCGTCCTCCCGCCCGTACAGGTACTCCTTCGCCCGCGCGACCACGAAGAGCCGCGCCTCGGTGCCGTCCTCCCGTGACGCCACCTCTTCCAGGAGCGCCTTCACCGGCGCCCAGCCGGTGCCGGCGGCGACATAGGTCCGCGGGGCGCCGGGCTCGGTCCGCGCGGTCAGCGCACCGCCCGGGGCGCTGAGCCGCAGCGTCTCGCCCGCGCGGGTCCGGGCGACGAGCGCCGTGCTCATCACGCCGCGCGATACCCGGCTGATGTGAAGGTCCACCGTCCCGTCCGCGCGGGGCGCGTTGGCGAGCGAGTACGTCCGCCAGACCCGGGGGACCCGCAGCGAGCTGACGCCGGTGTACTGCCCCGCCCGGTACGGGAACGGCTGCCGCGGCCGCAGGGTCAGCACCGCCAGGTCCTCCCCGCGGCGCGCGTGCGCGACGACGTCGGCGTCCCACCAGGGCGGCTCGCCCCGCCCGGCCGCCTCCTCGGCCCCGCGCATCATCAGATCGGCGATCCGCCCGTACGCCTCGGTCCACGCCTTCTCGGCCTCGACGCTCCACGCGGCCCCGGCGGCGTGCGCGAACGCGGCGACCAGGCTGGTCCCGACGGCCGTGTAGAACACGGGCGCGGCGAGGAACTTGCGGTGATCGCGCCCCAGGTGCGCGAGATAGCCGGGGAGCCCGGGGTCCTCCAGGCGGTTCACCACATGGGTGAGCGCCGCGAAGAGCCGGTCGCGCTGGGGCCGCAGGTCCTCGGGGAACAGCTCGCGGATGCCCGGGTTGTGCCAGAACAGATGGGAGTAGAAGAAGGTGACGGCATGCTCCGCCCGTCTCTCGACGACGG
Source organism: Streptomyces sp. NPDC003027 (assembly GCF_053591435.1). Classification (NCBI taxonomy): domain Bacteria; kingdom Bacillati; phylum Actinomycetota; class Actinomycetes; order Kitasatosporales; family Streptomycetaceae; genus Streptomyces; species Streptomyces sp. NPDC003027. Next base: position 18,739 of record NZ_JBSFTU010000039.1, read on the forward strand.
CGAACGTGCTTCTGAGCAACTGAGCGTCCACGGGAGCATCTAATCCCGGATCTCCACGCCGGGGACGCGGACGGACACACCCGTCGCCGCCGCCCGGTCGCGCGCCGCGTAGGGAACGGACACACCCGCGCCGCCCCCCGGCCGCGCACCGCACCTGGGGAACGGACACACCGTGGTCGCCGCCCAGCCGGGCAGGGGCGCCGATTACTGTCGGGGCCATGCACGACCAGCCCCCCGCCCCCGGCGGTTCCGCCGCCCCCGCGCTCTTCACCTGGGAGTTCGCGACCGATCCGTATCCCGCCTACGCCTGGCTGCGCGAGCACGCGCCCGTGCACCGGGCCGAGCTGCCCAGCGGGGTCGAGGCGTGGCTGGTGACGCGGTACGCCGACGCGCGGCAGGCGCTCGCGGACCAGCGGCTGTCGAAGAACCCCGCGCACCACGACGAGCCGGCGCACGCCAAGGGGAAGACGGGGATCCCCGGCGAGCGCAAGGCCGAGCTGATGACGCATCTGCTCAACATCGATCCGCCCGACCACACCCGGCTGCGACGCCTGGTGTCGAAGGCGTTCACGCCGCGCCGGGTGGCCGAGTTCGCGCCGCGGGTGCAGGAGCTGACCGATCAGCTCATCGACGGGTTCGCGGAGAAGGGGAGCGCCGACCTCATCCACGAGTTCGCCTTTCCGCTGCCCATCTACGCGATCTGCGACCTGCTCGGCGTCCCGCGCGAGGACCAGGACGACTTCCGTGACTGGGCCGGGATGATGATCCGGCACGGCGGAGGGCCGCGCGGCGGGGTCGCGCGGTCGGTCAAGAAGATGCGCGGGTATCTCGCGGAGCTGATCCACCGCAAGCGGCTCGATCCGGGGGACGACCTGATCTCTGGCCTCATCAAGGCCTCCGACCACGGGGAGCACCTCACCGAGAACGAGGCCGCTGCGATGGCCTTCATCCTGCTCTTCGCCGGCTTCGAGACCACGGTCAATCTGGTGGGGAACGGGGTGTACGCGCTGCTCCGCAACCCCGACCAGCGGGAGCGGCTCCAGGCGTCGCTCGCGGCGGGGGAGCGGGGGCTCCTGGAGACGGGGGTCGAGGAGCTGTTGCGCTACGACGGACCGGTCGAGCTGGCCACCTGGCGGTACGCCATGGAGCCGCTGACCATCGGCGGGCAGGAGATCCCGGCGGGCGATCCGGTCCTCGTCGTACTCGCCGCCGCCGACCGCGACCCGGCGCGGTTCGACCGGCCGGACACGCTCGACCTGTCCCGGCGCGACAACCAGCACCTCGGGTACGGGCACGGCATCCATTACTGCATCGGCGCCCCGCTCGCCCGGCTGGAGGGACAGATCGCCCTCGCCACCCTCCTGACGCGGCTGCCGGATCTGCGACTTGCCGTGGATCCGGCCGATCTGCGGTGGCGGGGAGGGCTCATCATGCGCGGATTGCGCACTCTTCCGGTGGAGTTCGACCCCCTTGTCCGCTGACGAACCGTCAGGACTGTGACTTTTACGTGATCTCCGCTGCATCGACTTGTGACTGACGTTCGAATGCCGCTACGTTCACCGTCATTCTCAGCCGTCACGCGAAAGGCATTCCGCATGCGCTCCGGGAACGGACGTCACCGCAGACCCCGCCAGGCCCCCGCCATCGTCGTCGCCGCAGGCGTGACCGGATCGGCCCTCGCGCTGCCGCTGCTCGGCGCGGGCTCCGCCTCCGCCGCCGACGCCGCCACCTGGGACCGGGTGGCCGAGTGCGAGTCGGGCGGCCTGTGGAGCGCCAACTTCGGCAACGGGCTCTACGGCGGGCTCCAGTTCACCCAGGAGACCTGGGAGCGGCACGGCGGCCTCGCGTACGCGTCCAGCGCCGACCTGGCCAGCCGTGCGCAGCAGATCGTGGTGGCCGAGAAGGCGTTCGCCGCCGGTGGCACGGAGTGGGACACCTGCGCCCCGATCGCCGGTCTGACGAACGACGGCACCGCCCCCGAGGTGGACCCGGGGCCGGCCGTCGTGCCGGCGGAGCCCACGGGCCCGGTCGAGGAGTCGAACCGGACCACGGGTCTGCCGATCGCCCCCACGGCGCCCGAGGCGGCCCCGACGACCCCCGAGGTCCTCCCGACGGCCCCCGAGGCCGTCCCGACCACCTCCGCCGCCCCCACCGCGCCCGTGGCGCCGGACGCCTCGACGGGCATCGGCACGCCGTCCCCCACCGCCCCCGGGGCATCGGTCACGCCGTCCGCGCCGGCCGCCCCGGGCACCGGCAAGCACCGTGGCGGCGCGGCCCCCGAAGAGACGGGCATTGCGGACGGCAGCGGAGAAACCGGTCGCCACGCCTCGCCGCTCGAAGCGGCTGACGGGCCGACAGGCGGCGTGACCGCCGGTACGGGTGCGGAGAATGCGGACACTCAGGGCACCGCGGACGAATACACCGTCAAGCCCGGAGACAATCTCACCGAGATTGCTCAGGAGAACGAGCTCCCCGGCGGCTGGGCCGCGCTCTATGACGCCAACCGCCGGACGGTGGGCGGCGATCCGGATCTCATCCTCCCTGGTCAGAGCCTCGACCTGACGCCCGAAACCGCTCCCGCGCAGGGCTAGTTCGGGACCTTATGTCCGGTTCTGAGCAAGTGAGACATGGGTCTCTTTGTCGCGACCGGCGTATCCCGTCCGCAAACTTTGCTCCCGTCACCTCTCACCTGCGTAAACGCTGTTCGGTCGAGGGCGGGTAAGGGCGATTTCTCCCTAATGGACGCCTTTGAACTTCGTGGGGGTCTGTGTCTACGGTCGTGACTGCTCGCCACCGCGGGCCCCGTCGACCGAAACGCCGAATCCTGCCGTCGGTTGATGGGAACAGTCGTCGCGCAAGCGCCGTAGGCAGGAGCGGGGGACCCAAGGTAAGCGCCGGTTCCCGGCCGTCGAGACAGACGGACGGAAGGCCGGCTTGGGGTGGAGCCGCGTGCTGGTCACGCGGCCGGACAACTCACTTGGTCCGAACCCGACAGCTCACCTCGCAGGCGTCGGTGAGGAGAAATCGCATGCTGCTTTCCGGTAAGGGCAAGCACCGTCGTGCTTCCAAGGCCACCCGCGCCGTCGCACTCGTCGGCGTCGCCGGCGTCGCCGTCGCCGCCCCGCTGATGACGGCCGGGTCCGCCTCGGCCGCCACCGCCTCCGAGTGGGACGCCGTCGCCCAGTGCGAGTCCGGCGGCAACTGGTCCATCAACACCGGCAACGGTTACTACGGCGGCCTGCAGTTCTCGGCCTCCACCTGGGCCGCCTACGGCGGTACCGCGTACGCCTCGACCGCCGACCAGGCCTCCAAGTCGCAGCAGATAGCGGTCGCCGAGAAGGTCCTGGCCGGCCAGGGCAAGGGTGCCTGGCCGAGCTGCGGCGTGGGCCTCTCCGGCGCCGCGTACAACGGCGGCTCCGCCGAGCAGGCCGCCCCCGCGCAGCAGGAGCGTCAGGCCGAGCAGCCGACGACCCGCAGCGAGTCGCGCACCGCGCCGAAGGCCGCGCCCAAGAAGGCCGAGCCGAAGAAGACCGTCACCACCCCGACCGGCAAGAAGGTCGCGAAGGGTGACGGCGAGTACAAGGTCGCGGCCGGCGACACGCTGAGCAAGATCGCCGCCGCCCACGACGTCAAGGGCGGCTGGGCCAAGCTGTTCGAGCTCAACAAGGACATCGTCGACGACGCCGACCTGATCTACCCGGGCCAGCAGCTCCACCTGAAGTGAGTCCGGCGGCCCGCGTGAGTCCGGCGGCTCGCACGGGCCCCAGGGGGCGTCTCGCCCCCACGACTCTCCCGCGGTGACCACCCCGGTCCGGCGCGCCCTTCCCCCGTGCGCGCCGGACCGGGGTTCCGCGCGTTCGGGGCCACCGGCCGGCGGGTGACCCCCCGGGTTCCCGGGGCCGAGCCCCGCCCGCAGGGCCCCACCTCGTTACCGCCCAGTAGTTCTGAGGTCGTTCGTCCGCAGATGCATGCCCTTGGGTCCTTTTTCGTCCCAGCGGGCGGGCGCCCGGCCGACTGGAGGGCGGGAGCCGGTTAGGCTCTTGCCGCAAGGCCAAAGAGACCCTGCACCGCATGCGTCACATCTAGCTTCACATCCCAGAAGGAGATGCTCGTGCCGTCCATCGACGTCGTCGTAGCCCGGGAAATCCTGGACTCCCGAGGCAACCCCACGGTCGAGGTCGAGGTCGGCCTCGACGACGGCAGCACCGGCCGTGCTGCTGTTCCGTCCGGTGCCTCCACCGGTGCGTTCGAGGCCCTCGAGCTCCGCGACGGTGACCCGAACCGCTACCAGGGCAAGGGTGTCGAGAAGGCCGTCCTCGCCGTCATCGAGCAGATCGGCCCGGAGCTCGTCGGCTACGACGCCACCGAGCAGCGCCTGATCGACCAGGCGATGTTCGACCTGGACGCCACCCCGGACAAGTCCTCGCTCGGCGCCAACGCCATCCTCGGCGTCTCCCTCGCCGTCGCGCACGCCGCCTCCGAGGCGTCCGACCTGCCGCTCTTCCGCTACCTCGGCGGCCCGAACGCGCACCTGCTGCCCGTTCCGATGATGAACATCCTGAACGGCGGCTCGCACGCCGACTCCAACGTGGACATCCAGGAGTTCATGATCGCCCCGATCGGCGCGGAGTCCTTCTCCGAGGCCCTGCGCTGGGGCACCGAGGTCTACCACACCCTCAAGTCCGTCCTGAAGACCAAGGGCCTGTCCACCGGCCTGGGCGACGAGGGCGGCTTCGCCCCGAACCTCGACTCCAACCGCGCCGCGCTCGACCTCATCGTCGAGGCCATCAAGCAGGCCGGCTACGTCCCGGGCAAGGACATCGCGCTGGCGCTCGACTGCGCCGCCTCCGAGTTCTACAAGGACGGCTCGTACGAGTTCGAGGGCAAGTCCCGCTCGGCCGCCGAGATGACCGAGTACTACGAGGAGCTCGTCGCCTCCTACCCGCTGGTCTCCATCGAGGACCCGCTGTTCGAGGACGACTGGGCCGGCTGGAAGGCCATCACCGAGAAGCTGGGCACCAAGGTGCAGCTCGTCGGCGACGACCTGTTCGTCACCAACCCGGAGCGCCTGGCCCGCGGTATCGAGGAGGGCTCCGCCAACGCCCTGCTGGTCAAGGTCAACCAGATCGGTTCGCTGACCGAGACCCTCGACGCCGTCGAGCTGGCCCAGCGCAACGGCTTCAAGTGCATGATGTCCCACCGCTCCGGCGAGACCGAGGACGTCACCATCGCCGACCTCGCCGTCGCCACCAACTGCGGCCAGATCAAGACCGGCGCCCCGGCCCGCTCCGAGCGCGTCGCCAAGTACAACCAGCTGCTGCGCATCGAGGAGATCCTCGACGACGCGGCGGTCTACGCCGGCCGCAGCGCGTTCCCGCGGTTCCGCTCCGCGAACTGATCGGCCCAGCGAGGGCTGAACCTCGCGCAGGCAGCGTCGTACATACGTCCCCGCACCCGGTCCCGTACCGTGTGCGGGGACGTTCGTACGTAAAGGGGAGGCGCGCACATGGCCCGGGACCGGTTCTCGACCGCGACCAGGATCAAGCTGCTCGGCGAGCAGACCGCCGCTCGTGTCTACCGCTCCCAGACCCGCCGCCAGGCCCGCCGCTCCCGGCTCACCGGCCGCGCGGCCTTCCTCGCGCTCGTCGTCTGCTCGCTGGTGGTGGCGCTCGCCTACCCCATGCGCCAGTACGTCTCCCAGCAGGGCGAGATCGCCGAACAGGAGCGCCAGGCCGCCGAGGCCGCCGAGCGGGTCGAGGAGCTGCGGGACGAGAAGGCCCGGCTCCAGGACCCGGCGTACGTCCGCCGCCTCGCCCGTGAGCACCTGCACTACGTCATGCCCGGCGAGACCGGCTTCACCGTGAACGACCCCGAGGCGGAGCGCGCCCGCCGCGCCGAGCAGTCCGAGGCGGGCACCCCCTGGTACTCCGGCCTCTGGAACGGCGTCGACCGCGCCGACGCGCCCCGCTGACCCGGCGGCGCGAGATGATGGTGTGACGGCACCTCGCACGGCCGACCGCGCCGCGCACCGCACCACCCACCGAACCGCCCCTCGACGAGAAGACAGACGCACGCATGGAAACGCCCCCTCCGCAGACCCCCCGCACCGAGCCCACCGAGGCGGACGTCGCCGCCTTCGAGGCGCAGCTCGGCCGCCCGCCCCGGGGTCTGCGCGCCATCGCGCACCGCTGCCCGTGCGGCAACCCGGACGTCGTGGAGACCGCGCCGCGCCTCCCGGACGGCACCCCGTTCCCCACGACGTACTACCTGACCTGCCCGCGCGCCGCCTCCGCCATCGGCACCCTGGAGGCCAACGGTGTGATGAAGGAGATGCAGGCCCGGCTCGCCACCGACCCGGAGCTGGCCGCCGCCTACCGGGCCGCGCACGAGGACTACATCGCCCGCCGTGACGCCATCGAGGTCCTGGAGGGCTTCCCGAGCGCCGGCGGCATGCCCGACCGGGTGAAGTGCCTGCACGTCCTGGTCGGCCACTCGCTGGCCGCCGGCCCCGGGGTCAACCCGCTGGGCGACGAGGCGATCGCCATGCTGCCGGAGTGGTGGGCCAAGGGCCCCTGCGTCACCCCGTGCGGGGAGAACGCGGAGCAGACGGAGAAGGGGGCCGCCGAATGACCCGGGTCGCGGGCATCGACTGCGGGACGAACTCCATCCGTCTCCTCGTCGCCGACGTCCACCCGGAGACGGGCGAGCTGATCGAGCTGGACCGGCGGATGACGATCGTCCGGCTCGGCCAGGGTGTCGACAGGACCGGCCGGCTCGCGCCCGAGGCTCTGGAGCGGACCTTCGCGGCGTGCCGGGAGTACGCGGCCGTCATCGCGGAACTCGGCGCCGAGAAGCTCCGTTTCGTGGCCACCTCGGCCTCGCGGGACGCCGAGAACCGGGACGAGTTCGTCAAGGGCGTGGTGGAGATCCTGGGCGTCGAGCCCGAGGTGATCAGCGGCGACCAGGAGGCGGAGTTCTCCTTCACCGGCGCCACCGCCGAGCTGCACGGCACCGACCGCTGTCTGGTCGTGGACATCGGCGGCGGCTCCACGGAGTTCGTCGTCGGCGGCCGGCACGTGGAGGCGGCCCGTTCCGTCGACATCGGGTGCGTGCGCCTGACCGAGCGGCACATCCGCAGCGATCCGCCGGCGGCCGCCGAGATCGAGGCCGTCCGCGCCGACATCCGGGCCGCGCTGGACCTGGCCGAGAGGACGGTGCCGATCGCCGAGGCCCGTGCCCTCGTCGGGCTCGCCGGATCGGTGACGACCGTCGCCGCCATCGCGCTCGGGCTCCCGGAGTACGACTCCACGAAGATCCACCACTCCCGGATCTCCCGCGACCAGGTCGCCGAGGTCACCGGCCGGCTGCTCGCCTCGACCCACGACGAGCGGGCCGCGATCCCCGTCATGCACCCCGGCCGGGTCGATGTCATCGCCGCCGGAGCCCTGGTCCTCCTGGAGATCATGGAGCGCACGGGGGCCCCGGAGGTCGTCGTCAGCGAGCACGACATCCTCGACGGAATCGCCCTGTCCGTGGCATAACGGGCGCACCGCGCCACGTCCGGCGACGGGCCGTCGGAAAACTTCGTGAAGTTCTTCACAAGGAAAAGCGCCCCGACGGGGGTCATGGCGGGTCTTCACGGCCCCCAAGGCCCCTGTCGGGGCGCTTTCGCAGGTTCGGAGCCCCGTTCGCGCTCTGTTTCCATCGTGTGAACACACCTCGTGGTTCAGGGTTAACGAGGGCTCTCCGGGCCAGTTCAACAGGGGTGAACAACGTCCGCCGCAACACCGCGGTTCCTTTGCTGCGCCATGACCTGGGACACGTGGGCCGCGCAGTGTAGCAGAGGTACCCGGGAAGCTTGTGAAGGGGCGCACGAGCGACCCCCCTCGGAGGGGTGGATACTCGATGGCATGAGCACCACGGAGCGTCCCAGGATCCTCGTAGTAGGCGGTGGGTACGTAGGCCTGTACGCGGCTCGACGCATTCTGAAGAAGATGCGTTTCGGCGAGGCGACCGTCACGGTCGTCGACCCGCGGTCGTACATGACGTACCAGCCCTTCCTCCCCGAAGCCGCCGCAGGCAGCATCTCGCCGCGTCACGTCGTCGTCCCGCTGCGACGCGTCGTGCGCGGAGCCGAGGTGCTCACCGGTCGTGTCACCAGCATCGACCAGGACCGCAAGGTCGCCACGGTCGCGCCGCTCGTCGGCGAGGCCTACGACCTTCCCTTCGACTACCTCGTCATCGCGATGGGCGCGGTCTCCCGCACCTTCCCGATCCCCGGCCTCGCCGAGCAGGGCATCGGCATGAAGGGCGTGGAGGAGGCCATCGGCCTGCGCAACCACGTCCTGGAGCAGCTGGACAAGGCCGACTCGACGACCGACGAGGAGGTCCGCCGCAAGGCGCTGACCTTCGTCTTCGTGGGCGGCGGCTTCGCCGGCGCGGAGACCATCGGCGAGGTCGAGGACATGGCCCGCGACGCGGCGAAGTACTACACCAACGTGAAGCGCGAGGACATGCGCTTCATCCTGGTCGACGCCGCCGACAAGATCCTTCCCGAGGTGGGCCCGGAGCTGGGCCGCTGGGGCAAGGAGCACCTCGAGGGCCGCGGCGTCGAGATCTACCTCTCGACGTCGATGGACTCCTGCGTCGACGGTCACGTCGTGCTGAAGAACGGCCTGGAGGTCGACTCCAACACGATCGTGTGGACCGCGGGCGTCAAGCCCAACCCGGCGCTGTCCCGCTTCGGTCTCCCGCTCGGCCCGCGCGGCCACGTGGACGCCCAGCCGACCCTCCAGGTCACCGGCACCGACTACATCTGGACCGCGGGCGACAACGCCCAGGTTCCGGACCTCGCCGCCCGCAAGGCCGGTGTGGAGAACGCCTGGTGCCCGCCGAACGCCCAGCACGCGCTGCGCCAGGCGAAGGTCCTCGGCGACAACGTGGTCTCCGGCATGCGGGGCTTCCCGCAGAAGGAGTACAGCCACGCCAACAAGGGCGCGGTCGCCGGCCTCGGCCTGCACAAGGGCGTCGCGATGATCGTCATGGGCAAGATGAAGATCAAGCTCAAGGGCCGTCTCGCCTGGTACATGCACCGTGGCTACCACGGCATGGCCGTGCCGACCTGGAACCGCAAGATCCGCGTCTTCGCCGACTGGACCCTGGCGATGTTCCTCAAGCGCGAGGTCGTCTCCCTCGGTGCGATGGAGACGCCGCGCGAGGAGTTCTACGAGGCCGCCAAGCCCGCCCCGGCGCCCGTCGCCCAGGCGAGCCAGGAGAAGGCCAAGGCCTCCTAGCCCCACCGCTGTGCCCGTACGACCGTAGATGCCGAAGGGCCGTCCGCCATCCGTGGTGCGGACGGTCCTTCGGCATGTCCGGCCGGGTGTTTTGCCGACTCGTTGCGCGACGGCGGGAGTGTATTCGCCTACCGAGGGTGTTTACGTGGTGACGAACCTTACTGGGGCACGACATCACGGAGGTGTGCACCATGGCCGATGCCGCGTTGCGGCTGACCACTCTCGCCGAGGATCTGCTGGAAGCCCCGCTCCCGGTGCGCCTGCGGGCCTGGGACGGCAGCGAAGCCGGACCCGTGGGAGGCCCCGTTCTGGTCGTCCGTGAGCGCCGTGCCCTGCGCCGGCTGCTCTGGAAGCCCGGCGAGCTCGGCCTCGCCCGCGCCTGGGTGGCCGGTGAGATCGACGTCGAGGGCGATCTGTACGAGGTCCTGGACCGGCTCGCGGGGCTCATCTGGGAGCGCGGCGGGGAGTCCAGGAGCGCCCTGGAGACCGTACGCGACCCGAGGCTGCGGGCCGCCGCCCGCGCCCTGCTGAAGCTCGGCGGGCCCTTCCCGCCGCCGGCGCCGCCCGCCGAGGAGATGCGGCGGCGCACCGGCTCCCGGCACAGCAAGCACCGCGACAAGCAGGCGATCAGTCACCACTACGACGTGGGCAACGACTTCTACGCGCTGGTGCTCGGGCCCTCGATGGTCTATTCGTGCGCCTACTGGACGGAGGACGGCACGCTGGAGGACGCCCAGCGCGACAAGCTGGACCTCATCGCCCGCAAGCTGCGGCTGAGGGAGGGCGACCGGCTCCTCGACGTCGGCTGCGGCTGGGGCTCCATGGCCATCCACGCGGCCCGCGAGTACGGCGCCCAGGTCGTCGGCGTCACCCTCTCCCGCGAGCAGGCCGCCTTCGCCCGCAAGCGGATCGCCGAGGAGGGGCTGACGGACCGGATCGAGATCCGGGTGCAGGACTACCGCGAGGTCAAGGACGGTCCGTACGACGCGATCTCCTCGATCGGCATGGCCGAGCACGTCGGCGAGGTCCGCTACCGCGAGTACGCCGACACCCTGTACGCGCTCCTCAAGCCGGGCGGCCGGCTGCTCAACCACCAGATCTCCCGCCGCCCCACTCCCGAGGAAGCCACCTACGAGGTGGACGAGTTCATCGACGCGTACGTCTTTCCCGACGGCGAGCTCGCTCCGATGGGCCGCACGCTCGCCACCCTGGAGGACGCCGGCTTCGAGGTGCGGGACGTGGAGGCCATCCGCGAGCACTACGCCCTCACGCTGCGCCGCTGGGTGGCCAACCTGGAGGCGCGCTGGGCCGAGGCCGTCCGGCTGGTCTCACCGGGCCGGGCGAGAATCTGGCGCCTCTACATGGCGGCCTCCGCCGTCTCCTTCGAACGCAACCGGATCGGCGTCAACCAGTTCCTCGCGGTGAAGACACCGGAGGAGGGAACGTCCGGCGTGGCGCTGCGCCCGCGGATGTGGAACGAGTCGCTCCCGCGTTGATACCTTCGGGCCTTCGGGCTCGTCGAGAGGGGGTGCCGGCCGTCGCCGACGCCCCCTCTTCTCCGAGCCCGGGATTGTCATGTATGCGCCGCATGCTTCGGTATGCCGGATACGCGCCGCCCAGGCCCTAGGGGGAAAACCCATCGTGCACCGCCCGATCCGTCTGCTGCTCACCCTGGCCGTCGGCGCCGGACTCCTGTCCGTCGCGGCCGTCCCGGGGAACGCCACCCCGACGTCCGCCGCCACGGCCTCCGCGGTCCCGGCCGCCGTCACCGCCGCCGCGGCCGTGACCACCACCGCCACCTTCAACGACCCGGCCGGCGACAGCACCGCCCAGAGCCGCGTCCGCGACCACATCCTCGGACTGATCGACCAGGCCCCCGCCGGCTCCAGCATCACCGCCGGCCTCTACACCTTCACCGAGGACACGGTCACCGACGCCCTCCACGCCGCGAAGACCCGCGGGGTCGACGTCAAGGTGATCGTGGACCACACCTCCACCACCATGAGCGGCGGCGAGTACACCCGGCTCGCCGAGCGGCTCGGCACCGACCGCACCCAGGGCTCATGGGTCTTCGCCTGCCCGGCGGGCCGTGGCTGCATCGGCACCCGCAAGCTGCCCAACGACCCCGACGGCGCCATCAACCACAACAAGTTCTTCCTGTTCTCGTCCACCGGCGGCGCGAACGACGTGGTGGTGCAGACCTCGGCCAACATGACCAACGTCCAGCGCACGGACCTCTTCAACAACGCGGTCACGATCGTCGACAGCGGCCTCTACGCGATCTACCGCGCCTACTGGGCCGACCTCCTCGCCTACGGAACCTCCTCCACCGGCCTGAGCCACTACTACAAGACCCCGGAGAGCGGCGCGTACAAGACGTACTTCTTCCCCCGCAAGGAAGCCGCCGGCACCACCTTCGACAACGACGCGTCCACCGACACGATCAAGCTGATCCTGGACAACGTGAGCTGCTCCGGCGGCACCCAGGTGCGGATGGCCGCCAACCTCTTCACCCGTGACGAGGTCGCCACCAAGCTGGTCGCCCTGAAGAACGCCGGGTGCTCGGTGATCCTCGCCCACGACGGCGCGGCGGAATCGATGAGCAGCGGTGTCGAGAGCATCATCTCGGGCAAGCTCACCAAGCGCGTGGAGTGCCAGGAGGACCGGGGGACCGGCGTCGCCAAGGTCGGACTCCACTCGAAGTACCTGCTCGTGGAGGGCACGTACAACGGCACCTCCGGCCGGAAGCTGGTCTTCACCGGCAGCCACAACTACACCTACCCCGCACTGCGGGCCAACGACGAAACCCTGCTGAAGATCGACGACGCGGCGCTGTACGACCAGTACCGGGCCAACCACGACCGGCTGATGAGCTACTGCGAAGGCAGCTGACGACCGGAGCGCACGGCGGCGACCGCGCGCGAACGGCGAAGGGCCGGACACCCAAGCGCGGGTGTCCGGCCCTTCACCGTGTCCGTACCGCCGTCACTCCGCCTTGATGGCGGTGAGCATGTTCAGCCGTGCCGCGCTCCGGGCCGGCCACAGCGAGGCCAGCACACCGACCAGGCCGGCGAGGAGCAGGAACACGCCGATCCGGTCCCAGGGCAGCACCAGCGCGTAGTCCGGCAGGCTGCTCCGCATCGTCTCGCCGATCGCCCAGCCGAGGAAGGAGCCGAGACCGATGCCGACCACCGCGCCGAACAGGGCGATGACCACGGCCTCCAGTCGGACCATCCGCTTCACCCGGCGCCGGTCGAGGCCGATCGCCCGCAGCATGCCGATCTCCTGCTGCCGCTCGAACACCGACATGGCGAGGGTGTTGACGACACCGAGCACCGCGATGATCAGAGCCATCGCCAGCAGCCCGTACATGATGTTCAGCATCAGGTTGATCTGGCCGCCGAACGCGTCCCGGATGTCCTTGTGGTCCATCACCGTGATGGCCGGGTTGTCGCCCAGCGCCTGGACCAGCGCCTTCTCGCCGGCCGGCGTCTGGCCGCCCTCCATCGCCACGAAGATCTGCGGGATGTACGGCTTGGAGTCGTGGGCGTTGAGGATCTTCGTGTCGACGAGGACCGGCGAGACGAACTCGCTGCTCTCGAAGACCGCGCCGACCGTCAGCTTCTCCTTCTTCTTGTCCCCGTACTCCACGGGAAGGGCCGTGCCGACCTTCCAGCCCTGCTTGTCCGCCGTCTTGTCGGCGACGGCTACCTTCCCGTCCGCCAGGGAGGCGAGGGAGCCGCTGGTGACGTGCAGCTTGAGGACCTTCTCGATGTCACCGGGGGTGACACCGGAGACCGACGCGAAGTCGCCCTCGATCTCGAAGTAGCCGGCCTGCTGCGGGGAGACCGCCGAGACGCCCGGCACCTTCTCCAGCGCGTCCAGGGCCGCCTGGTTCATGCCGTCCCCACTGGCCATGGAGACCATGTAGTCGGCCTTGATCTGGTCGGTCGTCATCCTGTCCAGTGCCGAGCCGACCGTGGCGCCCAGCACCGACAGACCGGTGACCAGGGTCAGGCCGATGGCGAGAGCGGAGGCCGTGGCGCCGGTGCGGCGGGGGTTGCGGACCGCGTTCTGCCCGGCCAGCTTGCCCGCGACCCCGAACGACTTCAGGACGGGCCGGGCGAGGGCGATCACGGGGCGGGACAGCAGCGGGATCAGCACGATCACACCGACGAGGGTGAGGAACGCGCCCGCGCCGATCAGCATGCGGCCCGACTCGCCGCCCTTGCCGGCCCCCGCGACGATGCCGGCGGCGCCGAGGGCGGTGATCGCCGCGCCGATGGAGTTGCGCACCACCAGCGACTTGGTGGTCGCCACCGCGTGGACGCTGCTCATCGCCGCCACCGGCGGGATCTTCGCCGCGCGCCGGCCCGGCAGCCAGGCGGCCAGCATCGTGATCAGCACACCCACGGCGAGCGCGGAGACCAGCGGAGTGGAGGTGACGACAAGCTCGCCGCCCGGCACCTTCAGACCGAAGGCGGACATCCCCGAGCGCAGCCCCATCGCGAGCAGCACACCGAGACCGAAGCCCACGACGGAGGCGACCAGACCGACCAGAGCGGCCTCGGCGAGCACCGAGCGGGTGATCTGCCTGCGCGAGGCACCGACCGCGCGCATCAGGGCCAGCTCCTTGGTGCGCTGGGCGACCAGCATCGTGAAGGTGTTGGAGATCAGGAAGACGCCGACGAAGAGCGCGATGCCGGCGAAGGCGAGCAGCATCTGGTTGAGCGCGCTCAGGCCGGACTCGATGTCCCTGGCCTGCTGGTCGGCGAGCGCCTGACCGGTCTGGGCCTCGCCGTCCTCGCCGACCAGCGGCTCGACCGCGTCGAGGATCTTCGCGGCGTCGGCGCCGGGCTTCGCGGCGACGGTGATGTCCTGGTAGAAGCCGGGCTCGACGTACAGCTTCTGCGCCACGTCGGTGTCGAAGAGGACCAGGCTGCCGCCCGCGCTCACGGCGCCGTCCTCGGTGGTGAAGACGCCGGCGAGGCCGTACTCCTTCACCGGGCCGTTGGTGGCGACCCGGACGGTGTCGCCGACCTGGTAGCCGCCCTTGGTGGCGGTGTCCCGGTCGAGGGCGATCTGGTCGTCCCGCACCGGCCCCGAGCCGTCGGTGAACCGGTACGCGGGGTCCTCGCCGTCCTTGCCGGGGGCGAAGTTCGTGCCCTTGTTGGACCAGCCGACGCCGATGAGCCTGCCGTCCTTGTCGGGCACCCCGGCGAAGCCGCTGACCCGGCCGGTCGCCTCGGCGACCCCGTCGACGGCCTCGATCTTCCGCCGTACGTCCTCGGAGAGACCGGGCGTCTTGTCGGGGTCGTCGCCGTGCAGCGCCGAGACGGCGACGGCGACGTCGTCGTAGCTCTTGGCCGACTGGTTGCGGAAGGCGTTGGAGAGGGTGTCGGTGAAGACCAGCGTGCCGGAGACGAAGGCCACGCCGAGCATCACGGCGAGCACGGTCATCAGCAGCCTGGCCTTGTGCGCGAGAACGTTGCGCAAGGCGGTACGGAACATGGAGGTGTCCTGGAGTGGGGCCGGCGCCAGCGGCGGGCCGGGTGAGGAGAGGGCAGGGCGGAAGGGGGCGACGCGCCCCTGGGCGGCGTCCGGCCTGGCGGCCGGTCGCGGAGGCCTGGGCGGTCCGGCCGGGCCGGGGGAGGCCGCGCGGTCGCCTCAGCTCGTGCGGCCCTTGGCGTCGAAGGCCTTCATGCGGTCGAGCACGCCGTCCGCCGTCGGGGCGATCATCTCGTCGACGATCCGGCCGTCCGCGAGGAAGATCACCCGGTCCGCGTAGGAGGCGGCCACCGGGTCGTGGGTCACCATGACGACCGTCTGCCCCAGCTCCCGTACCGAGTTGCGCAGGAAGCCCAGCACCTCCGCGCCCGAGCGGGAGTCCAGGTTTCCGGTGGGCTCGTCACCGAAGATGATCTCGGGGCGGGAGGCCAGCGCGCGGGCCACGGCGACGCGCTGCTGCTGGCCGCCGGAGAGCTGCGCGGGACGGTGGCTCAGCCGGCCCGAGAGTCCGATCATGTCGATGACCCGGTCGACCCACTGCTTGTCGGGCCTGCGGCCCGCGATGTCCATCGGCAGTGTGATGTTCTCGAGCGCCGTCAGCGTCGGGAGCAGGTTGAACGCCTGGAAGATGAAGCCGATCTTGTCCCGGCGCAACTGCGTGAGCTGCTTGTCCTTCAGGGTGCCGAGCTCCGTCTCGCCGAGCCGGACCGAGCCGGAGCTGAAGGAGTCCAGACCGGCGACGCAGTGCATCAGGGTCGACTTGCCGGAGCCGGACGGGCCCATGATCGCGGTGAACTCCCCCTGCCGGAAGTCGACGGTGACCCGGTCCAGGGCGACCACCTGGGTCTCGCCCTGTCCGTAGACCTTCGAGAGATCCGTGGCGCGGGCTGCCACCGCGGTGGCGCGGGGCACGGTGGAGGTGGTCTTCACGAGGGTGACTCCTGTCGGAACGGTGCGTTCGGGAACCACTCCATCGTGTCGAGCGTTACGGGCCGGGACGTCCGTCCACATGCCCGTTCCCGGGGCAGTCTCGAGTCGGACCGGATGCTCCGGCCCTCCTCCTGAGGTATGACGGCGCCCCTGAGGCGTCCACGGGAACCCACGGGAGCGCCGACCAGGCGGGTACCCCGTGGGGGAATGCGTCGCGCGGCGGCGACTTTCCGTCATTCCCACGTGTGCGCCTTTGCGCCTGCGAGCCGCGTCACACTTCGTCAGATCGGCCCCCACCTGCACTGACGCACCCTCAGACGTCAATAAAATAAGACAACATCGGGTCGCTGTTCCGCTGAACGGGGGAAGCGTCCCGATAGGCTCATGTGCCAACGCGGAGCCGCGCGCCACGCCCGGATGGTGGAATGCAGACACGGCGAGCTTAAACCTCGCTGGCCTTTGGCCGTACCGGTTCGAGTCCGGTTCCGGGCACAGCTCCCCCCTCAAGCCCCGCCGCTCCCGGCCGGGCTTCCTTAACGATCGAGGAAAGATCCTCCCCGAGCACTAGGGAGATTCTTTTGCTTCCGCATTACTCTTGACGCAAGGCCGCGCAGTGCGGCCATGGAGGAGTGAGATGAGGAGCAGTAACCCGGTCTTCTCGCGACGGGGGTTCAGCCGCGACAACGGCTACGCCGGCTTCAACGCGCAGCAGCCGCAGGCCGGGGGCCCCGCCGTCGGAACGAACCCGTACGCCGAGGGTGCGGCGAACCCGTACGCGAGCAACCCCTACGCCCCGGACGCCCAGGTAGGCGCCCCGCCGCAGGTCCGCGGCAATGTGATGACGATCGACGACGTCGTGAGCCGTACGGCCATGACGCTCGGCACGGTCGTGCTGACCGCCGTCCTGTCGTGGGTGCTGCTGCCCGTCGACCCGGCGAACATCGGCAAGTCCTACGGCATCGCCATCGGCGCCGCCCTGGTGGCGTTCGTCCTGGCGATGGTCCAGTCCTTCAAGCGCAAGGCCTCGCCGGCGATCATCCTGGCGTACGCCGCCTTCGAGGGTGTCTTCCTCGGAGTGATCTCCAGCGCCGTCTCCACCTACATCTCCCCGGGTGTGGTGATGCAGGCGGTCCTGGGCACGATGGCGGTCTTCGCCGGTGTGCTCATCGCTTACAAGATGCGCTGGATCCGCGTCACCCGCCGGTTCTACGGCTTCGTGATGGCGGCCGCCATCGGCTTCATGCTGCTGATGATGGTCAACCTGCTGTTCGCCGTCTTCGGCGGCGGTGACGGTCTCGGCTTCCGCAGCGGCGGCCTCGGCATCCTGTTCGGTGTCATCGGCATCATCCTCGGCGCCTGCTTCCTCGCCCTCGACTTCAAGCAGGTCGAGGACGGCGTGACGTACGGCGCCCCGCGCGAGGAGTCCTGGCTGGCGGCCTTCGGCCTCACCATGACCCTGGTGTGGATCTACCTCGAGATGCTGCGTGTGCTGTCGATCCTGCAGGGCGACGACTGACGCACTCCCGGGTCACCTCTGTGACCGTGGTGACGAAGGGCCCGTCCGGCTTCCGCCGGGCGGGCCCTTCCGCGTGTCCGAAGCCCTCCCGAGGGGCCCTGGCCGCCTCTCTGATCCGCAGGACAAGGTCCTACGGTGCGAGGGCCGCGTCCAGCAGGGTCTTCGCCGCTCTTCGCCTGGCCGGCCGGCTCGGCGGAGCCGCTGATGCCCGCGACGGCCATGGCGCCGTTGGCGAGGGTCGGCAGCTGGTCGGCGAGCTCCTGGGGCGCCCCGAGCGCGTCGGTCTGTTCGGCGAGGTACTGCCGCAGCGCCCGCTTGTGCCCACGGGCGATGCCGGCGACGTCCGGGGAGATGCCGCCCATCTCGCCGAAGGTGTTGATGAAGGCGCAGCCTCGGAAACCGGGGTCCGCGAACCAGTCGCCCAGAGAGTCGAAGACCGCGAGGACCCGCTCGTGCGGCGTGGTGGCGCGGGCGCCCCGTGGGCGGCGATGGCCTCGCGCACGGCGCTGTCGCGGGGCGGAACGCGACGTGACGGCCCTCCGGCGCGAGGCCGGAAGGCCGTCCACGGTGGGTGTCAGAGCAGTCTGCGGGCTGCCCGGCGGAGGTCGTACTCGTGGATGATCGCTTTCGCGTGGCCGTACGCGAGGTCGTGTTCGCCCCGGAGCCAGCTCACCTTCTCCTCGAAGCGGACGAGGGAGGGGCCTTCCTCGACGGTGCGAAGCCAGTCGGACACTTCACGACCGGTGCAATGGGGGATGCGGGCGAGCAGATTGCGGTGGGTCTCTTCGGAGAAGACGTGGGACATCGGCGCCTCCGGACGCGTGTTGCCGTGTGCTCCTTCCCGTCACCGTGCCTGAGCGTCGGCTCGTTGGCAACAGTCCCTGGAGGGCGCGTAGGGTCGCGGAGTGCTTGATACGAGTGAACTGACCGCCGCCGTGGAGCGGTTCGCCGACCGGCTGCGGACCGCCCCGCAGAGCCGCCTCCAGCGGGGGGCCGCCGCCGAAGGGCTGGAGCTGGCCAGGGAGTTGGCGCTACGGGCCCAGCGGATCGAGGAGCCCGGAGGCGCCGCTCGGATCATGCCGGACGCGGGCGTCTTCACCGTCGCGGACCAACTTGTGGTCGCCGGAAACGATCTGGCGGAGATTCTGCGAACGGCCCCGGCCGGCTCCCCGGAGCGGGAACTGGGCGAGGCCGTGGATCTCGTACGGCGGGCGACGGAGCGGGCGGGGCTGTAGCGCCGACCGGCGGCCGGTCGGGGGCAGAGGGGGCCTGGCGCGCCCTGAGGCGCGCCTCCACGGCGCTAGAGAGACGCGATGACGCGGTCGGCGAGGATGTAGACGTTCTCGTCGTCCGCGTCGCCGCAGGAGAACGTCAGGGCGTACGCGCCCGAGACGCCGGAGCCGCCCAGGAGCACCGGCGTGTGGCCCGCGCGCAGCGCCTCCGCGAGGCGTTCCGCGGTCTCCCGGTGGCCGGGGGTCATGCAGAGCGTGGTGCCGTCGGCGAAGACGTACACGTCGAGTGTGCCGAGCGGGCCGGGGCGCACATCGGTGAGCGCCGTGCCGGAGTCGGCGAGCTGTTCAAGGCGGGCCACCGTGCGTTCATGGTCCGTCACCACCGGTGTCTGGACCGGCACGAAGTCGGGGTGCGAGGGGTGCCGGCGGCGGGCGGCGGCCAGTTCCGGGGAGTCCTCCGGGTACTCGGTGTACTCCACGAGCTCCGGGAACTCCTCAAGGACGCTCTCGGGGCCCGCGCCGTCCAGCGCGGCGGCCTCCGCCTCCATCGCCTCCAGGGCCATCGCCTCCAGGCCCACGAAGTCGGCCTGGCGCGGCACGAAGAAGGGGCCGTCCTCGGCGGTGCCGGACAGACCGCCGAGCAGCGAGGGGGAGTCGGCCGCGTCCCGGGACTCCTGCGCGGCCCAGAAGGCCCGCGCCTCGGCCAGCTCGCGCTCCCGCTCCTCGGCCAGCGCCTCGGCGACCGCGGCGCGTATCTCGGCGGCGGGCGTCGGGCGGGCGTGCGGCACGGACACGCCGTGTCCGGTGGACAGTTCGCTACGCAGAGCGGCGACCTGCTTACGGAGACCGTGGGCGGCGTGCAGGGCGGCGGCGCCCACGGCCGTGGCGGCGGCCGTGGTCACCAGCAGGGCAAGAGACATGGCGCTCACTGACGTACTCCCGATTCGAGTCGATCCCCCGACTTCCTACATCAGAGTGTCCCGGGAGCGCGCCCCCTGTCAGTGCATTACGTCACGAATTGGACAGGTATTTGTGCCTGGTGTTTAGTCCCGGGGCGGCTGTGACCTGCGGGAACGGATCTCCCCCGGGACGTAGGTCACATCCTGGGGGAGATTCGGTCACGGCTGGGACGCGGGACGGTTGGGATCGGCGCCCACAGGCCATGGAGGCGCCGCTCACGAAGGCGACCCCTACCCTCCGCTACGGCTCAGCTCAGCCGCTCGATTCGTCGGTCGCGCTGAACTTCGTCACCGCTGCGGGCAGGTGCCGCCTTCGTGCCTCAGGCGACCCCTACCCTCCGCTACGGCTCAGCTCAGCCGCTCGATGACCATCGCCATGCCCTGGCCGCCGCCCACGCACATCGTCTCCAGGCCGAACTGCTTGTCGTGGAACTGGAGGCTGTTGATGAGCGTGCCGGTGATCCGGGCGCCGGTCATGCCGAAGGGGTGGCCGACGGCGATGGCGCCGCCGTTGACGTTCACCTTGTCCAGGTCCAGACCCAGGTCCTGGTAGGACGGGATGACCTGGGCGGCGAAGGCCTCGTTGATCTCGGCCAGATCGATGTCGCCGATCGTCAGGCCGGCGCGCTTGAGCGCCTGCTTCGACGCCTCGACCGGGCCGAGGCCCATGATCTCGGGGGAGAGGCCGGAGACGCCGGTGGAGACGATGCGGGCGAGCGGGGTCAGGCCCAGCTCACGCGCCTTGGTGTCCGACATGATCACGAGCGCCGCGGCGCCGTCGTTCAGCGGACAGCAGTTGCCGGCGGTCACCAGGCCGTCGGGGCGGAAGACCGGCTTGAGGCCCTGGACGCCCTCCAGGGTGACGCCCGCGCGCGGACCGTCGTCGGTCGAGACGACGGTGCCGTCCGGGGTCGTCACCGGCGTGATCTCGCGCTCCCAGAAGCCGTTCTTGATGGCCTGCTCGGCGAGGTTCTGGGACCGTACGCCGAACTCGTCCATCTCCTGGCGGCTGATGCCCTTCAGGCGGGCCAGGTTCTCGGCGGTCTGACCCATCGCGATGTACGCGTCGGGGACGAGGCCGTCCTCGCGCGGGTCGTGCCAGCTGGAGCCCTCGGAGGCCGCCACGGCGGCGGTGCGGGCCTCGGCCTCGGCGAAGAACGGGTTGTGCGTGTCCGGCAGGGAGTCGGAGTTGCCCTTCACGAAGCGCGAGACCATCTCGACACCGGCCGAGATGAAGACGTCGCCCTCGCCCGCCTTGATGGCGTGCAGCGCCATGCGGGAGGTCTGGAGCGAGGAGGAGCAGTAGCGGGTGACCGTACAGCCGGGGAGGTGGTCCATCCCCATCTGGACGGCGACGATCCGGCCCAGGTTGTTGCCCTGCTCGCCGCCGGGCAGGCCGCAGCCGAGCATCAGGTCGTCGATGTCCCGCGGGTCGAGCTCGGGGACCTTGGCCAGGGCGGCCTGGACGATGGTCGCGGTGAGGTCGTCGGGCCGCAGGTCCTTCAGTGAGCCCTTGAAGGCCCGGCCGATCGGGGAGCGGGCGGTCGAGACGATGACGGCTTCGGGCATCACGGCTCCAGGAGGGGTGCGGTGCGGTTCTGGCAGGACTGAAGGGGAAGTTACCCGTACGTATCGCATTGGTCACCGGGCTGACCGTGTGACGAGGGCCTCTTTTCTAAGCGGGCGCTCAGTCGGGAGTGCGGAGGACCGTCGGGAGCGGCATCCGCACCTCCCAGAGTGCCGCGCTCCCGGGCCCTCCGTCACGACCGGCGGAGGTCCTGCCCGAAGGCCCCTTCAGGACCGGCGACGTCCTCCCCGAAGACCCCCCGTCACGACCGGCGGACGTCCTCCGCCGACGCAGCCGCATCCGGCTCCGATCCCGGTTCCGGCCCCCGGCCCGCCTCGGCCGCCGCGACCGCCGCCTCCGCCTCGGCCGCCGCGACCGCCGCCTCCGCCTCGACCGCCGCCTCCGGGAGGCGCCGGCGCCGGCGGTGCTTGAGCAGCGCCCAGGGAGCCCGTACCCCCGTCACCTCCGTACCGGCCTCCTTCGCCGCCTCCGCCGCCGCCTTCGCCACCGGCAGCATGTCCTCGTGCCGGTCCGGCTCCAGGCGGTCCGTCTCCGGCCACACGCCGAGCACCGCGCACACCGTCGGCAGCACCGCCATCGCCGCCGTGGCGTACCCCTCCGCCGACGGATGGAAGTTGTCCACCCCGAACATCTCGCGCGGATTGGCCGCGAACTCGGGACCCAGCAGATCCCCCAGCGACACCGTCCGCCCGCCCTGCTCCACCACCACGATCGTCTGCGCCGCCGCCAGCTGCCGTGACACCCGCCGCGCCAGCCACCGCAGCGGCTGGTACACCGGCTCGATGGTCCCCAGGTCCGGGCAGGTTCCGACCACCACCTCCGCCCCCGCCGTCCGCAGCCGCCGCACCGCCGCCGCCAGATGCCGCACCGACTCCGTCGGCGGCATCCGGTGCGTCACGTCGTTCGCCCCGATCATGATCACGCACACGTCCGGCGGCCCCGTCGACGCCGACAGCAGAAGAGACACCTGACGCTCCAGATCGTCCGACCGCGCCCCCGGCAACGCCACGTTCCGCAGATCCACCGGCCGCTCCGCCACCGCCGCGAGCCCCGAGGCGAGCAGCGCCCCCGGCGTCTGGCCGGACCGGCGCACGCCCTGACCCGCCGCCGTCGAATCACCCAGAAGGGCCAGCCGAAAAGGGGCGGAGCCGGGATCCGCAGCCGCGAAAGAGCGTCCGTACAGACCTTCCGCCGCCGGTGGCAGCGGCGCCACCCCGCCCCCCACCGACCTCTTCGCCAGCTGCACCTCGGCCAGAAGCACGCCCACCGCCGCCACACCGAGCAGCCCGATGCTCCCGCCGCCGTACGCCGCGCCCGCCGCGATCCGCCGCGCCACCCTCGCCCTCGACATAGGGGCGGTCACCTCCTTCAAGCCGTTCAGGGTCTAACTGCCCCGTAACACGCTCCGACTACGCATACGCTGGCCGCACCATTACGGAGACCCCGGAGATTACGGTGCAATTCCACGACTCGCTGATCAGCCTCGTCGGCAACACCCCGCTGGTGAAGCTCAACAACGTCACAGCCGGCATTCAGGCGACCGTCCTGGCCAAGGTCGAGTACTTCAACCCCGGTGGCTCGGTCAAGGACCGCATCGCGGTCCGCATGATCGAGGCGGCCGAGGAGAGCGGTGCTCTCAAGCCCGGCGGAACGATCGTCGAGCCCACGTCCGGCAACACGGGCGTAGGCCTCGCCATCGTGGCCCAGCAGAAGGGCTACAAGTGCATCTTCGTCTGCCCCGACAAGGTGTCCACCGACAAGATCAACGTCCTGCGGGCGTACGGGGCCGAGGTCGTCGTCTGCCCGACCGCCGTCGACCCCGAGCACCCCGACTCGTACTACAACGTCTCGGACCGGCTCGTCCGTGAGACGCCCGGCGCCTGGAAGCCGGACCAGTACTCCAACCCGAACAACCCCCGTTCGCACTACGAGACCACCGGCCCCGAGCTGTGGGACCAGACGGACGGGAAGATCACCCACTTCGTCGCCGGCATCGGCACCGGCGGCACCATCTCCGGCACCGGCAAGTACCTCAAGGAGGTCAGCGGCGGCGCCGTCCAGATCATCGGCGCCGACCCCGAGGGCTCCGTCTACTCCGGCGGCTCCGGCCGGCCCTACCTCGTCGAAGGCGTCGGCGAGGACTTCTGGCCCACCGCCTACGACCGGGACGGCACCGACCGGATCGTCGCCGTCTCCGACAAGGACTCCTTCCAGATGACCCGCCGCCTCGCCAAGGAGGAGGGCCTCCTCGTGGGCGGCTCCTGCGGCATGGCGGTCGTCGCCGCGCTCGAGGTCGCCAAGGACCTCGGCCCCGACGACATCGTCGTCGTCATCCTGCCGGACTCCGGCCGCGGCTACCTCTCCAAGATCTTCAACGACGAGTGGATGGCCGACTACGGCTTCCTGGAGGACACCGAGTCCGCCACCGTCGCCGACGTACTGCGCCACAAGGAGGGCGGCATGCCGTCCCTCGTCCACATGCACCCCGAGGAGACGGTCGGTCAGGCCATCGAGGTCCTCCGGGAGTACGGCGTCTCCCAGATGCCCATCGTCAAGCCGGGCGCCGGACACCCCGACGTCATGGCGGCCGAGGTCGTCGGCTCCGTCGTCGAACGCGAGCTCCTCGACGCGCTGTTCACCAAGCGCGCCTCCCTGGAGGACCCGCTGGAACGGCACATGAGCGCGCCCCTGCCCCAGGTCGGCTCCGGCGAGCCCGTCGCCGACCTGATGTCCGTCCTCGGCGCGGCCGACGCGGCGATCGTGCTGGTCGAAGGCAAGCCCACGGGCGTCGTCAGCCGCCAGGACCTGCTCGCCTTCCTCGCGAGCGGCGGAGCCAAGGGCGCCGCGAAGTAACCTCACCGGGGCGCGTGGAGCGGGTGCCCGGGGCGTTCGCGCAAACGGTACGAGCGCGACACGTACCCGCAGCACCCGCTTAACACGCCTACGGCACATTGGTCGTTGTCGGCGTCAAGGACTACGGAGCGGCTCCCGGACCTCCTGCGCACGCCGCGGACGCGGAGACCGGCCCTGACCCGGGCCCGTGTCCCTCGCGGGGACCGCCGTCGTCCCGCCCCCCGACCACGGGGGTGCGGCGGTCCCCGCCTATATCAGCTCACTCGCCCGCTGGGGTCACCCCCGCCCGGAGGGGTGCCGTGACCGCCTGGAGGGCCGTCAACGCTCCGGCGATCGCCGGCTGGCCCTCCGAGCCCGCCCGGACCAGGGCCTCGATCGTGCGGCCACGGCCCGGCAGCGGCAGGAGCGTCACGCCCGCGGGCGGGGCGTCGCACATGAGGCGGGGCAGGATCGTCGCGCTCAGGCCCGTGGCGACGAGCGTGAGCGCCGAGCGCAGGTCCTCGTAGGTGTGCGCGATACGCGGCGTGAAGCCGGCGTCCCGGCAGGCGTGCACCAGGATCTCGTGGCAGCTCCCCGGCGCCGGCGCGGAGATCCACGGCGTCTCCCGCAGCGCCCCGAGACCGTCGCGCCGCACCGCCCCCGCGAGGGCGTCCGGCACGGCCAGCACCAGCGGGTCGTCGAAGAGCGCGACCGCCGTGGTGCCGGCCGGCCGCGGGGCGCCCAGCTGGTGGTAGCGGTACGAGACGGCCAGGTCGAGCTCGTGCTGCCGCAGCCGCGGCACCGACTCCTCCGGATCGGCCTGGACGATCCGCAGAGCCAGCCGCGGATGACGCCCGGCGACTTCGGCCGCCAGCGGCGCGGCGACGGCGTTCAAAGCGCTCGGGGCGCAGCCCAGGGTCAGTTCACCGCTCAGATCGTCGTCGAGGGCGCGCACCGCGCCCTCCGCCCGCTCCAGCGCGGCCAGGACGTGCTCGCACGCGGCCGCCAGCGCGGTGCCCGCCGCCGTGAGCCGCACCCCGCGGCCCTCGCGGTGCATGAGGGCGGCTCCGGCCTCCGCCTCCAGGGCGCGCAGCTGCTGCGAGACCGCCGACGGAGTGACGCCGTGCAGATCCGCGACCGCGCTGACCTTCCCGTGTTCGGCCAGGTCACGCAGCATGACCATGCGCTTCACATCAATCATGAGTACAGCTTAACGAGTACGGTAGAAAAGGTAGCTGGACTGCACGGTGGTGTGGGGCCATCCTCGGGCGTATGAGCGAGCAGACCACTCCCCGTAAGAAGATCGTCCTCGTGGGGGCGAGCGGCACCCTCGGCAGGGCGGTCCTCACCGCCCTGCGGGAACGCGGCCACGAGGTCGTCACCGCCTCCCGCAAGGACGCCGACATCGCGCTGGACATCACGGATCCGGCCTCCGTCGCCGAGCTGTACCGCCAGGTCGGCCGTGTGGACGCGGTGGCCTCCGCGGCGGGCACCGTGCCCTGGAAGCGGCTCGGCGACCTCGCCGCCGAGGACGTGCGCGACGGGTTCGAGGGCAAGGTTCTCAGCCAGGTCGAGCTGGTCCGCCAGGGCCTGTCGTCGGTGGCGGAGGACGGCTCCTTCACCCTCATCACCGGCATCCTCGCCCGGGAACCCATCCGCACCGGCGCGGTCGCCTCGCTCGCCAACGGCGCGGTCGAGTCCTTCGTACGGGCCGCGGCGATCGAACTGCCCCGCGAGCAGCGGATCAACGCCGTCAGCCCCACCGTCTTCGAGGAGTCCCTGGACGCCTACGGCGACTTCTTCCCCGGCTTCGACCCGGTGCCGGTGCGCCGCGCCGCCGCCGCCTACGTCCGCTCCATCGAGGGCCACCAGACCGGCCAGATCTACCGAGTGGAATGAGCCAAATCCGGGACGCTGCGCAAATCCGAACCATGACGGGGCTTTCCGCCGGCTGTCCCTGAATGGACAGTCGGGGCAAGCATCGGCACCGAGGGGGATTTCATGAGTAACGACGTCGGCTGGGACTTCCTGCCCGCACTCGCGTTCCGGGGGGAGTCGATATGACCGATAACGGCAAGGTGCTGAAGATCGGATTGGTCGGTGGGCTGAGCTTTCCTTCGACGATCACGTACTACGACCGCATCAACCGTCTGATCAACCGACGGCTCGGAAAAGCGCATTCCCCGCGGATCGTCCTGGAGAGCCTGGATTTCCAGCCGATGGTGGAATGGATCGCGGCGCGTGACGGTGACGCGGTGGCGGGGGAGATCGCCGCCGCCGCCCGGCGCCTGGAGGTCTCGGGCGCGGACTTCTTCGCCATCTGCTGCAACACCGTCCACGAGTTCGCGGATCTCGTCGAGGAGCGCGTCGCGCTGCCCCTCATCAACATCTGCCGCGCCACCGCGCAGGAGGCGGCCCGCCGGGAGGTCTCCACCGTGGGGCTGCTCGGCTCCGCGTTCTCCATGGAAGAGGCCTTCTACCGCGACGAGTTCGCTGCCGAGGGCATCAAGGTCGTGGTGCCCGAGCCGCCGGACCGTGCCTTCATGCAGGAGGCCATCGAGCGCGAACTGTGCACGGGCGACATCTCGCGGGCCACCCGCGAGCGGTTCTCGCGCATCGCCCACGACGTGCTGGACGCCGGCGCCGAAGCGCTGGTCCTGGCCTGCACGGAAGTGCCTCTGGTGATCCGTCCCGAGGAGTTCGACGCACCCGTCATCGACACCGTCGACGTGCACACCGCCGCCATCGTCGAGCGGGCGCTCGCCCCCCTCACGGAGGTCACATGATGCGTGCCGTCCACGTCAAGATGACCGTGGCGACCGTGCTGCTCGGTTCGTACCTCGTGGCGGGCAAGCTGATCCTGGAGGAAGTACCGGTCTTCACGGCCACGTTCTTCCGCCTCGTCAGCGCCGTCGCCGTCCTCGCGGTGTACGTGGCCCTGAAGTCTCCGGGCGGCCGCGTCCGGCCGGGCCGCAGGGACAGCACCGTCATCTTCGCGCAGGCGCTCCTGGGCGTCTTCCTCTTCAGCGTCCTCGCGATGTACGGCGTGAAGTACACCGGCGCGATCGAGGCCGGCGTCATCCTCGGCATGGTGCCGATCTCCATCTGCCTGGTGGCGGTCCTGTTCCTGCGGGAGCGGCTGTCGGCGCGCCGCAGGATCGGCATCGTGATCGCGGTCCTCGGCGCGGCCGGCATCAACGCGCTCAGCGCGGGCGGTTCGGGCGGCGGCGGCTCCAACGAGGTGCTCGGAGCCCTGCTCCTGGTCGGCGCCGTCCTGTGCGAGGCGGTCTTCGTCACCTTCGGCAAGCTGCTGTCGCGGCCGATCCCGCCCGCCACGCTCTCGCTGATCCTCTCGGTGGTCGGCGCGCTGATGTTCCTCGGACCCGCCGCGGTGGAGACCAGCCTGGCCGAACTGACCCAGATCTCCTGGCAGACCTGGGCGCTGATGGTCTACACGGGTGTCGCCATCAACGGCGTGGCCGTGGTCCTCATGTACGACAGCCTGGACAGCGTCGACACGGCGGTGGTGG
The DNA here is from genome assembly GCF_053591435.1 of Streptomyces sp. NPDC003027. Lineage (NCBI taxonomy): Bacteria > Bacillati > Actinomycetota > Actinomycetes > Kitasatosporales > Streptomycetaceae > Streptomyces > Streptomyces sp. NPDC003027. Next base: position 46,127 of record NZ_JBSFTU010000039.1, read on the forward strand.
CCGCCTTCACGGCGCTCACACCGGTCAGCGGGGCCATCCTCTCCGTGCTGCTGCTCGGCGAGGAACTGCACGCCTACCATCTGGCCGGAATGGTGCTCGTGGTGACCGGCGTCTATGTCGTCGCCAACGAGAAGACCGGGAAACGCGCGGATGAACGGGATGCGAAATCCGGAAGATCCGCTACCGGTCTGGTGGCCGGAGTCCCCCCGGCCGTCACAGCGGAGGAAAATGTGGCGGAAAACGCGGCGACCAGGGAAAAGTCTGCTACCGGACCCGCCTGACCATCCCCTGATTTCCCGCACTGCGGTGATCTGAACCATCGGAGTCCTTTCTCGGCCGCCCTGCCCACGGCAGAGTCGCCGTGTAATACCGAAAGCCGAGAAAGGACCTTGGTCATGGCTACCGCATTCGCCGTCGCGCAGGACACCGGATCCGATTCCCTCGCACGGGACATCGAGATCGCGTTCCCGGCCTCCGGGCCCCACGACCGTGAAATCCGCCTGAAACTGCTCCGCCGGCTGCACGCCCATTACGTGGCCTACATGGGCGGCCCGGAGGAGTTCTCCGTCATCCCGCGCCTCAACCACGACCCCGCCATCACGGCCATCGAGGACGCCTGGCTGGCGTGGGAGGACCGCCAGGTCGACCGTCAGGACCTGCCCGCCACCGGCGCGGAGTTCCGCGACTGGTTCCTCACCACGGCCGACCGGCACACCCAGCCGGAGTTCTGCACCTACCTCGCCGAGGAGGCCACCCTCGACGAGATCGCCCTGTTCTTCATGGGCGAGGAGCTGGTGGACAGCAAGTTCGACGACCTGATGGCGCTGGTGCAGATCGGCACCCAGGGCCACACCAAGCTCACCATCGCCGAGAACTACTGGGACGAGATGGGCGAGGGCAACATCGAGCAGGTGCACACGCGCATGTTCGAGCACTCCGCCCGCTACATGCGCGCCCACCTCGACAAGTCCGGCGTCGACTACGCCAACCTGCACTTCCCCGAGGCGTACGAGAACGCCGCGCTGCTCCTCCAGTACGGCATCCACCGCCACCTCAACCCGCGCGCGCTCGGCGCCATGGGCGTCCTGGAGCAGAGCGCCTCGCCCCGCTTCCAGGCGATGGTCGACGGCTGCCTGCGCCTCGGCGTCCCCGCGGACGTCATCGACTACCAGCGCATCCACGTCCACGTGGACGCCGACCACGGCGCCGAGTGGTTCGAGGGCGTCTTCGTCCCGCTCGTGGACCACTCCCCGGAGCTGCTGCGCGAGATCTCCCTCGGTGTCCTGACCCGGGTGCGGGTGGCCAACGGCTACTACGCCCGGATCTGGGACGCCATGAAGGAACTGCGCTGACCGGGCCGACAGGGGATACGAGGGGGAACCGATGACCACAGCGGAGAAACCGCAGAACTCCACGATCGAACCGGACCAGGCACCGCCCGCACCCGCGGCCGGTCCCACCCTGAACCACCCGCCGAGACAGACCTCTCCGGACACCGTCGAGCCGGTGCTGCTCTTCGCCCGGGCCCGGGTGACCCGCCACGACCAGACCGTCTTCATCGGCAAGCTCCTGGTCGCAGCAGCCCTGACAGCCGTCGGCGTCTACCTCGCCCTGAGCGACGGGCTGCTGCTCTCAGCGGCCGGGATCGTGCTGCTCGCGGCCGTCTACACGCACATGGTGGAGCTCCAGCACCAGTGCCTGCACCACAGCGCCTTCACCACGGCCCGGCCGCACCGGCTGGTCGGCGTGCCGCTCGGCCTGCCCCTGCTGGTGTCGTACACGCACTACCGCGTACGCCACCTGCAGCACCACAAGCACCTGGGCACCCCGCAGGACTCGGAGTTCTTCGGCTTCGACACCCGCGCCCCGCTCACCTGGGGCATGCTGCTGCGCGGAGCCTTCGACTACGGCCGGCTCCTCACGATCGCCCGCGAGATCGGGCGCAGCTGGCGGGGGAGCTGGCAGTACGACGCCGGGGAGATCTCCGACCGCCGGCGCCGCGAGGTCGTCGCGGAGTACCGGTGGATGGTGGTGCCGGTCCTCGCCGCCGTGGCGCTCTCGGTCGCCGGATACGGCGGGCCCGTTCTGGAGCTGTGGGTGCTTCCGCTGCTCGTGGCGGCTCCCATGCACTTCTTCCTGGAGCTGCCCGAGCACATCCTGTGCGACACGGAGACCACCGACGTACTGCGCAACACCCGGTCGATCAAGGGCAGTTGGTTCAGCACCTGGTACACCAACGGCAACAACCTGCACGTCGAGCACCATGCCGTGATGACGGTGGCGATCAACCGGCTGCGTGAGCGGCACGACGAGGTCAGCCGTCTGGCCGCCCATGTCGAGCGCAGCTACCCGGCGTTCTACCTCGCCGTACTGCGCGAGGCGGCCCGCAACTCCACCCGGCGCGGGACCAGGGCGAAGTCGGCGGGAGGCGCGGCGTGATCCGCGGCGGCTTCCGGGTGGAGGGGCTGGCCGCCCGGCTCGCCCCGGCGGTGTGGGACGGGCGGCTGCCCGACCTGGTCGGCTCCTCCTTCGTCCGCAACCGTGTCCAGCTGCGGCTGCCCGAGGCCGACATCAACATCCGCCTCCGCACCGCCGTGCCCGCGGGTCTCCACCTCACCTTCGAGGCGGTCTTCCGCGAGCGCGGCCAGGACAACGCGGCGGGCGGCACCTGGTGGGACAGCTGGCAGGTGACGGTGGAGCCGCCGGGCCCGGAGGGCGGGGACGTCACCGCCGAGGCGATGCGGGTCCTGGTCGACCACGTGGTCGCGGCCCGGCGCCGGTTCGCCGTACTCCTGGAGGAGGCCGACCGGGCGGCGTAGACCCGCGAGGCGACGGGCCGGATCCCACCCGTCGGCGGACGAGGCGACGAACGGTGTGCGGCACTCCCGGGAGGGGGTGCCGCACACCGCAGGGATCAGGAGGCGGCCCGGCCGAGCAGGTACCCCAACTGCAACCGGTTCTCCGCCCCGTAGTGGGCCTTGATCCGCCCCACATGGGTCTGCAGCGAACGTTCGCTGATTCCCAGGCGGCGGGCGATGGCCCGGTCGGAATGGCCGGCGATCAGGAGCTGCTTGATGGACTCGTGCAGGGAGGGGATCACCTCGGGAGCCGCCTCCACCGAACGGGCCGGCACGAAGGGGTACGCCTCCGCCCGGTCCCACGACCGTTCGAAGACGTCCTTGAGGAAACGCACCATCGAGGGTTCGGTGATCCGCAGGGCCCTGGTCCGGTCGCCGCGGCCCGGGATGAAGGCGACCGTGCCGTCCACGATGATGAGCCGCTCGAAGAACTCGGGCAGCGTGCGCACCTCCGCGCCGTACTCGGTGACCTGGCGCACGTACTCCTTGGTCGCCTCGTCGAAGCGGGCGCTGTGCTGGTAGAGCGTGCGGTTGGCGACCCCGGCGTCGAGCTGGGCGCGGACCGTCTCCAGGGCCGCGGTCAGTACGGACCTGGTGCGCGGCCCGTCGGGCTGGGCGGTGAGTATCTGGGTGCGGGCTCCGTCGACGGCGGCCCGGATGGCGCTGTTGATCTCCGGCAGGCCCTCCAGATAGACGAGGGACCCGTTCTCCTCCGGCCGGACCGGCGGCGCCATCGCCACTTCGCTGACCTGGGCGTGCAGCTGTCGAGAGATCTCGACCAGGGTCGTGGTCAGCCCGGGCAGGTCACGCACGGCTGTGGGGGTGTGATCGCGCATCTGACGTTCGCTCCTGGATAGGGAGGGGGTGCTGAACGTGGGTGGGCGGTGCTGACCGCGCGGACGCGAAAGGGCCTGGTGGGCCGGCCGCGCGGCGATGAGGGGGGAGCCGGAGGAGGGCGCCGGCCCTGGCCCGCCGTCAGAGCGGCACGCGCGGACAGACGGCGCCGCTCCGTCGCGCGAGGTCGACACAGTGGCGCCCGGAAAGGCTCATGCCCGTGGCCATGGGCGCCAATCTTGACCAGGGCATGGCAGCGTGTCAACGCTCTGTCCGGGCGGCCTCGCCGGGGTCCGTGGCGATGGAAAAGAATCAGCCATAGCGCGGGGTCACTCCGCCGTTGCCTCACTGCATATCCTCATGCAGAGTTCTTAGTGCATGAATAGGCGAGAGGGGGACGGCGTGAGCGACAGCCCGGCCGGCCGGCTGCAGGCGCTCTTCGAGGGGCACCGGCTGACACCGACACAGCGGCGGATCGCGCACTGCATGGTGCGCAGGGCCGCCGACGTGCCGTTCCTGTCCAGCGTGGAGCTCGCCGAGCTCGCCGGCGTCAGCCAGCCCTCCGTCACCCGCTTCGCCGTCGCCCTCGGCTTCGACGGCTACCCCGCCCTGCGCCGTCATCTGCGCGAGGTCGCGCCCGCCGAGAAGACCGCGGGGGAGGGCAGCGGGCACAACGAGTACCAGCAGGCCGTCCTGGCCGAGATCGAGAACCTGCGCCATCTCGCCGAGCTGCTCGCCGACCCGGCGCCCGTCGAGCGCGCCGGACGCATCCTCGCCGCCTCCCGGCCGCTGCCCGTGCTCGGGCTGCGCGCCGCCTCCTCGCAGGCCCGCGGCTTCGCGTACTTCGCCGCCAAGGTGCACCCGGACGTGCGCCTCCTCGACGAGGGCGGCTCGATGCTCACCGACCGCATCGACGCGGCCGTACGGGCCGGCTCCACCGCCCTGCTCTGCTTCGCGCTGCCCCGCCACCCCCGGGAGGTCGTGGAGACCCTGGAGTACGCGCGGCGGGCCGGGCTGACCGTCGTGACCGTCGCCGAGTCCGCGTTCGCGCCCGTGGCCGCCCACAGCGACCTGCTGATCCCGGCCGCCGTCGGCACCGGGCTCGCCTTCGACACGGCCTGCGCGCCGATGCTCCTCGGCCGGGTGCTCCTGGAGGCGATGGCGGACGAACTGCCCGACGCCCAGGCCCGCCTGGAGGAGTTCGACACGAAGGCGGCGGCGCGGGGCCTGTTCGTCGAGTAGCGGACCGAAGCGGGGGCCCGGACCGGGCGGGATCAGACGTCCAGTTCCGCCTCGATCCCCTTCAGCCGGTGGCGGGCCATCGCCAGGTTCGCGCGCTCCTTGTCCAGCGCCAGGTACAGGAACAGGCCGGCGGCGCCGCGCCCCTTGAGCAGCCGGATCAGGTGGTACTGCCCGCCGAGGGTGATGAGGATGTCCTCGATCTCGTCGTCGAGGCCCAGCATCTCCATCGCCCGGACCTTGGCGCGGACCACGTCCGTGTTGCCCGCGGCCGCCACGTTGAGGTCGAGCCCCTTGCCGCCGCCGATCGTTCCGAGGGCCATACCGCTGGTGTAGTCGACCAGCGCCGCGCCGATGGCGCCGTCGATCGCGGCGGCTTCCTTGAGGGCCGTTTCGGTGTTCGCCATGGGTGTCGCACTTCCTTCTCGTCATGGTGTGTGGGGTGGTGGGGTGTGCGGGGCGCGGGGGTCAGTTCAGGTCCGTGCGGTCCAGCGCCCCGTCGACGAGCTCGCCTATCCGGGCGCTCGACCGGCGGGCCTCCAGATGGAGCCGGCCCACGTTGACGCGTGGCTCGGCGAGCAGCGTGAGGACGGCCGAGCCGCCCGCCGCGTACGTGGCGACATAGCCGAGCTCGCCCCGTACCAGCAGTTCGCGGAAGCCGCCCTGCCCGGTGGACTCGGTCAGCCGCCGGCCGACGCCCAGGGCCGCCGCGGTCAGCGCGGCCATGGCCTCCGTCTCGGTGCCGACCGTGTCCTGGGCGAGGACCAGGCCGTCGGCGCTGGCCGCCAGCGCCCCGGTCAGCTGGGGCAGCCGGGCCCGCAGCCGTCTCAGCTCGGCGAGTACCTCGGCTTCCGCCGACATCAGTTGTCTCCTCTCGGCGCGCAGGCGCAGGGCGCGTCGCATCACGGACTTGCCTCCAGGGCGTCACGGAGCCGGCGCAGCAGGGCGATGTCCGGTTCCGCCGTGGCCTCGCCGACCCAGGCGGGCACGGCGGGCGGGGCGGTCGGCACGGGGGCGGGCGGGGTCTCGACGAGGCCGGCGGCCGCGAGGCGGCGGACGTCGAGGAGGGTGTGGAAGGCCGGGCGGCCGAGCAGCCGCGCGATGTCCGCGGGGGTGCGCGCTCCGTCGGCGGCGGCCAGCAGGGACCGCTGCCGCGGGCTCGCCGTCTGGCCGGGAGCGGGGGCGCGGGGCCGTACCGGGGCGGTGTCCACGGCGTCGTACGGCCAGACGCTGTCGAGGAGTTCACGGCGGCGTACGGTCTCGCGCTCGACGGCCTCGGTGGAGACCGGCCGCACCGTGCCGAGCCAGTGGCTCACGCCGTACCGGAAGCGGGTCGGGCCCGCGGTGGGCGAGAGGGCGAAGAACGCCGCGTCGAAGACGGCCTCCAGATGGCAGATCTCCAGCTCGCCGTCGCCCAGCCGGCCGCTGTCCACCAGGAACCGGCCCACCGCCTGCCGGGCCCCGGCCCGGTCCACCGCCTCGTCCCAGCCCTCCCGGGGCAGCCGGCCGCCGGCGGTGAGGAGGACGTCGAGACCGGGTGCGGCGGGGCTCTCGGCGTGCACCACCCGGCCGTCGACGAGGTAGAGCGTGCCGTGGTCGCGCAGCAGGGCGCCGGTGGCGCGTTCGGCGGCGAGGCGGGTGAGCATCGGGGAGACGGTCATCCGAGGACCAGCCTCTCGGCGAGGTCGCGCAGCCGGATCCGGGCGAGGGCCAGGTTCCCGGTGTCGCGATCCAGCCACAGGTGCAGGAAGACGCTGCTGTCGAAGGCCGTCTCGACGAAGCGGAGGAGGTGGTAGCCGCCGCGGGTGGTGACGATCAGGTCCTCGACGGGTGGCCCCTTCGATAAGGACTCCGCAGACTCCGCGGACTCCTTGCCTCCGGCCGTGAAGGAGTCGTACTCCGCCGCCGCGCGGGCCAGTTCGGCCGTCTCGGCGGCGGTCGTCTCGTGGTCGCCGACCGGCGATTCGCCCGCCGTGCCGAGAGCCAGCCCGCTGGTCCAGTCGACCAGGGAGGCTCCCCGCGCACCCGGCACGGCCATGGCCTCCCGCAGGCACTCGTCGATTCCGGGCACGCGGACTCCCCTCCCGATGCGGCGCGCGGGCGTACGGCAGTGACGGTGACGTTACTCAACGTCGTGCCTGCCGTCAGGAGTTCTGGCATTTTCCATCGGAACATGCCAGTCGATCAGTCCCGGACTTGAGCCCTCCGCCGTCAGCCTTCCCGGCGCATCCGCAGCACGGCCTTGTTGACCGCCCACAGGCCGATACCGATGGCGAGCAGCACCCCGGCCCGGATGTACACGTCCGCCGAACGGTCCGCGAGCGGGCTGGCCAGGATCACGGCGGTGATCGCGCCGAGCACCGGAAGCACCGTCGGGGTGCGGAAGTGGGCGTGCTCCACCCGGTCCTTGCGCAGGACGAGGACGGCGATGTTGACCACGGCGAAGACGCACAGCAGGAGGAACGCGGTGGTGTCGCCGAGGCCCTCGATCTCGCCGGTGGACACCAGGCCGATGGCGAGGAGGGTGACGAAGACGATGCCGGTGAGAGGCGTACGGCGGTTCTTCAGGACCTTGCCCATCGCGCGCGGCAGGACCTTCTCGTTGGCCAGGCCGTAGCAGAGCCGGGAGGCCATCATGATGTTGATGAGCGCGGAGTTGGTGACCGCGAACAGGGCGATGAGCGCGAAGAGCTTCGGCGGGAAGTCGACCCCGCCCGCCTTCACGACCTCCAGGAGCGGACCGCTGGACCTCTCCAGGGTGCCGTGGTCCACCAGCAGCGAGGAGACCAGGGCGACCAGGACGTAGATGGTGCCGGTGACGGCGACGCCGGTGAAGATGGCCCGGGGGAAGGTGCGGACCGGATCCTGGGTCTCCTCCGCCATGTTGACCGAGTCCTCGAAGCCGACGAAGGCGAAGAAGCCCAGCGCGGTGGCTCCGAGCACACTGGTCATCAGGGCGAATCCGGTGCCGGACGCCTCGAACTCGCCGAGCCGCGACGGCTCTCCGTCGCCCGTGAACACGGCCCAGGCTCCGATCGCGAGGATGATCAGGAGTCCGGTCAGCTCGACGAGGGTGAGGACGACGTTCGTCTTCACGGACTCCGAGACCCCGCGCAGTGCGAGAGAGGCGAGGGCGACGATGAAGACGATCGCGATCAGGGTGGGCGGGATCGCGTCCGTGAACTCCTGGAAGTAGTCCCCGCTGAACGCCCGGGCCGCCGCGCTCGCCGAGGAGAGCCCCGAACACATCACCATGAACGCCACGATGAAGGTGAGGAAGGGGACCTTGAACGCCTTCTGGGTGTAGAGCGCGGCGCCGGCCGCCTTGGGGTACTTGCCGACGAGCTCCACGTACGAGGCGGCGGTCAGCAGGGCGACGACGAAGCCGATCGCGAACGGCAGCCAGAGCGCGCCGCCGACCTTCCCGGCGACCTTGCCGGTGGTCGCGTAGATGCCGGTGCCGAGGATGTCGCCGATGACGAAGAGGATGAGGAGCTTGGGCCCGATGGCGCGCTTGAGCGGCGGCTGCGCGGGCTCTGCGGGCTCGGTGGTGGACGCGGATGTGGCCATGGAGACCCCTTTCCCGTTTGCCGATGGGAAGGTCCCTGCCCCGGCGGCACACGCCTGATGCCCGCCGCGCTGTCACTCCTACGGACGTACGGACTGGGGGGTACGGGCTCGCGGGTGCGGGCCCGTCCGTACGGGCTGTGCGGTGCGGGCACGGGTTGCGGGCTCAGCCGCGGCGCTCCACCGAGGCGGCGACGTCGTCGAGGTCCCTGGCGAGCGCCCGGCGCACCGCCCGGACGCCGAGTCCGCCGAGGAGCCTGGTGAACAGGCCCGTGGAGCGGCCGTCGGCCGGGCGGGCCGAGAACGTCATCCGTACGGTCGTCGCGTCGGCCCCGTCCGGGCGCAGGGCGATCTCCGAGACGTAGTGCATGCCGTGGGAGTCGGCCACCGTCACGTACCGGTCGGGCGGAACGCTCTCGGTCACGGTCATCTCCTCCGTGGCCTCCTTGCCGAACATCCTGCGGGTCTCGCGCCAGCGGGTGCCGACCCCGAAGGCACCCTCGGTGAGCACCTCGACCCGGTCGACGCCGGTGAGGATCCGCTCCATGTCCTTCAGGTCCGTCATGGTCTCCCAGACGGGGCCGGGAGTGGCCCGGATCCGGCGCTCGACGACGACGCTCTTGGTAGCCATGGCTCCACGGAACCACCGGTGCGTCAGTCCAGCAACGCGTCGGCGAGGCCGCCGCCCGACTCGGCGACGATCTCGTCGAGCGTCTGGGGTTCGCGCACGGTCGCGAAGGCGACGCCTCCCCCGTCGGTGACGGTGAAGCCGTGGATGCCGGGTCTGGGCAGGCTGTTGTACGCGTAGTGGTGGGCGAAGTAGTAGGCGCCGGTGTCCGGTACGGCGACGATGTCGTCCGGCCGGAGCAGCGGCAGGGCGCGGGCGGTGGCGAGCATGTCGCCCGTGAAGCAGGCGGGTCCGGCCACGTCCTGGACGACGTCCTGGGGGATCTCGGGACCGGTGCGGGGCCGGCCGTCGGCGTCGTACGCGAGGATGCGCAACGGCCAGGATTCGGGGGCGTAGACGGTCCGGGTGGCGACCTGGACCCCGGCGTGGGTGACGGCGATCGGGCGGCCGCCGGAGGTCTTGGTGTACTCGACGCGGGCCAGGATCGTGCCGTGCTTGGCCAGCAGCGACCGGCCGAACTCGGTCACCAGGGCGTAGCGCCCGTCGAACAGGCCGGGGACGGTCGCGGCGAGCAGCCGGGCGTACTCGGCGTAGGTCGGGGTCTCCTCGTCGGTGTCGAAGTTCACCGGCAGTCCGCCGCCGATGTCGAGCGTGTCGATCTGCTGCCGTCCGGCCTTGGTGTTGATCTCCTCGGCGAGCGCGTGGGCGGCCGCGACGCCCTCGGCCATCAGGGCGAGCGGGACGCCCTGGGAGCCGGTGTGGGTGTGCAGCCGGGTCAGCCACGGCCGTTCGAGGTAGGCCTGGACGACGGACTCGCGCGCGCCCTCGTCGCGCAGCGCGACCCCGAACTTCGACGTGGCGGTCGCGGTGGACAGGGCACCGATCGCACCGGCGCCGATCTGCGGGTTCACCCGCAGTCCGAGGGGGCTCGCGGTCGGCGCCGAGGCGACGAGCGTGTCGAGCCGGGCCAGCTCCTGGGGGTTGTCGGCGTTGACCGCGATCCCCAGGGCCAGGGCCTGCCGCAGTTCGGCGGGGGTCTTGGCGGGGGAGTCGAGGACGGTACGGGACGGCGGGATCCCGGCCGCGCGGGCCAGGGCCAGCTCACCGGGGCTCGCGACCTCGGCGCCGAGCCCCGCTTCGTACAGCAGGCGCAGCACCGGGACGAGGGGGGCGGCCTTCACGGCGAAGGCGTGCAGGACGGGGGCGTCGGTGACGGCGGCGAAGGCGGAGCGGAGGGCGGCGGCCGAGGCGCGGACGCCGGCGGTGTCGAGGAGGGCGACGACGGGCCGGTCGGGGGAGAGGAGGCCTTGTTCGACGGCGGCTCGGACGGCCTGGTCGCGACGGTGGGAAGCCATGGGTCCATCCCATCACCGGGTGGCGTGCCGCCGCAGCTGTTGACTACAAGTATTCAGCGGTCCAAGATGTGAATAACCGATTCACATCGCAGTTCGTCGGAGTTGTGCCGGAGGAGGCATCCCCATGTCAGGACCCCGCCCCGTACGGGCCCCGCGCGGTACGGAACTGAGCACCCTGGGATGGCAGCAGGAGGCCGCCCTCCGCATGCTGCAGAACAACCTCGATCCCGAGGTCGCCGAGCACCCCGACAAGCTCGTCGTCTACGGCGGCACGGGGAAGGCCGCGCGTGACTGGCGCTCCTTCGACGCCATGGTGCGCACCCTGAGGACCCTCAAGCAGGACGAGACGATGCTCGTCCAGTCCGGCCGCCCCGTCGGCGTCATGCAGACCCACGAGTGGGCCCCGCGCGTGCTCATCGCCAACTCCAACCTGGTCGGCGACTGGGCGAACTGGGAGGAGTTCCGGCGCCTGGAGCAGCTGGGCCTGACCATGTACGGCCAGATGACGGCCGGTTCCTGGATCTACATCGGCACCCAGGGCATCCTGCAGGGCACCTACGAGACCTTCGCGGCCGTCGCGGCGAAGAAGTTCGGCGGCACCCTGGCCGGCACGATCACGCTGACCGCCGGCCTCGGCGGCATGGGCGGCGCCCAGCCGCTCGCCGTCACGATGAACGACGGCGTCGCGATCTGTATCGACGTCGACCCGCGCGCCATCGAGCGGCGCATCGAGCACCGCTACCTCGACGTCAAGGCCGACAACCTCGCCCACGCGCTGGCGCTGGCGACCGAGGCCCGCGACGCGCGCCGCCCGCTCTCCATCGGCCTGCTCGGCAACGCGGCGGAGCTGCTGCCGCGGATGCTCGCCGAGGGCGCCCCGATCGACATCGTCACCGACCAGACCTCGGCCCACGACCCGCTCTCCTACCTGCCGGTGGGCGTCGACTTCGACGACATGGCGGCGTACGCGGCGAAGGACCCGGCGGGCTTCACCACCCGGGCCCGCGAGTCGATGGCCCGGCACGTCGAGGCCATGGTCGGCTTCATGGACGCGGGCGCCGAGGTCTTCGACTACGGCAACTCCATCCGCGGCGAGGCGCAACTGGCCGGATACGACCGGGCCTTCGCCTTCCCCGGCTTCGTACCCGCCTACATCCGCCCGCTGTTCTGCGAGGGCAAGGGCCCCTTCCGCTGGGCGGCCCTGTCGGGAGAGGCGTCGGACATCGCCAAGACCGACAAGGCGATGCTGGAGCTCTTCCCCGAGAACGAGTCCCTCCACCGCTGGATCAAGATGGCCGGGGAGCGGGTCCACTTCCAGGGCCTGCCGGCCCGGATCTGCTGGCTCGGCTACGGCGAGCGCGACCGCGCGGGCGAGCGCTTCAACGACATGGTGGCGAGCGGCGAGCTCGCGGCGCCGCTCGCGATCGGCCGCGACCACCTCGACTGCGGCTCGGTGGCCTCCCCGTACCGCGAGACCGAGGCGATGCTCGACGGCTCCGACGCGATCGCCGACTGGCCGCTCCTCAACGCCATGGTCAACGTCGCCTCGGGCGCCTCATGGGTCTCGCTGCACCATGGCGGCGGCGTCGGCATGGGCCGCTCCATCCACGCGGGCCAGGTCACGGTCGCCGACGGCACCGCGCTGGCCGGCGAGAAGATCCGCCGCGTCCTGACCAACGACCCGGGCATGGGCGTCATCCGCCACGTCGACGCGGGCTACGACATCGCGGAGCAGGTCGCCGACGACAAGGGCGTGCGGGTGCCCATGCGCGAGGAAGGCACCGCGTGAGCGACAGCTTCCACGCCATGTGGCGGTCGCCAAAGGTATTTCGGGCTATGCGCATTGGTGTGCTCACCTCCGGCGGCGACTGCCCCGGTCTGA
>NZ_JBSFTU010000040.1:0-15208 GCF_053591435.1 Streptomyces sp. NPDC003027
GGCGCAGGGCCTCGGCCACGCCACCAAGGACCTGTACGAGGCGGTGCGGCGCGGCGACTACCCGGAGTGGGAGCTGCTGGTCCAGTCTGTATATACGTACAAGTGGCACCGACCCGCCATGCTCGCCTCGCGGCAAGTGGTCCCTCTGAGGGACGAAGGTTGGGCCCGGGGGCTTGGATCGAGCCGGTGCCACGACAAGGCTAACAAACCACCCTGGCAAGTGACTCCCCCCGCGCGGGTTGACCTGAAATCGGCTGTGCCCGGCTTCCCCGGCCAGGCCCCCGACCGGCCCGGTCAGTCCCTCAGCAGATCCGGCACGCCCTGCGCGTCGGGGACGTCACGGGCGCCCGAGACCACCGTCAGCTGCTGGGTGGCCCGGGTCAGCGCCACGTAGAGCACGCGCAGCCCGGCCGGGGACTCGTCCGCGATCTCCGCGGGCGAGACGACCACCGTGGCGTCGTACTCCAGCCCCTTGGCCTCCAGCGAGCCCAGCGCCACCACCCGGTCGCCGAGACCGGAGAGCCAGCGGACGGCCTGGTCCCGCCGGTTCATGGCGACCACGACACCGATCGTGCCGTCCACCTGGTCGAGGAGACGGCTCGCTTCCGACCGCACGGTTCCGGCCAGATCGTCCGACCCCGCCGCGGACTCCACCGCCACGAAGCGCGGCTCCACGCCCGTGGAGCGGACCGCGCGCGGCGACTCCTTGCCGGGCATGGCGAGGGCGAGGACCTTGGCGGCCAGTTCGGCGATCTCGGCCGGGTTGCGGTAGTTCACGGTCAGCTCGAAGCGGCGGCGCGGCCTGCTCCCGAGCGCCTCGTCCCGGGCCTCGGCGGCCTCGTCCGGGGTCGACCAGGAGGACTGGGCCGGGTCGCCGACGACCGTCCAGGTGGCGTGCCGGCCGCGCCGGCCGACCATCCGCCACTGCATGGGGGTGAGGTCCTGCGCCTCGTCGACGATGACGTGCGCGTACTCGGTGCGCTCGGCCGCGAGCCGCTCCGCCCGCTCGCGCTGTGTCTCCTCCCGTACGGGCATCAGCTCCTCCAGCCCCGTCAGCTGGTCCAGCGGGTCGTACTCCCGCTTCCTGCGGGGCCGGGCGGGGGCTCCGAGGAGGGTGTGCAGCTCGTCGAGGAGCGCCACGTCGTGCACGGAGAGGGTGTTGCGACGCAGGGAGCGGGCCACGCGCCGGATCTCGCCCGGGTTGAGCACGCGCCGGGCCCAGCGTCCGAGGCGCTTCTCGTCGGCCATCGCGTCGAGGACCTGGCGGGGGGTGAGCTCGGGCCACCAGGCGTCGAGGAAGGAGAGGAAGGAGTCCTCGGTGGAGACGTCCTCGTCGAAGGAGGAGCGCAGCTCGGCCGCGAGCTCGGGGTCGCTGTGGCGGCCGGCGGCGCCGGACTTGGCGTACAGCGCGTCGAGCAGCAGGCGGCGGGCGCGGGGCCGCAGCAGGTTGACGGGTGCCGAGCCGCCGAGGACGTCGTGCCGGATCCGCCGGAGCTCGTCGGCCTCCAGCTCCAGGCGGCGGCCGAAGGCGACGACCCGCAGCCGCGTGGGCGTGGCGGCGGGGGCCGGGGCGTCCTCGTCCTCCCCCAGGGCGTGCTGGGCCTGGGCCTTGGGCGCCGGGGTCTCCAGGGCCCCGCGGGCGGCCTTGCGCAGGACGGCGAGCATCCGGGAGGAGCCCTTGACCCGGGCCACGGCCGGATCGTCGTAGGCGGTGGCCTCCACGCCGTCCACCAGGGAGCCGAGCGCCCGGATGGCGACCTGGCCCTCCTCGCCGAGCGAGGGCAGTACGCCCTCGGTGTACGAGACGAGCAGCGGGGTCGGGGAGACGATGAGGATGCCGCCCGCGTACCGGCGCCGGTCCTGGTAGAGCAGGTAGGCCGCCCGGTGCAGGGCGACCGCCGTCTTCCCGGTGCCCGGGCCGCCCTCGACGTACGTCACGGAGGCGGCGGGGGCGCGGATGACGAGGTCCTGCTCGGCCTGGATGCTGGCGACGATGTCGCGCATGGTGTGGCCGCGGGCCTGGCCAAGCGCGGCCATCAGGGCGCCGTCACCGATCACCGGCAGCTCGCGTCCGTCGAGGGTCGCCTTCAGCTCGGGGCGCATCAGGTCGTCCTCGACGCCGAGCACCTTGCGGCCCTTGGAGCGGATGACCCGGCGGCGCACCACCCGGCCGGGGTCGACCGGGGTGGAGCGGTAGAAGGGCGCGGCGGCGGGCGCGCGCCAGTCGATGACGAGCGGCGCGTAGTCGGAGTCGAGGACGCCGATCCGGCCGATGTGGAGGGTCTCGCCGATCTCGGCCGTGTTGTCGGGCCGTACGGCGTCCTCGGCGGGCTCGACGGAGGTGTACGCGCCGTCGGGGCCCTTCTTGCCGTCCTTGCCGTGCAGCAGGTCGATCCGGCCGAAGAGGAAGTCCTCGAACTCGTTGTTGAGCCGGTTGAGGTGGACGCCGGCCCGGAAGACCTGGGCGTCGCGCTCGGCGAGCGCGCCGGGCGTCCCGACCTGGCCGCGCTTCGCGGCGTCGTTCATCAGGAACTCCGCCTCGTGGATCTTCTCCTCGAGGCGGCGGTAGACCTGATCCAAGTGTTCCTGTTCGACGCCGATCTCGCGGTCCCGGACCGTGTCGACCACACCGACGGCTTCCTGCGCGGCCACCGAGGCCCCCTTCTGACGTGCACTGCCCCCGCCGTGGGGCAGCCGTCGAGCTTATGCCACGCGGGGGCCCCGTGTCAGGCGTCGACCTCCACGAGACGGGCGCCGTCGAACGTACGGACCTCGAACCGGTCGATGTCGTCCCGGTCCATGGCGGCTCCGCCGTGCACGTAGAGCGGGTTCTTCGCCGCGTCGGTGGCGGCTCCCGGGATGCCGTACCCCCACTTCGGCACGGCCCAGGAGGTGACGACCTCCTCCTCGCCGCTGGTGGAGACGGCGACGAGCCGGCACTTCAGCGGGCCCTTGACGTTCTTGAGCTCCAGGACGGTGTGGGTGCCCCAGCCCTTGCGCTCCAGGCCGACGGCGGCGCTGACCTCGGTGGTCGGGTCGGTGGCCTGGATCTTCTCCTCCATGTGGTGGAAGAAGGCGTCCTCGGCGGGGCTGGTCGGGTGGGGGTCGGCCACGGCGCGGTCGCCCTTCCCGCCGCCGGAGGTGGCGACGACGGCGACCGCGGGCCCGCCGACGATCAGTACGGCGGCCGCGGCGACGAGGTAGCGGGTACGGCGGCGGGTACGGGCCCGCCGGGCGGCCACCTCGTCGACGAGCCGGTCGAGGACTTCCGGTCCGGGGGCCGGGGCGGCCGCGAGCGGCGGACGGGGGCCGCGGGCCGGGGGCGCGGGCGGGCGGGGCGCGAAGGCGTCGAAGGCGTCGTCGGCGTAGGGGTCGACGGCGTGGGGGCCGGAGGCTCGGGGGTCGACGGCGTGGGGGCCGGCGGCGGGCGTTCCGGGCGGCGCGGGGGGTGCCTCGGCCAGGAGGGCGAGCATCGGCTCCAGGCCGGCGAACTCCTCCACATGCGCGACACACACATCGCACCGCGTGAGGTGTGCTTCGAACGCGGCGGTGTCAGCCGCGTCGAGGATGCCGAGCACGTAGGCACCCGCCGCATCGTGTGGCGACGTCATACCGTTACCCCCCTCTCCTCCAACGCGAGCTTCATCGAACGCAGTGCGTAGAACACGCGTGACCGGACGGTGCCGGCCGGTATGCCGAGTGTCTCGGCCGCCTCGTTGACCGTACGCCCCTTGAAGTAGGTCTCGACCAACACTTCCCGGTGGGCGGGGGTCAAATCGTCGAGTGCGTCGGAGAGCGTCATCAGCCACAGCGCTTTGTCGATCTCGTCCTCCGCGGGCAGGACCTCGAGCGGTGACGGATCGACCTCCTGCGGCCGGGCCTGCCGGCTTCGGTGGCCGTCGATGACGATGCGCCGGGCGACCGTCACCAGCCAGGGTCGGACAGAGCCGGTCGCCCGATTGAGCTGACCGGCGTTCTTCCAGGCACGGATGAGCGTCTCCTGTACGACGTCCTCGGCGCGCTGGCGGTCGCCGGCGACGAGGCGCAGTACGTAGGCGAGCAGGGGCCCGGCGTGTTCGCGGTAGAGGGCGCGCATCAACTCCTCGTCGGGGGCGGCGCGTCGGAAGCGGGTCACCTCGCTGCGATGCCGGGCCCGATGCGGACGGTCATCGGCCACGGCCGCATCCTCGCGCACCTGTACCTCCCCGGTCGAGACCTTGTTGTCGTCGATGGGTACGGGGTGGAGGCGGATCGCACTCAACGCCGGGGAAAGTTTTTTCCGGGCGGGTCACCCGGCGGCCTTCCGGGCGCGTGGTGAGGTGCGCCTTCGGGGGAGTTACGCGGCGACCTTCCGGCGGCGGTGGCGGGCGACGCGCTCGCGGTTGCCGCACAGTTCGCTGGAGCACCAGCGGCGGCGGCGCCCGCGGGAGGTGTCGAGGTAGCAGCGGCGGCAGTTCTCGCCCTCGCACTGGCGCAGCAGGGCGCGGGCGGCCGGGTCGGTGAGCAGCTCGACGGCGTCCCGGGCGATGGCGGCGAGCAGCGCCGGGCATTCGGGCTCGTCGCTCAACGCCCGTACGAGCAGGCCGGTTTCGGTGCGTACGGCGCGGGGTGCGGGCGGCGCGGAGGCGGCGGCGAGGGAGTTGAGCCGTTCCAGGGCGGGATCGGCGGCGGCCGGGCTCTCGCCTTCGAGCTGGGCGTGGACCAACGCGTCGACGCAGTCGCGTAGTTCGCGGAAGCGGAGGACCCAGAGCGGGTCGAGGGCGCGCAGCGGCATGGCGGCCGGGACGAGCCCGGTGGCGCGGAGGAAGCGGTCGAGCGTCTCGGTGCGGTCGAGCGGCTGGGCGGCCAGGTCCAGGCAGATCCGCCCGGAGTCGAACCGTACGGTCATGCCCCTGTCACCACCTCGCGGTCGGAAGCCGGTCGGGCGCCCGTCCAGAGTGCACCCGGCCGCCGTGCGCGACCAGTCCCCCGGCGGCGGGTTGTCGTGGAGGCGTGAGGGGACGGGGGACGCCCGCCCTCCCTACGGCAGAACGCGTCCGGCTACGACACCGCGTACACCGCGGCCGCCGAGAGGCTCGCCGGTCCGCTCGTCACCGGCGATGCCCGCCTGAGCCGCCGTCGGGCGGCCCACTGCGAGATCGAGGTCATCGGCTCAGTGAACCGGGGCGGCGACCCGCGTCTCTACCCGTCCGCGTACTTCGTGTCCGCCGCCGGGTCCACGGCCAGCCGGTAGCCGCGCTTGACCACCGTCTGGATCAGCTTGGGCGTGCCGAGCGCGGTCCGCAGCCGGGCCATCGCCGTCTCCACCGCGTGCTCGTCGCGGCCCGCGCCGGGCAGCGCGCGCAGCAGGTCGGCCCGCGAGACGACCCATCCCGGGCGCCGGGCCAGGGCGTTCAGCAGCGCCATCCCGGCCGGTGGGACCGGATGCAGGCCCCCGTCGACCAGGACCGCCTGGCCGCGGATCTCGATGCGGTGGCCGGCCACCGGGAGCGTACGGGCCCGCGCGGGCAGTTCCCGGCAGAGCAGCTGCACCAGCGGCCCGAGCCGGAAGCGTTCGGGCTGGAGCGTGTCGATGCCGTGCGCCTGCAGCGGCAGCGCCGTCACCGGCCCCACGCAGACCGCGAGCACGTCGTGCCGCAGCGCCGCCAGCAGCTCCGCCCGCACCCCCCGGTCCTCCGCACGCGTCAGCAGCGAGGCGGCGGCCGGCGCGCTGGTGAAGGTCACCGCGTCCAGGGTCCCGGCGAGCACGCCGTCGAGCAGCCGGTCCAGCGGGCCGATGTCCTCCGGCGGCATCCAGCGGTAGACGGGGACGCCGACGACCTCCGCGCCGCCCGCCTCCAGCGCCTCGACGAACCCCGGCAGCGGCTCACCGTGCAGCTGGAGCGCGATCCGCCGCCCCGACACCCCTTCGGCGAGCAGCCGGTCCAGGACCTCGGCCATGGACTCGGACGACGGCGACCACGACTCGGTGAGGCCGGCCGCCCGTACCGCGCCCTTGACCTTGGGGCCGCGGGCCAGGACCTCGACACCGCGCAGGCGGTCCAGGAGCTCCTCGCCGTACCCCCAGCCGTCCGCCGCCTCGACCCAGCCGCGGAAGCCGATCGCCGTCGTGGCGACGACGACGTCGGGGGCGTGATCGATGAGTTCCTTGGTGGCGGCGAGGAGTTCGGTGTCGTCGGCGAGTGGCACGATCCGCAGGGCGGGACCGTGGACGACTGCGGCGCCACGACGGCGGAGGAGCGCGCCCAGCTCGTCCGCGCGCCGCGCCGCCGTGACTCCTACGGTGAACCCCGCGAGGGGACCCTGCTCTTGCTCGTCCATGACGACCGAGCCTGACGGTCCTCCGTGACAGACTCGGTTCGCCCGTATTTCTTGGCCGTTACGGACCACTCCGATCACACCTCGGCGTATCCGGGCTGCGGCTTCCTCTCCTCGGCGGCCTCCGCGGTGTCCGGTACGGCGGCCGGCCGGCGAAGGTATACCGCCCAGGTCACGACGATGCAGGCCGCGTAGAAGACCAGGAAGGCGACGAAGGCCGAGGTGCCGGTGCCCGCGGTCTGGAAGGACTGCCGGAAGGCGAGGTTGATGCCGAGCCCGCCGATCGCCCCCACCGCGCCGATCAGGCCCATGGAGGCCCCGGAGAGCCTGCGGCCGTACGACTCGGCCGCCTCGCCCGACAGCCCCTTGCGGTGCCCCTGCGCGAGGAAGATCGCGGGGATCATCTTGTACGTGGAGCCGTTGCCGAGGCCGGAGAGGACGAACAGGCCGATGAAGCCGACGAGGAACACGGCGAGCGACTCGACGACCGAGGCGTAGATCACGACGGAGGTCGCGGCCGCCATTCCGGCGAAGTTCCACAGGGTGATGCGGGCGCCGCCGTGCTTGTCGGCGAGGGAGCCGCCGACGGGCCGGATCAGCGAGCCGAGCAGCGGACCGATGAAGGTGAGCGAGGCCGCCTGGAGCGGGGTGCGCCCGAACTGGGTCTGGAGGACCAGGCCGAAGGCGAAGCTGTAGCCGATGAAGGAGCCGAAGGTACCGATGTACAGGAACGCCATGATCCAGGTGTGGCCGGCCCTGACGGCCTCCTTGGCGGCGCCGGTGTCGTTCCTGACGGGCGCGAGGTTGTCCATGAAGAGCGCGGCGCAGACGGCGGCGATCAGGATCAGCGGGAGGTAGACGCCGAGGACGAGGCGCGGGTGCATGGCGCCCGCCGTGCCGATGACGAGCAGGCCGACGAGCTGGACGACCGGGACGCCGATGTTGCCGCCGCCGGCGTTGAGGCCGAGCGCCCAGCCCTTCTTCCGCAGCGGGAAGAAGGCGTTGATGTTGGTCATGGACGAGGCGAAGTTGCCGCCGCCGACGCCGGTGAGCGCGGCGACCAGGAGGAAGGTGTGGTACGAGGTGCCCGGCTCCATCACGGCGAAGGCGAAGCCCGTCGGCAGCAGGAGCAGCAGCGCGCTGAAGATGGTCCAGTTCCGGCCGCCGAACCGGGCCACGGCGAAGGTGTACGGGACCCGGATGAGCGCGCCGACGAAGGTGGCGGTCCCGATGAGGAAGAACTTCCCGGCCGGGTCGATGCCGTACTCCGGCCCCATGAAGAGGACCATCACGGACCACAGGCTCCAGATGGAGAAACCGATGTGCTCGGAGAGCACGGAGAAGAGCAGATTGCGCTTGGCGATCCGCTCTCCCTGTTCACGCCAGAAGGTCTCGTCCTCCGGCTCCCACCGTTCGATCCACCGGCCGCCCATCACGTACCTCCACGGTCTCGGGTCCCGAGCGCCCGGATGCTCCGGACCTCGTGGACCAGACGCTAGGGGGGCCGCGTTTCAGACCGGTGGCGGGAAGTGACGGGTACGGAACCTTGCTCTCACCCGGGGCCGGCCGGAGGTGTGAGTACGTCCCCGCCGTCCGGCTCCATCGGGCCCGCGCCACCCGGCCCCGGCCGGTGTCGCCCGGCCCGACCCTACGCGCCCGTGCCGGTCAGGCCGCCGGGACCCCCACCTCGTCCGCCGGCAGCCAGGAGCCCGCCGGGCGCTCCAGCCAGCCCTCCCGGCCGCCGATCTCCGCCGCGGCCGTGCGCAGCGCGTCGAGCCCCGGGTGCCTCAGCCCCTTGCGCCACACCAGACTCACCGGGGAGAGCGGCACGGGATCGACCAGGGGCCGCAGCACGCTCCCCGGCACCGGCGGAAAGTCGACCACCACGAGCGCGGGGGTGCCGAGCTTCGCCATGATCCGGCGGAACTCCTCGAACCCCACGGCCATCGGGGCGCGCGGCGCGACCGTGATGCCCCGCCCGGCGAAGAGCCGGGCGGCCAGGTCGGTCCACTCCGCCGTGCGGTCGTTGCCCGCGGCCGCGTAGACGCTCTCGCCCGCCAGCGCGGCCAGCGGCACGGCCGCCAGGCCGGCGAGCGGGTGCTCCTCGGGCAGCAGCACCGCCATCGACTCGTACCGTACGAACTGCGTGGCGAGCCCCGCCCGCGTGGCGGGGCCGAGCCCGCCGAACCGGCCGAAGGACACGTCGAGACCTCCGGCCAGGATCTGCGCCGCGGCCCCGGTCAGTCCGCTCTCGTAACGGGCCATCAGCTCCTGCTCGGGGGCGAGTTCGCGCGCCCGCTCCAGGACGCGGCCGTTCGCCAGGCCCGTGGTGTTGAGGTCGACGAGCAGCGGCCGGGTCTCCGCCCGGAAGGCGTCGCTGAGCGCGTCGCAGGCCGCCAGCACCCCGCGCGCGTACGGGAGGAGCCGCGCGCCGTCCGCGGTGAGCGTGACCTGCCGGGTGGTCCGTACGAACAGGTCGGCGCCCAACTCCCGCTCGAGCCGCCGGATGTCGCGGCTGAGCGCCTGCTGGGCGATGTAGAGCCGGGCGGCGGCGCGCGTGAAGTGCAGTTCGTCGGCGACGGCGGTGAAGGCGCGCAGGAGGCGCGGTTCGATGTCGTGCGCGTACGGGGAAGGGGCCACCCCGCATTTAACAACGCGAGCGCGTGAATGGCCACGGATCAGGTGTTGGACCGTCCCGGCGGCCGCCCCCGAGGCTGTTCGCATGCCGCACCACGACCTCACGCTCACCCCGGCGGGCCCGGCGTTCGCCCCGCGCTACCGCGACCGGCCGCCCCGCCGCCCCACGGCGGGGACCAACCCCTACCTCCGCCTCTTCGCCACCCCGGGCGCCCGCGCCTTCACGGCCGGCAATCTGATCGCCCGGCTCCCGATGGGCATGTTCAGCGTGAGCGCGGTGATCATGATCGCCGGGTCGTACGGTTCGTACGCGCTCGCCGGCGCCGTCACCGCCACGGGGCTGGCGGCCATGGCCCTGGTCGCGCCTTGGACGGCTCGGCTGGTGGACCGGTACGGGCAGGCGCGGATCGCCGTCCCGGCGGCCGCGCTGGCCTCGCTCGGCTCGCTCGCCCTGCTGCTGTGCGTGCACGCCGAGGCGCCGGCCTGGACGCTCTTCGTGGCGTACGCGGCGACCGCCACCACACCGAACACGGGAGGCATGTCCCGCGCCCGCTGGGCCCATCTCCACGCGGGCGACCCGACCGCCCTGCACACCGCGAACGCCTTCGAGCAGGCCGCGGACGAGCTGTGCTTCATGCTGGGCCCGGTGCTGGCCGCGCTCCTGTGCGCGGGGCTCTTCCCGGAGGCGGGCACGCTGGTCGGCGCGATCCTGCTGTTCACCGGTGTGCTGATCTTCGCGGCCCAGCGCTCCACGGAGCCCCCGGTCGCGCCGCGCGCCACCGCCTCGTCTCCCGGCGCCGTCTCCCCGCTGCGCGCGCCCGGCATGGCGCGGCTCCTCGGCGTCTTCCTGGCCACGGGCGCGGTCTTCGGGGCGATGGAGGTGGTCGCGCTGGCCCATGTGGACGGCCCGGCCGCCGGTCCCGTGCTCGCGCTGCAGGCGGCCGGCTCGTGCGCGGCGGGCCTGGTCTACGGCCGCACACGGCGCTCGGCCGGCCTCGGCACCTGTCTGGCCGCGATGACCGTCCTGATGACGCTGCCGCTGCTGGGCGCCTCGACCGGTTCGCTGCCGGCCCTGGCGGCCGGTCTGCTCGCGGCGGGCATGGCGACGGCCCCGACGATGGTCACGGGCATGGCTCTGGCCCAGCGCCTGACCCCGCCCGGCCGTTTGAACGAGGGCATGACCCTCGCGGTGACCGCCCTCCTCGGCGGCGTCGCGGCCGGCTCGGCGGTGGGCGGCTGGACGGCCGAGCACGCTCCGACGACGGCCCACGCTTTTCTGATCCCCCCGGCGGCGGCGGCCCTGGCGCTGGGCCTGGCCGCCGTCGCCCGTGACCGGGAAGGCTCGCCCATCGGCCGGACATGACGAAGGCCCCGCAGCCGAAGAGGCCGCGGGGCCTTTGCCCACATGGGATGAGTGGAGATGGCGGGAATCGAACCCGCGTCCAACGGTGCGGAAACAGGGCTTCTCCGTGTGCAGTCCGCTACGAGTTTCTCAGCCCCGGAGATCACGCGGACAAGTCTCCGACGGGCTCAGTCACTGTTTGATTTCCCTCAGGCCCCCGTGACCGGGGCTAGAGGTTTAGATCCCTAGATGACGCCAGGATCCGGGTCGGGACCATCCCCGGGCTGACGCTCCTCACAGAGGCTTCTACTCGTTACCTAAATTAGGCAGCGAGGGCGAAGCGGGAGTTATCGCTCTTGGAGTTGGCGATTATTGGTTGCGACATATGGTTTACGAGATCATTGCCGCTTCCTCGACACGCTTCCCCTGCTTCGACATCCGCTGTCGAAACCGATCATCCCCATGTTGATTTTTCAAAACGCGCACCCGCTGTGAGGTGCGGGGCCCATCGTACGTGAACAACAGGGACCGTCGCCAGCCTATTCCCACCGGCCCGGACGGACCGGCGCCCCTACGCGGACTGGGCCGCCCGCTGGCGCCGCTTCGCCGCCGCGATCGCGCGGCTCGTCTCCCGCGTGTCCTGCTTCTCCCGGAGCGTCTGCCGCTTGTCGTACTCCTTCTTGCCCTTCGCGAGCGCGATCTCGACCTTGACCCGGCCGTTCAGGAAGTACAGCGCGAGGGGCACGATCGTGTGACCCGTCTCCTGCGCCTTCGACTCCAGCTTGTCGATCTCGGCGCGGTGCAGAAGCAGCTTGCGCTTCCGCTTGGCCGAGTGGTTGGTCCAGCTGCCCTGCGTGTACTCGGGCACGTGGATGTTGTGCAGCCACGCCTCGTGGCCGTCGATCTGGACGAAGCCGTCGACGAGCGACGCCCGTCCCATGCGCAGCGACTTCACCTCGGTGCCCATGAGCACGACACCGCACTCGTAGGTGTCGATGATGTGGTAGTCGTGCCGCGCCTTCTTGTTCTGCGCGATGATCTTGCGCTCGGGGCCCTTCTCAGGGTCCTTCTTCTTGGCAGGCTTGCCCTGCACGTTCACGAGTCCCTTTGCCATAGTGCGGCCATTTTCGCACTACGACCCCCCTCCGAGGCCACTCAATACCGTCCTCGCCCGCTCCTCGGCCCCTTCGCTCACGGCCAGGTCCGGGATGATCCCGCGGCCGTCCACGCCGTGCCCGGCCGGCGTGCGGTAGTGGCCGACGGTCAGCTCGGCGACGGACCCGTCGGGCAGCGTGCTCGGCATCTGCACCGCGCCCTTGCCGAAGGTGCGCGAGCCGACGGTGACCGCCCGGCCCCGGTCCTTCAGCGCCCCGGTCAGCAGCTCGGCGGCGCTCATCGTGCCCCCGTCGATCAGCGCCACCACGGGCCGCTCGGTGTCCCCGCCCCTCTCGGCGTACACCGCGCGCTGCTCCCCGTCGACGTCGTACGTGGCGACAAGACCGCCGTCCAGGAAGGCGGAGGCGGCCACCGCGGCCTCGGCGACCAGACCGCCGGCGTTGCCGCGCAGGTCCAGCAGGATCCCGGCGCCCGGCCGGGCCCGCCGTACCGCGTCGCGTACCCGCTCCCCCGTGCCCTTGGTGAAGGCGGCCACCTTGATCAGCACGGTCCCGTCGCCCAGGCGCCGCACGGTGACGTCCTCGGTGGCGAGCCTGGCCCTGCGCAGGGTGGCGGTCCAGGCGGTGCGGCCGCGCTCCACGCCGAGGACGACGGCGGAGCCGGGGACGCCGTCACCGCGCAGCAGGGAGACGACCTCCGAGACGGAGAGCGAGCCGACGGATCGGCCGTCGAGCGTGACGAGGCGGTCGCCGGGCCGCAGCCCGGCCCGGGCGGCCGGCCCGCCGGCCCGTACCCGGCTGATCTCGACGCGCCCCTCCCCCGCCCTCCGGGCGGAGAGCCCGACGCCGGTGTACGAGCCGTCGAGGGCCTGCTCGAACTCGTCGTACTCCGCCGGGCCGTACACCGCGCCCCAGCGGTCACCGCTGCGGCTGACGAACTCCTCGGCGGCCTGCTTGCCCGACTTGCCGTCGGCCATCGCCTCGGCGGCGGCGCGGTTCAGGGCGCCGCGGTCGACGAGGGCGCGGCGCGAGGCCGGCTCGGTGTCCGCCGGCTCCTGCCGCGGCAGCGAGTCCGTGACGGCGGCGGCGGCGAGGACACCGGCGAAGACCAACGCGAGAACGGCCCCACGGAAGGCTCCGCGGGGCCGCGGACAGAACTCGGGGCCGACCGACATGCCGCCCACTCTAGGACAAGCGAAAGGCGCCGTACGGTCGTTGACCGCACGGCGCCCGGAGTACTCAGGCGGCTCTTCTCACACCCTGAGGTACTTGCGCAGCGCGATGAAGGCGGCCAGCGCGGGCATCAGCAGCCCGATGACCAGGACCAGGGGCAGCACCGACAACACGGCGTCCCAGCCGATGAAGTTGACGAGCTGCATCTTGTCGGCGAGCGCCAGGCCGTGGTCGATCAGGAAGTACCGCCCTGCGAGCAGCATCACGCTCGCGACCACACCGCCGAGGAGGCCGGCGAAGGCCGCCTCCATGATGAAGGGCATCTGGATGTAGAAGCTGGAGGCGCCGACGAGTCGCATGATGCCGGTCTCACGCCGTCGGCTGAAGGCGGAGACGCGCACGGTGTTGACGATCAGGATCAGCGCGATGACCAGCATCAGCGCCATCACGTAGATCGCCACGACGTTCATGCCGTTCATCAGGTCGAACAGGTTCTGCAGGATGTTGCGTTGGTCCTGTACGGACTCCACCCCGTCCCGCCCGGCGAAGGCGGTGGCGACCACCTTGTACTTCTCCGGGTCGTCCAGCTTCACCCGGAACGACTCCTGCATCTGGTCCGGCGTGATGACGGACGCGATGGCGGTGTCGCTGTACTGCTCCTTGTAGTGCTTGTACGCCTCGTCGGTCGATTCGTGGATGACCTTCTCGACGATGTCCATCTTCTTCAGATCGGCCTCGATCTGCTCCTTCTGCTGCGCGGTCACCGCGCCCTTGGCGCACTTGGGCGAGGTGGCCGCGTCGTTCTTGTTGCAGAGGAAGATGGAGACGTTGACCTTGTCGTACCAGTAGTCCTTCATCGTGCTGACCTGCTCGCGCATGAGCAGCGCGCCGCCGAACAGGGCGAGCGAGAGGGCCACGGAGACGATGACGGCGAACGTCATGGTGAGATTGCGCCGGAGACCGACGCCGATCTCGGAGAGCACGAACTGAGCGCGCATGGTGTCTGTTCCCCTACCTGCTCAGTGCTGGTATCCGTAGACGCCACGCGCCTGGTCGCGGACGAGACGGCCCTTTTCGAGCTCGATGACGCGCTTGCGCATCTGGTCGACGATGTTCTGGTCGTGGGTCGCCATGACGACGGTGGTCCCTGTCCTGTTGATGCGGTCGAGCAACTTCATGATGCCGACGGAGGTCTGCGGGTCGAGGTTGCCGGTGGGCTCGTCGGCGATCAGCAGCATCGGGCGGTTGACGAAGGCCCTCGCGATGGCGACGCGCTGCTGCTCACCACCCGAGAGCTCGCCCGGCATGCGGTCCTCCTTGCCGCCGAGACCGACGAGGTCGAGCACCTGGGGGACGGCCTTGCGGATCTCGCCGCGCGGCTTGCCGATGACCTCCTGGGCGAAGGCCACGTTCTCGGCGACGGTCTTGTTGGGCAGCAGGCGGAAGTCCTGGAAGACGGTCCCCAACTGGCGGCGCATGTGCGGCACCTTCCAGTTGGAGAGCCGGGCCAGATCCTTGCCGAGGACGTGCACCTGGCCGTGGCTGGCGCGCTCCTCGCGAAGGATCAGCCGGAGGAAAGTCGACTTTCCGGAGCCGGAGGAACCGACGAGGAAGACGAACTCCCCCTTCTCGATCTCCAGGGATACATCCCGGAGCGCGGGGCGGTTCTGCTTCGGATAGGACTTGGAGACGTTGTCGAATCGGATCACGGATGCACCACGGTCGGCCGGGAGTAGGTGAGCGCGACCTTACGCGAACGGGGATGGCCCGCGCAGTCGCGGTCCGAGCTTGTGCGCTTTATCCTTTTCGTCCTTCCGGGCGGAACGGGCTCGATCCGGCGGGGCGCGCCGAAACGCTCGCGAGCTGGCACAGTGGTAGGGGGAACGCACGGGTACCACCGGACGTTGACCACGGTGTGGACCCCTGTGCGGGAGGAGGAGAGCGCATGACCTATGACCGACTGGTGTGCGCCAATTGCGCGGCCCCCGTCGCGGAGGGCCGCTGCGCCGTCTGCCGCGCGAACCGGGAACGCCTGAAGGAAGAGGGCCCGCCGGGCGGGCTGTCACCGGCGATGCTGCTGACCCTGCTGATCGCTCTGGTGGCGGGAGTGGCCCTGCTCGCGGCGCTACAGACCGCGTAGTACGACCCGCGTAGGCACGATGCGGACCGCGTCAGCACGACGCACGCGAGCCGGACGACGACGGACATGGAGAAAGGGCCGGGGGTGAGCCCCCGGCCCTTCCTCATGCTCTACCGGTCCGCTCAGACGGCGGCACGGCCACCGGCGACGAGGCGCGGAAGCATCCGGAAACCGATGCCGCCGGCGATCATCGTGGCGGCACCGATGATCAGGAACGTGGTCTCGGCGGCGCCGGTCTCGGCCAGCTCCTCCTTGGCCTTGCCCTGCTCGACGGGCTGCGAGCCGGCGTTGTTGGTGTCGGGGTTGTTGTCGACACACTCGGCACCGTCGAGGTCGACGGTGCAGGTGCCGGCACCACCGTCGGTGGACGAACCGCCGTCGCTACCACCCGTGGTGTCCTCGCCCGGGTTGGCCGGGTCGGGGTTGGCCGGGTTCGGCTTGGTCGGGTCCGGGTTGGCCGGGTTCGGGTTGGCCGGGTTCGGT
>NZ_JBSFTU010000040.1:15306-57056 GCF_053591435.1 Streptomyces sp. NPDC003027
GGTTCTGCGGGTCCGGGTTGGCCGGGTTCGGGTTGGCCGGGTTCGGGTTCTGCGGGTCCGGCTTGGTCGGGTCCGGGTTGGCCGGGTTCGGGTTCTGCGGGTCCGGCTTGGTCGGGTCCGGGTTGGCCGGGTTCGGGTTCGCCGGGTTCGGGTTCGCCGGATTCGGGTCGGCCGGGTTCGGGTTCGCCGGATTCGGGTTCGCCGGGTTCGGGTCGGCCGGGTTCGGGTTCGCCGGGTTCGGGTTCGCCGGATTCGGGTTCGCCGGATTCGGGTTCGCCGGATTCGGGTCGGCCGGGTTCGGGTTCGCCGGGTTCGGGTCGGCCGGGTTCGGGTTCTGCGGGTCCGGGTCCTCGCACACGGAGCCCGGCGCGCAGGGGTCCTCTTCCTCGCCCACCTGGGCCTGGATGCTCAGCGGACCGACCTCGATGTCCGCGTTGACCGCCTGTGCGGCGCCCGCGGCGGTCAGGGACGCGCCGGCGACGATCACCGTGCCGGCCGCGATGCGCGCGAGGCGAACGCGCGTCTTCTTCGTCATCTGGCTGCTACCCCCAGTAGCTCAATCTCGTCATGGAGCAGCGCTCGGGGCCGCGGGCAGCAGGAGCGGCGTCATGACTGGACCGGCCCCCGTTCACACACGCCCCAGATATGCGCATGCCAAGCGCCACCCTCCCGACTTTCCGCAAACGCGTCAAGGTCGTTGCGCGTGCGATGTCTGAAAGATCACGAGTTGCCCGCCATGCGGGGATGCAACTGTGACGTAAACGCGGAACTTCCGCCTCCCTCGCGGCAGTTCCCTTGTCGACAAAGCGCCCGCCTGACCCGGTTTCCGCTTGCGCCCGCGAATCAACGCCCGGTCGTCACAAGCCGACTGTGCGCCCGTCAGACGGAACGGCGGCGCCCGGGCCCCGCACACACGAAGTGCGGGACCCGGGCGTCGTGAAGCCGAACCCGGCTACTTCTCCTGCTGCTTGCGCCAGCGGATGCCGGCCTCGAGGAAGCCGTCGATCTCGCCGTCCAGGACCGCCTGCGGATTGCCGACCTCGAAGTCCGTACGGAGGTCCTTGACCATCTGGTACGGGTGGAGGACGTACGAGCGCATCTGGTTGCCCCAGGAGCTGCCGCCGTCGCCCTTCAGGGCGTCCATCTTGGCGCGCTCCTCCTGGCGCTGGCGCTCGAGGAGCTTGGCCTGGAGGACGTTCATCGCGCTCGCCTTGTTCTGGATCTGGGAGCGCTCGTTCTGGCAGGAGACCACGATGCCGGTGGGGAGGTGCGTGATACGCACCGCCGAGTCGGTCGTGTTGACGCCCTGGCCGCCCGGGCCCGAGGCGCGGTAGACGTCCACGCGCAGCTCGGACTCGTCGATCTCGACGTGGTCGGAGGACTCCACGACCGGGAGGATCTCGACGCCGGCGAAGGACGTCTGGCGGCGGCCCTGGTTGTCGAAGGGGGAGATGCGCACCAGGCGGTGCGTGCCCTGCTCGACGGAGAGCGTGCCGTAGGCGTACGGGGCCTTGACCACGAAGGTGGTCGACTTGATGCCGGCCTCTTCGGCGTACGAGGTTTCGTAGACCTCCGTGCCGTAGCCGTGCCGCTCGGCCCAGCGCAGGTACATGCGCTGGAGCTGCTCGGCGAAGTCGGCGGCGTCGACGCCGCCGGCCTCGGCGCGGATGTTGACGAGCGCCTCACGCTCGTCGTACTCGCCGGACAGCAGCGTGCGGACTTCCATCTCGTCCAGCGCCTTGCGGACCGAGACGAGCTCCGCCTCGGCCTCGGTGCGCGTGTCCTGGTCGTCCATCTCCTCGGCGAGCTCGAAGAGCACCGCGAGGTCGTCGATCCGGCTGCGCAGGGCCTCGGCCTTGCGGACCTCGGCCTGGAGGTGCGAAAGCTTGCTGGTGATCTTCTGCGCCGCCTCCGGGTCGTCCCAGAGGGACGGGGCCGCGGCCTGCTCTTCGAGCACGGCGATGTCTGCCCTCAACTTCTCGAGGTCCAGGACGGCCTCGATCGACCCCATGGTCGAGGAGAGGGACTTCAGCTCTTCGGATACATCGACGACTGCCACGCGTCCAGCGTAACGGCTCGCCGCGCGTCCCCGGCCCCCGGCTTCAGGGCCGTGAGGACGTCTCGGAGTCCTGCGGCGGGATGTCGGTGTCGCCGGCGGTCGCCAGATAGCCGCCCGCCGCCAGGGCACCGGCGAGAACCACAGCGGCCACGGAGAGGGTGACGCGGCGCTTGCGGACCGCCTCCGCCTTGTGCCGGGCCGAGCCGGGGCGCCGGGTGCCCGCCGGGCGGGGGGCGCGTGCGGTGCCCAGGGGGCCGCCGGAGAGTTCGTCGGGGGCGGGGACCCGCATGGAGGTGTGGGTGTCCCGGTTGGAGTCCGGTGAGGCGCCCGGGACCAGCGGGACGGCGGCGCGGCGCGGAGCCGGACCGCCTGCCGGCCCGCCGGTCGGGTACGGGTCCTCCTCCTGCGGCTCCGCGGCCGGCTCGGCGTCCGGCTCGTCCACGTCGAGCGGCGGGATGCCGGCGAGCATCGGCAGGACGTCCCGCAGCCGGGCGCCCAGCTCCGAGGCGCGCAGGCGGGAGGCCGGGGCCTTGGCCAGGCACTGGACGATCAGCTGCCACAGCTCCTCGGGGATGCCGGGCAGCGGCACGACCGTCTCCGTGACATGCCGGCGCAGCACCGCGCCCGGGTGCCCGCCGCCGAAGGGCGTGAACCCGGCGAGGAGCTCGTACAGGACGGTGGCGAGGGCGTAGATGTCGACCGCCGCGCGCGGTGGCAGGCCCTCGACGATCTCGGGGGCCAGATAGTCCGGCGTACCGATGATCCGGGTCGCCTTGGTGCGGCCGGGGGTGTCGATCAGCTTGGCGACGCCGAAGTCGGTCAGCAGCGCCGGATGGGCGCCGCCGGGGCCGAGCGGTCCCTCCATGTCGAGGAGGATGTTCTCGGGCTTGACGTCCCGGTGGACGACTCCGGCGCGGTGCGCGGCCGCCAGTCCGTCGGCGACGTCCGCGACGATCGCGACGGCCGCCTCGGGGGCGAGCCTCCGTTCCCGGTCGAGGCGGGTACGCAGGTCGGTGCCGCGGACCAGGTCCATCACGAGGGCGAGGTCGTTCCCGTCGACGACGAGGTCGCGGACGGAGACCACCCGGGGGTGGTCGAGACCGAGCAGGGCCGTGCGCTCCTGGACGAAGCGGCCGACGAGCTCCTGGTCCGAGGCCAGGTCCTCGCGCAGCAGCTTGATGGCGACGGGGCCCTCGGGGCCCTCGCCGAGCCACACCGTGCCGGCGCTGCCCCGCCCGAGGATCTGGTGGGCCGTGTAGCGGCTGCCGATATTCCGTGCCAAGACTGCTCCCTCAGCGGCTGGGGTCGCGACAAAGTTACGCGTCCACGGGCGCTGGTCGTCACTTCCGAGGGGAAATCACCCCTCGGAAGTCGATAAATCGGCGGTACTACTGCCCCGTACCGCCGGTAGTGGTACCACCCTCGGTGCTGCCGATCTCGGAGACCCACGTGGAGACGGAGGAGATCATGTCCCCGATCGCCTGCCAGTAGCCCTTGCCCTCGGCGACCCAGTCCTGGAGCGGGGTCAGCTCCCAGATGAGCCAGCCGGCGATCACGAACAGCACGACCGTGAACAGACAGCCCTTGAGGCAGCCGAGGCCCGGGATCCGCATCGGGTTAGCGCTGCGCTGGCGCGGCGGACGCGGCTCGCGCGGGGCCGGCGCCTGCGGCGGCGGCTGCGGGGGGCGGTACTGCTGCTGGGGCGGCGCGTACTGCTGCTGCGGGGGCTGCGGAGGCGGCTGCTGCGGCGCGTACTGCTGCCGCTGCGGCGGCCTCGGCGGCTGCTGCTGGGGGTGGGGCGGCTGGGGCGCGTACGGCTGCGGCTGGCGCTGGGGGCGCCGGCGCAGCGGGTCCTGGCTGGGGTCCAGGTACTGCACCTGCGTCTGCTCGTTGCGGTCGCGGGCGGCGCGCAGCTGGCTCTGCCAGGGGTGCGGCTCGTCGCTCGGCGGGCCCTGCGGGGGCTGCGGCGGTACGGGAGGCATGACCGCGGTCGGGTCGGCGCCGCCGCCGGCGGGGCCGCTGGTCGGCATGACGCTGGTCGCGGCGGCCGGGTCGTACCGGTGCGCCCCGCCACCGCTGGGCAGTACCTGGGTCGGGTCGGCCGCGCCGGGCGTCTCCGGGACGGGCGCGGGGGCCGGGTCCGGGGCGAGCAGGGCGCCGACCCCCTCGGCGGCCTCGATCTGCGCGGCTGTGGCGTGCACGCCGATGCCGGCCGCGACCGTACGCAGCGCACGGGCCAGGTTCTCGGCGCTGGGCCGCTGGTCCGGGTTCTTGCTGAGGCAGCGCTCTATGACCGTCCACAGGGGCCCCGGGACGGTCGAGGGGCGGCGAGGGTCCTCGCTGAGGTGCCGGTGCAGGACCTCCAGGGCCGTGCCGCCCGCGAACGGGGGACGGCCGGTGACCAGCTCGTACAGCAGGATGCCCGCGCCGTAGATGTCGACGGCGGAGGTCTGCGGGCGGCCCTCCGCGGACTCCGGCGCGACGTACGCGGGCGTGCCGACGAACTCGTGCGTACGGGTCAGGCCCGGGGAGTCGGCCAGGCGCGCGATACCGAAGTCGGTGAGCATCGGGTGCATCCGGCCGTCGCGCTCGGCGAGCAGGACGTTGGCGGGCTTGAGGTCGCGGTGGACGACGCCGTCGGCGTGGCTGGCGGCGAGGGCGTCGGCGATCTGCGCGGTGAGCAGGCTCGCGGCGACCGGGGTGAGGGGACCGTTCTCGCGGATGTAGCGGTGCAGGTCGGGGCCCTCGACGAGATCCATGA
This sequence comes from Streptomyces sp. NPDC003027, assembly GCF_053591435.1. Taxonomy (NCBI): domain Bacteria; kingdom Bacillati; phylum Actinomycetota; class Actinomycetes; order Kitasatosporales; family Streptomycetaceae; genus Streptomyces; species Streptomyces sp. NPDC003027. Next base: position 20,127 of record NZ_JBSFTU010000040.1, read on the forward strand.
CCAGGGCGAGGACGTCGCCCTCCACGACGAGGTCGCGGGTGCGCACGATGTTGGGGTGGGTGAGCCGGAGCAGCACGGACCGCTCGCGCAGGAAGCGCATCACGATGTCCGCGTCGTTGGCCAGCTCCTCCTTGAGGACCTTGATCGCGACGGTCTCTCCGGGCTGGCCCGGCACGGCGGCCTCGGCGCCCGCCGTCTCCCGCTGGCGGGCTCGCCAGACGGTGCCCGTGGCGCCGCGGCCGAGCGGCTCCTCGAGCAGGTACTTGCTGCCGATTGGCCGCACGTCACGCGCTCCCTGCTGATCGTGGTCCTGGGGGGTCCCGGGTCCCTGTCATCTGTTGTGACCCGTCCGGGTGTCCAACCCACTTTAGTGCCGCCGAACGGGTCACCGGTCGATCACGGACGGCCGATTCCGGCGCCGGACTTGTCCGAAAACAAGACGCGGCAGTCGTACCGGAGGTTGCGGGAAGCGACGCCAGGCGTGCCCAACCAGGCACTTTTGCGTCCACAGCCGACCATTCAAGATCACTTGGTGGCGACCCGCGGGCGGGTTGTCGGTGGCAGGTGCGAGGATGCACACAGCACGTCGCATCGAGGGGACGGGAGCCCCGCGCCGTGCCGACCTGTACCGGACGACGCGTCCGTGCGGGGCGGGGGAGGACACAGGGCGGTTCCCCTGCCGGGCACACGCGCAGAAGGGACCGCTGACGGCGATGCAGATCCGGCTGACCGTCCTCGCGCCGCACGCCGGCCACGGCTCGGGGCGCGCCTGCGACGTGCTCGTCACCGCTCCGGCGGGGACGGCGCTGGCCGCCGTGGCCTCCGGTCTGGCCGCGGCCGTCTCCGGCCCGGACGGTTCCACCTCCGGCACGACCGTGCTCTACGCCGGCCGGGAGCGGCTCGACTCCCGCCGCTGCGCGCTCGGCGAGCCTCCGCTGGTCGACGGCGCCGTGCTCACGCTCCAGGTGCCCGGCGAGGACGACCGGCTCGGTGAGGACGCCGCGGCCCGGCTCCACGTGGTCGCGGGCCCGGACGCCGGCGGGGTGCATCTGCTGCACGGCGGCCCGATCAGGGTCGGCCGCTCCCTGGACGCGGACGTCCCGCTCGACGACCCGGACGTCTCCCGGGTGCACTGCACGGTGACGGTCGGCGACGACGGCCGGGTCACGGTCGCCGATCTCGGTTCCACGAACGGCACGACGCTGGACGGCGCCCCGGTGGGCGTCCGCCCGGTCCGCCTGCTCCCCGGCGCCCTCCTGCGCCTCGGCGAGTCCGCCCTGCGCCTCACGCCCGGCCCCGTCGGCACGGACTCCCTGCCGACGACCCCGGACGGCGAGGGGCACCTCCGGGTGGCCGCGGGGACGGATTCCGCCTCGGGCGGCGAGCGGGTGGCCGCCGGGGCGGACTCCGGCGCGGGCGCCGGCAGCGGTCGGGGGCACGGGGCGGGCCCAGGGCGCGACGGCGGGCTCGGGTCGGACACGGCGGCGACCGGCGCCGGGCCCCGCAGCGGCCAGGCGCAAGGCGCGGGTGCCGGCTCCGGGCACGGCACAGGACATACGTACGGGCAGGGCGCAGGCACCGGCACCGGCAGCGGCAGCGGCAGCGGCAGCGGTCAGGCGTACGGCCCAGGCGGCGTTGCCGGGAAGGGCGGCTCCGGGCACGGCACCGACTCGGGGGGCGGGAGCGCCCCGGACCGTGGGCAGCACTCCACCGCCCCGGCACACGGCCCCCACGGCACGCACACCCACCACCGCACCGGCCCGTACGAACCCGGGAACGACGGCGCCCACGCCTACGCGCGCGGCGGCCACGGGCCCCACCACGCCCCCTCCCGTCCCGACGAGGACGCCACGCACGGGGGCTCGCACGGCCACGCGCGCGCCGAGGAGGCGGTGCACGGGGAGGGGGAGGGCCACAGCAGGACCCGCCGACAGTCCCCCGCCCCTCCGCAGGGACGCGGCAAGCGCGGGATAGGGGCGTGGGCGCGGCGGCTCACCGGCGGCAAGGGCGAGCCGCCGGGAGCGGACGCCGGGGCCGCCTCCGGAGCCGTCGGCGCGGCCGATCCGGACAGGATCGCCTCAGGACCGGCGCCTGCCGCCGAGACCTGGCCCGATCCGGCCGCCGTCCTGCTGACCGCTCTCGGACCGGGCCCCCGGCTCTGGGAGCGCGGTCCCGGCCATCCCGAGTCACTGGTGGTCCGGCTCGGCACGACCGACCGGGCCGAGCTGTCCGGGGTGCCGGTCACCGTCGGGCTGCGCGAGGCCGGCTCACTCGGCCTCGCCGGGCCCGGGAAGCGGCTCGCCGGGCTCGCCCGCTCCGTCGTGGCGCAGCTCGCCGCCCTGCACTCCCCCTCCGAGCTGGAGATCGTACTGATCAGCGCGGACCGCAACCGCTCCCTCGATGAGCGGCGCCGCGCCTGGGGCTGGCTCGGCTGGCTCCCGCACCTGCGGCCGGCACACGGTCAGGACTGCCGGCTGCTCCTCGCGTACGACCGCGAACAGGCCGACGCCCGTACGGCCGAGCTCACCCGCCGGCTCGACGACGGGCCGCTGGGGCCCGGCTGGCCGAGCGCCGACCGCTCGGCCGTCGCCGAGGCCGCCGCGCGCCACGAAGGTCCGGCGACGGTGGTGATCGTGGACGGGGACCCCGGTTCGGCGGCGCTGCGCGAGACGACCGCGCGGCTCGCCGGTGCGGGGGCCGCCGCCGGCATCCATCTGATCTGTCTCGCGGAGGCCCCGGCCGCCTCGCCGGTGTCACCGGTGTCGGCGACCTATGAGAGCGCGTGCGCGGCCTCCCTCGCCTTCCGCGAATGCGGGGCGGTCGCCCTGTTGAGCGGCGATGTGGCGACGGCGCTGCGGCTGCTGCGTACGGCGGGCGGCCGGGCCGCGGGCCACGGCACGGTCGGGGTGGTGGACGCGGTCTCCGTCGCCTGGGCGGAGCGCTTCGGCCGGGCTCTGGCCCCCTTGCGTACGGAAGGTGCCTCACCCCGCGGCCGGGCTGCGTCGGCGGCTCTGCCCCGGTCCGCCCGGCTGCTCGACGAACTCGGTCTCGCCCGGGCGACCCCGGCCTCGCTGCTGGCCCGCTGGGCGTCGGCCGGGGACGGGACGGTCGTGCTCGGCGCGGGTCCGCGCGGACCGGTCTCGGTTGATCTGACCGAGGAGGGGCCGCACCTGCTGATCGAGGGCCCGGCCGGCAGCGGCCGCACGGAGCTGCTGCGGTCGATCGCCGCCTCCCTCGCGGCCGGAGGGCGGCCCGACCGCCTGGGGCTGCTGCTGGTGGACGGCGCGGGCGGCGAGCGGGGCGAGGGACTGGCCGCCTGTACGGAGCTGCCCCATGTCACCGAGCACCTGGTCGCCTCCGACCCGGTACGGATGCGCGAGTTCGCCCAGGCGCTGGGAGCCGAACTGAAGCGACGCGCTGAGCTGCTGGGCGACGGTCACTTCGGTGACCGCCGGACGGCCACCCGTCGTCCGGCGCAGGACCGTCTGATCGGCCAGCGCGGACCGAGCCCGGCGGAGAGCATGGCGCCGGTCGCCCGGGCGACGGCTCGTGTCCCCGACGCCCGCGCCGGTGACGCCTTCCGCACCGACCCCCCGACCGGCCGCGTCCACCGCCCCACCGACGACACCGGCCGGGCCCATCGGCCGACCGGTGACCCCGGACGCGTCCACCGCCCGACCGACGAGGGCTCCCGGCCCCACCGCCCCACCGACGACGCCCTCGGTGACCGCCTGAGCGGCCGGACCCTGCGCATCGGCCCTGAAGACCTGGCCCACCACCCCAGCGGCCGGACGCTGCGCACGGACGAGGGCCCGGTCGGCGACCGCCCCGGCACGGGCGCCGGCCCGGCGCGGGACGAGCGCGCGGGCCTGGACGAGCGCGCGGGCCGTCCCGGCGGCGGCGCCTCCCGGACTAACGGTTCCGAGCTCTCCGACCGCCCCAGCGGGCGGCTGCCGCGGCGCGCCGACACCGGGCCCGGCGACGGTGCCGCGGGACGCGTCCGGCGTACCGGAACCGGCTCGGAGCCCTCCGACCGCCCCAGCGGACGCACGCCCTACCCCGGCGCGGACGGCTCGCTCTCCGACCGCCCCAGCCGGCGCACCCCCTACCCCGGCGCGGACGGCACCCTCTCCGACCGCCGCCTGCCGCGTCCCGGTGGGGAGCCCGAGGCATACGGCGACGCGGCCGCCCGGGAGCCTGCCGAGGGCGGCGCGAGCGAGACGGGGCCCGGCGGCCCGCTGCCCCGGCTCGTCGTGCTGGTGGACGACTTCGACGCGCTCGTGGCCCCGGCGCTCGGGGCGTCGGGGCGGCCCGCCGCCGGGTCCGTCGTACGGGCCCTCGAAGCCGTGGCCCGAGGCGGCGCCCGCCTCGGGGTGCACCTGATCGCGGCCTCGGCCCGCCCGGACCGGACGGCGGACACGGAGCTGGCCCACGGCGCCCGGCTGCGGATCGTGCTCGACGCTCCGCCCGCCGCGCCCGGCCCCGACGAACCGGCGCCCGGCCGAGGACGGCTCGGTCACCCGGACGGCCGGGTGACACCGTTCCAGTCCGGCCGGGTCACCGGACGCATTCCCCGGACGGCGACGCTGCGGCCGACCGTCGTCCCACTGGAGTGGGAGCGGATGGGCGATCCGCCCACCCGCAGACCCGTGCGCGAGCTCGGCAACGGCCCGACCGATCTGGCACTCCTCGCGAGCGCTCTCGACCGCGCGGCCCGCTCCGTCGACGCCACCCCGGCGGCTCCCCTCACCCCCGCCGTCCACCCCTGACCCCCGCCGATCGCCTCTGACCACACGTCACGAGCCCATCACGATCTCCCGTCCGGCGCGGGAGGCGGTATTGCGGGGCCCCACCACCCGGCGTAGACCTGTGCGCACTGGCACGAGCACGGGACGAGCACGGGCACAGGAGAGACGGGGCAGTCATGCGTACAGCGCGTACAACTCTTCGTACCAGCAGGGCCGCGGCGGCGATCACCTCCCTCACCGCCGTCACCGCACTCACCCTCGCGGGTTGCGGCACCGACGGCGCCAAGGACCCTGGCCCCCCGGCCGGGCCCACCAGCACCGGCGGGGAATCGGTCTCCCTCCCCTCCCTGAAGGGCGAGAGGATCCAGGTCGCCGCCGTGTGGACCGGCCCCGAGCAGGAGAACTTCACCAAGGTCCTGAAGGAGTTCGAGAAGCGCACCGGCGCCACGGTCACCTTCGTGCCCGCCCAGGACCCGATCGTGAACTTCCTCGGTACGAAGATCGCGGGCGGTGCCCCGCCGGACGTGGCGATGCTGCCCCAGGTGGGGGCCATCCACCAGGCCGCCGCCCAGAAGTGGATCAAGCCGGTCGGGCCGGAGGCCAAGGCCCAGCTCGCCAAGAACTACTCGAAGGGCTGGCAGGACCTCGGCGCGGTCGACGGCACGCAGTACGGCGTCTACTTCAAGGCCGCCAACAAGTCCCTGATCTGGTACAACAACGCCGTCTTCGAGAACGCCGGCGTGTCCGAGCCCAAGACGTGGAAGGACTTCCTCGCCACCGCCGAGACCATCTCGGCCTCCGGCGTCACCCCCGTCTCGGTGGGCGGCGCGGACGGCTGGACCCTGACCGACTGGTTCGAGAACGTCTATCTGTCCCAGGCCGGGCCCGAGAAGTACGACCAGCTGGCCCAGCACAAGATCAAGTGGACGGATCCGTCCGTCACCCGGGCCCTGACCACGCTCGGCGAGCTGTTCGGCAAGCCGAACTTGATCGCGGGCGGCGCGGACGGCGCGCTGCAGACCGAGTTCCCCGCGTCGGTCACCCAGACCTTCACCGGCGGTGAACAGCCCAAGGGCGCGATGGTGTTCGAGGGCGACTTCGCCGCCATCAACATCGCGCAGACCGATGCCGAGATCGGCAAGGACGCGAAGGTGTTCCCGTTCCCGGCCGTGGAGGACGGCGGGGAGTCCCCGGTGGTGACGGCCGGCGACGCGGCGGTGGCGCTGAAGGACACCAAAGGCGCCCAGGCGCTGCTGACCTTCCTCGCCTCCCCGGACGCGGCGAGGATCTGGGCGGGAGCGGGCGGGTTCCTCTCCCCCAACAAGAACCTGGACCTGGCGGCGTACCCGAACGACGTCCAGCGGGAGATCGCCAAGGCGCTGATCGACGCCGGCGACGACTTCCGCTTCGACATGTCGGACCAGATGCCCCAGTCGTTCGGCGGGACCCCCGGCAAGGGCGAGTGGAAGGCGCTCCAGGACTTCCTGAAGAACCCGAAGGACATCGCCGGTATCCAGGCACGGCTGGAGGCCGACGCGGCCAAGGCGTACAAGAGCTGAGCCGCCGCCATGGCATCGGTGCCGCGCATAGGCGGGCAGGACACGCCCCGCACTCCGCACAAGAGCGTCACCGGCACCCGTAAGGCAGTGGCGGCGGGGTTCCTCCTCCCCGCCCTGCTGCTGCTCGGTGCGCTCGTCGTCTACCCGATCGGGTACTCCGTCCAGCGGTCCTTCTTCGACAAGTCCGGGACCTCCTTCGCCGGCCTCGACAACTACATCGAGCTCTTCACCGACGACACCATCCTCACGGCCGTCAAGAACAACGCCATCTGGGTGGTTGTCGCCCCTGCCGTCGCGACCGTCCTCGGACTGATCTTCGCGGTCCTGACCGAGCGGGTGCGCTGGGGCACGGCGTTCAAGCTGATCGTCTTCATGCCCATGGCGATCTCGATGCTCGCCGCCGGCATCATCTTCCGGCTGGTGTACGAGCAGGATCCGGACCGCGGGATCGCCAACGCGGTCTGGGTCGGCGTCCACGACACGTTCGCCGAGTCGTCCGTCTTCCCCCGGGCGCGCCCGCTCCCGATCCACCCGCTCAAGGCATCGGGCGACGGCGGGTTCGTCACCGAGGCCCCGGTCCGTGCGGGGGAGGTCGCGCGGCTCCCGCTGATCGGCGTCCCGCCGGCGCAGATGCCGCAGGGCGCCAGGCCGGCGCCCACCGCCGGTCCAGCGCCCGCGGCCGGCGGGATCTCCGGCACGGCCTGGCTGGACTTCACCAGGGGCGGGGGCGGGAAGCCGAACGCCGTCGACCCGACGGAGCTCGGCCTCAAGGGGCTGCGCATCGAGGCGGTGAAGGACGGCCGGGTCGTCGCGAGCACCACGGCCGCCGCCGACGGCACGTTCAGCCTCCCGGCCGCCGCCGACGGATCGGTCCTGCGGCTGCCCTCGAGCAACTTCCGGGAGCAGTACAACGGCGTCGAGTGGCTCGGCCCCTCCCTCGTCACCCCCGCCATCATCGGCAGTTACGTGTGGATGTGGGCCGGGTTCGCGATGATGCTGATCGCCGCGGGCCTGGCGAGCGTGCCGCGCGAACTCCTCGAAGCGGCGCGTGTCGACGGGGCGAACGAATGGCAGGTGTTCCGCCGCATCACGGTCCCCCTCCTCGCGCCCGTCCTCGCCGTCGTCCTCGTCACCCTGATGATCAACGTCCTCAAGGTCTTCGACCTGGTGTTCATCATCGCGCCGGGCTCGGCGCAGGACGACGCGAACGTGCTCGCGCTCCAGCTGTACAGGTCGTCCTTCGGCACGGACGCCGATCTCGGGATCGGCTCCGCCATCGCCGTTCTGCTCCTGCTGCTCGTGATCCCGGTGATGGCCTTCAACATCCGCCGTATGCGAAGGGAGACCCGCCGGTGACAGCGTCGAATCGAGACGGCGGCCTGGGGGCGCGGATCGCCGCCAGGACCGGCGGGGGCGCGATGCGGATCTTCCTCGTCCTCGTCGGGCTCTTCTGGCTGATGCCGACGGTGGGGCTGCTGCTGTCGTCGCTCCGCTCCCCCTCCGACATCAGCGAGAGCGGCTGGTGGCAGGTCTTCACCGCCCCGGCGCAGCTCACCACCGAGAACTACGCCAACCTCCTCACCAACGAGACCATCACGGGCTCGCTGCTCTCCACCGTCCTGATCACCGTCCCGGCGACCGTCCTGGTCGTCGTCATCGGCTCGCTCGCCGGGTACGCCTTCGCCTGGCTGGACTTCCCCGGTCGGGACTGGTGGTTCCTGGTCGTCGTCGGCCTTCTCGTGGTCCCGGTGCAGGTCGCGCTCGTGCCGGTGTCGAAACTGTTCGGCACGATCGGGATCTTCGAGACGACGCTGGGGGTCGTCCTCTTCCACACCGCGTTCGGACTGCCCTTCGCGATCTTCCTGCTGCGGAACTTCTTCGCGGAGATCCCGAAGGAGCTGCTCGAAGCGGCCCGGCTGGACGGGGCGGGCGAGATCCGGCTCTTCACCCGGGTCGTGATGCCCCTGGGCGCGCCGGCGATCGCCTCGCTCGGCATCTTCCAGTTCCTGTGGGTGTGGAACGACATGCTGGTCGCGCTGATCTTCGCGGACTCCGAGTCCCCGCCGATCACGGTCGCGCTGCAGCAGCAGGTACGCCAGTTCGGCAACAACATCGACGTACTGGCGCCGGGCGCGTTCGTCTCGATGGTGATCCCGCTGGCCGTCTTCTTCGCCTTCCAGCGCCAGTTCGTCTCGGGCGTGATGGCGGGCGCGGTGAAGTAGGCAGGGGCGCGGGCGGTACGGGTACGAGGGCCCGCAGATCGCTGCGGAGCGGACCGGTGGCCGTGGCGGCGTACGGGGAGTCACCAGGACGGGGGGATAAAAATGGGGCAAATCCCCCCAACCGCAATAGAGTGCGGTTTCGATGACCACGCATCGAAACCGCACCCCCCAGCCCTCACCCGACGGCGATCCAGGCACCCCGGGTGACCCCGGCATCGGTGCCGGCACCGGGACCGGCACGGACGACGAGGCCGCGCCGCCGATCCCGTGCGCGCCCGCGCCGCCCGCGCTCACCGGGTCCCCCTTCGAGTCGGAGACGTTCACGGCGGCCACCTTCGTCGCGGTCGGCCGCGGGCCCCAGCTCGCCCTCGCCGGTGTCTGGACGGTCACCCGTGTGGGCATGCTGCTGCTGCTCCTGCGCGACAGCCTGGGCGTCGGCGGTGTGGGCCGCGAGGTCCACGTGCTCTACCAGTACTGGTACCAGCAGTTCGCGCACGGCACCTTCCCGGTCGGCGACGTCACCTGGCAGTACCCGCCCGGCGCCGGTCTCGTCATCATGTCGCCCGGCATCCTGCCCTGGCTCACGTACTTCCAGGCCTTCGTCGCCCTCACCCTCCTCGCCGACGCCGTCGTGGCCCTCGCCCTCGCCCGCGCCGACAGCGACCGCCTCACGCACGGCGCCTGGGTCTGGGTCTGCGGGCTGCCGCTGCTCCTGCACATCCCCCTCGCCCGGTACGACGTCCAGGCCACCGCCCTCGCCGTCCTCGCCCTCCTCGCCCTGAGGTCCCGCCTCACCGCGGGCCGTCTCCTCGGCGGGGCGCTCGCCGCGGTCGGCGCACTGGTCAAGGTGTGGCCGGCCCTGACGCTGATCGGCACGCCCCGGGGCCGTACCACCCGGGACGCCTGGGTGTCCGCCGCCGTCACCGCGGCGGCCCTGCTCGCCACCCTCGCCCTCTGCTTCTCCCACTCCCTCGACTTCCTGCGCCAGCAGGGCGGCCGGGGCATCCAGATCGAGTCGCTCGGCGGCACCGCCCTGGCGGTGGCCAGAGCGACGGGCGGCTGGCCGGGAACGGTGGAGTACCGCTACGGCGCGTTCGAGTACGTCGGCCCGTACGTCTCCAGCCTGGGCTGGTTCGCGCTGCTGCTGACGGTCCTGGCCTTCGTCTGGCTGCTGATGTGGCGGCTGCGGGCGCGCACCTGGACGGTGGCCACGCCGCTGGACGCGGCGCTGGCGGCCGTGCTGCTGTTCACCGTCACCAGCCGGGTGATCAGCCCCCAGTACATGGTCTGGCTGCTCGGCCTCGTCGCCGTCTGCCTCACCTGCCGGGAGAGCGTCATGCGCCCGGTGGCGGTGCTCCTCCTCCCGGCGGCGGCGCTCAGCTCCCTCGCGTACCCGGTCCTGTACGACGAGGTGGTGGCCGGCACCTGGCCGGGTCTGCTGATCATGGTCGCCCGTAACGCGCTGCTGCTGGCGGCGGCGCTGCTGGCCGCCCGGCGCCTGTGGACCGCGTCCGTCGCGACCCCCGACGAGTGAGGTCGCCACCCCCGACGAGTGAGAGGGCCCCGCCGGAAGTCCGGCGGGGCCCTCTCACTCAGCAGTCGTCAGCTCGCTCAGCTGTGCGTCCGCAGCAGCTGGCGCATCGTCCGCATCGCCACCGACAGGTTGGCCAGGTCGAACGTCTCCGAGCTCTGGATCTCCTCCAGTGTCGTGCGCGCCCGGCCCAGGATCGCCGCGTTCTTCTGCTCCCAGGCCTTGAACCGCTCCTCCGGCGTCGAGGTGCCGTTGCCCGCCGACAGCACGTCCGCCGTCAGAGCGGCGTGCGCGGCGAACAGGTCCTCGCGGATGGAGGCGCGGGCCATCGACTGCCAGCGGTCCTCGCGCGGCAGCTCGATGATCCGGTCCATGAGCTGGGTGATCCGCAGCCGGTCGGCCAGGTCGTAGTAGACCTCGGCGACCGCCATCGGGTCCTTGGCCGTGCGGTCCGCGATCGCGACGATGTCGAGGGTCGGGAAGGCGGAGGAGAACCCGGCGACCCGCAGCGCGAGCTCCTCCGGGACGCCCACGGCCGTCAGCTCCGCCAGGATCGACTGGTACCACTCCAGGTCCGCGCCGCGCAGCAGCTGGGGCAGTTCGCCCCAGACCCGCTCGACGCGCTCGCCGAAGAAGTCGATCGTCTCCGCGAGCTGGAGCGGCTGCGGCCGGTTGCCGAGCAGCCAGCGCGTACCGCGCTCGACCAGTCGGCGGGAGTGCAGCCGCATCCGCGTCTGGAACTCGGCCGGCACCTGGTTGTCGAGCGCCTCGACGGCGTCCCAGACCTCGCCGAGCCGGAAGATCGCGCGGGCGGCGGTCTGCGCGCGGACGATCTCCTCGATCGACGCGCCGGTCTCCTCGCGGAGGCGGTGCAGGAAGGTGGAGCCACCGCTGTTGACGGTGTCGTTGACCAGGACCGTGGTGATGATCTCCCGGCGCAGCGCGTGCGCGTCGATCGCCTCGGGGAACTGCTCGCGCAGCAGCGTCGGGAAGTACTCGTGGAGCAGCCCCCGCAGGTACGGGTCGTCCGGCAGGCCGGTGCCGATCAGCTCGTCGGCCACCGTGATCTTGGTGTACGCGAGGAGGACGGCGAGCTCCGGCTGGCTCAGGCCCTTGCCGGCGTTGAGCAGCTCGCGGATCTGCCGGTCGTTGGGCAGGAACTCCAGCGACCGGTCGAGGTGTCCGTCGCGGCCCAGTCGGCGCATGAACCGCTGGTGGGCGTGGAGCAGGGACGGCGACTGGGCGACCGCGTTGGCCAGGGCCACGTTCTGCGCGTAGTTGTTGCGCAGGACCAGGGCGCCGACCTCGTCGGTCATCTCCGCGAGGATCTTGTTGCGCTGCTTGACGGTCATGTCGCCTTCGGTGACGAGCCCGTTGAGCAGGATCTTGATGTTGACCTCGTGGTCGGAGGTGTCCACACCGGCGCTGTTGTCGATGGCGTCGGTGTTGACCTTGCCGCCCTCGCCGTCGGGGCCGCCCCTGCGGGCGAACTCGATCCGGCCGAGCTGGGTGAGACCGAGGTTGCCGCCCTCGCCGACGACCTTGACCCGCAGGTCCTCGCCGTTGACGCGGATGGCGTCGTTCGCCTTGTCGCCGACGTCCGCGTGGGTCTCGGCGGACGACTTCACGTACGTACCGATGCCGCCGTTCCACAGCAGGTCGACGGGGGCGTGGAGGATCGCCTTCATCAGCTCGGCCGGGGTCATCTTGGTGATGCCGGACTCGATGCCGAGGGCCGCCCGCATGTGCGCGTTGACCGGGATCGACTTGGCGGTACGGGGGTGGATGCCACCGCCCGGCGAGAGCAGCTCCGCCTTGTAGTCGGCCCAGGAGCTGCGGGGCAGCTCGAAGAGACGGCGCCGCTCGGCGTACGAGACGGCCGCGTCCGGGTTCGGGTCGATGAAGATGTGCCGGTGGTCGAAGGCGGCCACGAGCCTGATGTGCTCGCTCAGCAGCATGCCGTTGCCGAAGACGTCACCGGACATGTCGCCGACGCCGACGACGGTGAAGTCCTCGGTCTGGGTGTCGTGGCCGAGCTCGCGGAAGTGCCGCTTGACGGACTCCCAGGCGCCGCGGGCGGTGATGCCCATGCCCTTGTGGTCGTAGCCGGCCGAGCCGCCCGAGGCGAAGGCGTCGCCGAGCCAGAAGCCGTAGGCGACGGCGACCTCGTTGGCGATGTCGGAGAAGGTCGCGGTGCCCTTGTCGGCGGCGACGACGAGGTAGGTGTCGTCCTCGTCGTGGCGGACGACGTCGACCGGGGGCACGACCTCGCCGGCGACGAGGTTGTCGGTGATGTCCAGCAGGGCCGAGATGAACGTCCGGTAGGAGGCGATGCCCTCGGCCAGCCAGGCGTCACGGTCCACGGACGGGTCCGGGAGCTGCTTGGCGACGAAGCCGCCCTTGGCGCCGACGGGCACGATGACGGTGTTCTTCACCATCTGCGCCTTCACCAGGCCGAGGATCTCGGTACGGAAGTCCTCGCGCCGGTCGGACCAGCGCAGACCGCCTCGCGCGACCTTGCCGAAGCGCAGGTGCACGCCCTCGACGCGCGGCGAGTACACCCAGATCTCGTACGCCGGGCGGGGCGCGGGGAGGTCGGGGATCGCCTGCGGGTCGAACTTCATCGACACGTACGCGTGCGGCGTGCCGTCGTCGGACTTCTGGAAGAAGTTGGTCCGCAGGGTGGCCTTGATGACGGTCAGGAAGGAGCGGAGGATCCGGTCCTCGTCGAGGGAGGCGACCTGGTCGAGGGCGCCGTCCAGCTCCTCCATGAGCCCGTCGATCAGCTCGTTGCCGGCGCGCTGGCGCTCAGGGGACATCCGGGCCTCGAAGAGGGAGACGAGCAGCCGGGTGGTGTGGACGTTGTCACGGAGGGTGTCCTCCATGTAGTCCTGGCTGAACGTCGAACCGGCCTGGCGCAGGTACTTCGCGTAGGCGCGCAGCACCATCGCCTGGCGCCAGTTCAGACCGGCGGACAGCACCAGCGCGTTGAAGCCGTCGTTCTCCGCCTTGCCGGTCCAGGTGGCGGCGAAGGCCTCCTGGAACCGCTCGCGGGCGTCGTCGGCGAGGTAGTCGCCGCCGTTGGCGGTCGGTGAGGGGAGCCGCAGACCGAAGTCGTAGATCCACGCGTGCGTACGGTCGGAGCAGCGCAGCTCGTACGGGCGCTCGTCGACGACCTCGACGCCGAGCCGGTTGAGCACCGGCAGGACGGCGGAGAGGGAGACCTGCGCGCCGGTCTTGTAGATCTTGAAGCGGCGCTCGCCGGGTCCGGTGCCGACCGGCTCGTACAGCGAGAGGGCGAAGTCCTCGCCGGTGTGGTCGAGCTGCTCCAGGTGGACCAGGTCGGCGACGGCGGCGCGCGGCGAGTGGTCGGCCTTGTAGCCCTCGGGGAAGGCGTTGCCATAGCGGCGGAGCAGCTCGGCGGCGCGCTCCTCGCCCAGCTCGGCGTTGAGGGCCTCGCCGAAGCCGTCGGCCCAGGAGCGGGCGGCCTCGACGAGCCGGGCCTCGATGCGGTCGGCGTCGGCGTCGGTCAGCTTGGGGAGCTCGGTGCCGGGCTCGACGCGGACGACGAAGTGCAGCCGGGAGAGGATCGACTCGGTGTTCCAGGCGGTGAAGTCGACGCTGGTGCCGCCGAGCTCCTCCTTGAGGATGTCGATGATCCGCAGCCGGACCCCGGTGGTGTAGCGGTCGCGCGGCAGGTAGACGAGGGCGGAGTAGTAGCGGCCGTACTCGTCCTGGCGCAGGTAGAGCCGCAGCCGCCGCCGCTCCTGCAGGTACAGGACGCTGGTGACGATGGACCGGAGCTGGTCGACCGGGGTCTGGAACAGCTCGTCGCGCGGGTAGGTCTCCATGATCTGGAGCAGGTCGCGGCCGTCGTGGCTGTTGGGAGAGAAGCCCGCGCCGTCCAGGACCTCCTGCACCTTGCGGCTGACCACCGGCACGCGGCGGACGGACTCGGTGTACGCGGCGGAGGAGAACAGGCCGAGGAAACGGCGCTCGCCGACGACGTTGCCCTCGGCGTCGAACTTCTTGACGCCGACGTAGTCGAGGTACGACGGGCGGTGGACCGTGGAGCGGCTGTTGGCCTTCGTGATGATCAGCAGCTTGTGCTCGCGCGCCTTGGCGCGGGCGTCGGCGGGCAGTCGGCTGAAGGACGGCGAGACGGGGTGCTGGTCGTCCTGGCCGCTGAGGTGCGGGTCGGAGCGCAGAATGCCCAGGCCGGTGCCGGGGACGGCGGTCAGTGCGTCGCCGTCGACCAGCTCGTACTCGCGGTACCCGAGGAAGGTGAAGTGGTCGGCGGCGAGCCAGCGCAGCAGCTCGCGAGCCTCCTCGGCCTCGCTGGGCCGCAGGTCGGACGCCATGGGCTCGTCGGGCAGCCCGTCGGCGAGGCGCAGCGCGGCGTCGCGCATCTTCTCCCAGTCCTCGACCGTCTCGCGGACGTCGGACAGGACGCGCAGCAGGTCGGCGGTGATCTGCTTGAGGTCGGCGCGGTCGGTCTCGCGGTCGATCTCGACGTGGATCCAGGACTCGACGAGCGCGTCGTGGGGGAGATCGGCCTTCAGGGCGGCGCTCTCGGCGGCCAGCACCTCGATGAGCTTGCCCGTGACGTCACGGCGGACGAGCACCTGCGGGTGGATCACGACGTGGATGCCGCGGCCCTGGCGGGAGAGCTCGTTCGTCACGGAGTCCACGAGGAACGGCATGTCGTCCGTGACGACCTCGACGACGGAGTGGCTGCAGGTCCAGCCGTTCTCCTCGACCGTCGGGGTGTGGACGCGCACGTTGGCGGTGCCCTGGGGTCGGGTCTCGGCGAGTCGGTAGTGCGACAGTGCGGCGCCGAAGACGTCCACCGGGTCGCGGTCGGTGAGATCCTCGGGCGCGGTGTGCAGGTAGTAGCGCTGGAGGTAGTCGAGCAGGGTGTCCCGGTCGGGCCTCTCCCCGCTCTCGGGCCCCGTCGGAAGTCGCCCCCCGACCGGGCTGTTCTCAGCTACCCGGGCGGCCCTTTCGAGCAGCTCGGCCTTGGCTTCGTCCAGCTTGGTCTGCATGTCCTCTGGCTCCTGTCGCGCGCCATTGCGTGACGTCGGTGGAAGAAAGGACACAACGCCACGACGCGGTGCTACCGGTCGAAGTCGACGTTATGCCGCGATGAGAGATGTCCGGGCCGTATTCGGCCAATGTGCGCGCCACTCCCGGACGGAGACGATCGGCGAACGCCCTGTCGGCCCGGCCGCTGTCGCGGACCGGGCGGAGGCCGGGGGCTTCGCTGCCCCCTCGGCGTATCGCGCTGATCACGGGAAAAGCCTATCGCTCCCTCCCCCCGACCCGTCATGAGCCGTATGTGTACAAAAGAGGGGGTGGAAGTTTGACGTTATGGACAGCGACACATGTCCTCTTGGCAGGGCACGGCGGCGCGGGGAGTGTGGACCGCGGGGACCACCGACCATCTGGATCTGGGAGTCGTCATGGCGAAGATCTTGATCGTGACCGGAGACGCGGCGGAGTCGCTGGAGGTGATGTACCCCTACCAGCGACTGCTCGAGGAGGGGTACGAGGTCCACATCGCTGCGCCCGCCCGCAAGCGGCTGCGCTTCGTGGTGCACGACTTCGAGCCCGGCTACGACACGTACACCGAGAAGCCGGGCTACACCTGGCCGGCCGACCTGGCGTTCTCGGAGGTCGATCCGGGCGACTACGTGGCGGTGGTGATCCCGGGCGGCCGGGCGCCGGAGTACCTCCGCAACGACCCGGAGCTGCGCAAGATCCTGAAGTCCTTCTTCGACGCGGACAAGCCGGTGGCCCAGATCTGCCACGGCCCGCTGCTGACGGCGGCGATCGGCGGCCTGGAGGGCCGCAGGGTGACGGCGTACCCCGCTCTGGAGCTCGACATGCAGGCGGCGGGCGCCGGCTTCCAGGACACCGAGGCGGTCGTCGACGGCACCCTCGTCTCCTCGCGCGCCTGGCCGGACCATCCGGCCTGGATGCGCGAGTTCCTGAAGGTCCTGCGGGCACAAGGCTGAGCATGCGCCGACCGGGCGCAGGCGAGCCGGCCGCGTCCGGCCCGTAACGCGTCCCCTCGCCGGCCCCGCACCCGCCCGTGACCCGGCCCCGCGCCCGCCCGTAACGCGGCCCCTCGCCGGCCCCGCACCCGCCCGTGACCCGGCCACTGGCTAGACCAGCTCCTCCGCCACCGCGACCGCCTCCGCCAGCGTGTCCACCACCGGCACGCCCACCCGCTCCAGGCTGGCCCTGCTGTGCGACCCCCCGGTGTACAGCACCGCCCGCGCCCCCACATGCGCCGCCGCCACCGCGTCGTCCGCCGCGTCCCCGATGACCACGATCCGCTCGGGGTCGACGCCCGGCAGCTCGGCGAGGTGCCGGACCATGTGCGCGGCCTTCCCCTCCGTCGACGCGCCGACCCGTCCGTCCACACGGACGAACCGCTCCTCGATCCCGTGCCGTCGCACCAGCGGTATCAGGTGGGTGTGCGGAGCCAGGGAGAGCAACGACTGCGTGAACCCGGACGCCTGCCGCGCCGCGAGCAGCTCCGCCGCCCCGGCGGTCAGACCGCAGTCGTCGGCGCGCTGCCAGTAGTGCTTGTGGAAGACGCCGTCCATCAGCGCCCACTCCGCCTCGGTGGGCAGTCGCCCCATCAGCCGTTCGTAGAACTTCGGCACCGGCACCGTGTACAGGTCCCGGTACCGCGCGAGCGTGATCCGCTCAAGGCCGAGCTCGGCGAAGGCCGCGTTCGTCGCCCCGATGACGGCCTGGATGTCGTCGAGCAGGGTGCCGTTCCAGTCCCAGACCAGATGCTTGCCGTGCCGCTTCGTCCCGTGCTGCTTCCCCATGCGAAAACGGTACCGGCCCGCTCTGACAGGGACCGCCGCCTGTGCGTCCTCAGCCCAGCAGCCCGGGAATCTCCTGCACCCCGAACCAGAGCAGCTCGTGGTCCTCCGCCCCGTCCACCGTGAACTGGGCGTCGTCGTCGCCCTGATCCGCCGCGCCCAGCGCGGCCGCGGCCGCCGCGACGTCCGCCTCCGCGTCGTCCGCGTCGGCGTGCACCGCCGCCGCCTTGGCGAGCGGTACGGCTCCGGCGATCCGGACCTCACCGAGGGAACTGGCGTCCAGGCCCCGGTCCGGGTCGACCACCGCTTCCTTGTCCGGCACGTCGACGGCGACGACGACGCGCCGCCGGGCGGCCGACGGGTCGCCCGCGAGCAGGCGCAGGGAGGCGGCCGCGGCCCGGCTGAGCGCCGCGTACTCGAGCTCCTCGATGTCGTCGGAGACGTACCACTCGCGCAGGGCGGGGGTGACGGCGTAGGCGGTCAGCGGGCCCGGGCCCAGCTCGCCCGCCTTGTGCGCCTGTGCGAGACCGGGAAGGGTCAGGGGGACGTACACGCGCATGGCTGGCCGCTTTCGTAGTCGGAAACGCCCCCAGGATACGTGCGGAGTACCCCTTCGGGGCTTCCGGGCCGCCCCCTCGCCGGTCATCCGAACGCATGCCCAGACCCGGCATCCACAGGCCCGGAACCCCGTCGGGTCACTCTGATAGGTGAACCTCCGGGTCGGCCACCCGGGCCGCGGCGGCCGCTTGCGAGGGGTCCGGGCACCCCCGTACAAGATCCCCAACAGAAGTTACCGCCCGGTAGACCAGCGGGCGCGAGGGACGGGGACCCCATGGACAGCACCGCCACCACGACGACCCGCACACCGAGGACCACGCCCGCGGCCGACCGACCGGCCGGCCGGGTGGCGAGCCCGGGGTCAGGCGGGACCGTCAGCCCCCTCGGCGCCCCGGCGGCCGGCCCCGAGGACCGCCCCGCCGCGACCACCCGCCCGCGCACCCCCCGGCCCCGTTCCGCTCCACGCGGCCCGGCCGGAACCGGCCCACGCGGCTCCGCCGGCACCCACCCCGGAGCCCGACCGGGAGCACGCCCGACGGCCGGACCCGGAGCAGGCCCATCCGCCGGTCCCGGAAACGCGTCACGCGTCCCGGACGCGCCCCGCGCCCTCCCGCCGCACGCCGTCTTCGCCGAGCGCCTCCTCGCCGTCCTCAGCGGGGACCGGCCCGTCCACTGGATGCTGGGCCAGACCGTCGGCGAGGCGTACGAACAGCTCGTTCAGCTGGCCCCCGAGACCCCCCTGCGGTCCTATGGGACCCGGCCCGTACTGCGACGCTGCTCCGTTCACCAACCCCGCTCCGGCGCCGTCGAGGCGTTCGCGACCATCGCCACGGGCGAGCGCGTCAAGGCCATGGCGTTCCGCCTGGAGCGCGGGGCCGACGGCCGCTGGCGCTGCGCCGCCGTCGAGCTCGACGGCCTCCACGCGCGCGTGCCCGCCCAGGCGACCCGTAGGTGACCCCGCGCACGGCGAAGGGGCCGGCCACCTCTTCAGGTGCCGACCCCTTCCCGTACCGCAGCCGGTGCCGCCGGCCGCCGTTACTTCTTGCGGCGGCGGCCGCCGCCACCGCTCTTCTGCGCCTTGCGGCGCTCCGCCCGCGTCATCCCGTCGCCCGAGGAGACGGCGCCGTCGGCGATGAAGTCGCCCTCGACGACCGAGCCGTCACCGTCCACCTTCGGCGCGGAGAAGTGCAGCCGGTCCGGCCGCTGCGGGGCGTCGAGCCCCTTGGCACGGATCTCCGGACGGCCGGCACCCGCGGGCACCGCGTCCTTCTTGTCCAGCGAGGTCTTCGCGGCCGCGTCCTGCACCGGGACCTCCTCGACCTGCTGCTCGACCTGGACCTCCAGGTTGAACAGATAGCCGACGGACTCCTCCTTGATGCCCTCCATCATCGCGGTGAACATGTCGAAGCCCTCACGCTGGTACTCGACCAGCGGGTCCTTCTGCGCCATCGCGCGCAGGCCGATGCCCTCCTGGAGGTAGTCCATCTCGTAGAGGTGCTCGCGCCACTTGCGGTCGAGCACCGAGAGGACCACGCGGCGCTCCAGCTCGCGCATGATGTCCGAGCCGAGCGACTTCTCACGGGCGTCGTACTGCTCGTGGATGTCGTCCTTGACGGACTCGGCGATGAACTCGGCGGTGATGCCCGCGCGGTCGCCGGCCGCCTCCTCCAGCTCCTCGACGGTGACCTTGATCGGGTACAGCTGCTTGAACGCGGTCCACAGCCGGTCGAGGTCCCACTCCTCCGCGAAGCCCTCGGCCGTCTCCTGGCGGATGTAGTCGTCGATCGTGTCGTCCATGAAGTGGCGGATCTGCTCGTGCAGGTCCTCGCCCTCCAGGACGCGGCGACGCTCGCCGTAGATGACCTCGCGCTGCCGGTTGAGGACCTCGTCGTACTTCAGGACGTTCTTACGCGTCTCGAAGTTCTGGGTCTCCACCTGGGACTGCGCGGAGGCGATCGCGCGCGTGACCATCTTGTTCTCGATCGGCACGTCGTCGGGCACATTGGCCATGGCCATGACCCGCTCGACCATCTGGGCCTTGAACAGGCGCATCAGGTCGTCACCGAGGGAGAGGTAGAAACGGGACTCGCCCGGGTCGCCCTGACGGCCGGAACGGCCGCGCAGCTGGTTGTCGATCCGGCGGGACTCGTGGCGCTCGGTGCCCAGGACGTACAGGCCGCCGAGCGACTTGACCTCCTCGAACTCCGCCTTCACCGCGAGCTCGGCGCGCTCCAGGGCGGCGGGGAGGGCCGCGGCCCACTCCTCGGCGTGCTCGACCGGGTCCAGGCCGGCCTGGCGCAGCTCGGCCTCGGCGAGGTCGTCCGGGTTGCCGCCCAGCTTGATGTCGGTGCCTCGGCCCGCCATGTTCGTGGCGACCGTGACGGCTCCCTTGCGGCCGGCCTGCGCGACGATCGTCGCCTCACGGTCGTGCTGCTTGGCGTTGAGCACCTCGTGCTGGATGCCTCGCTTGGAGAGCTGCTGGGAGAGGTACTCGGACTTCTCGACCGACGTCGTACCGACGAGGATCGGCTGGCCCTTCTCGTGCTTCTCCGCGATGTCGTCGACGACGGCGGCGAACTTCGCGACCTCGGTGCGGTAGATCAGGTCGGACTGGTCCTTGCGGATCATCGGCCTGTTCGTCGGGATCGGGACGACACCGAGCTTGTAGATCTGGTGGAACTCCGCGGCCTCGGTCATGGCCGTACCGGTCATGCCGGAGAGCTTGTCGTAGAGGCGGAAGAAGTTCTGCAGGGTGATCGTGGCGAGGGTCTGGTTCTCGTCCTTGATGTCCACCCCTTCCTTCGCCTCGATCGCCTGGTGCATGCCCTCGTTGTAGCGGCGGCCGGCGAGGATACGGCCGGTGTGCTCGTCGACGATCATGACTTCGCCGTCGATGACGACGTAGTCCTTGTCCTTCTTGAACAGTTCCTTGGCCTTGATGGCGTTGTTCAGGTAACCGACGAGCGGGGTGTTCACCGACTCGTAGAGGTTGTCGATGCCCAGCCAGTCCTCGACCTTGGCGACACCGGACTCGTGGATGCCGACGGTGCGCTTCTTCTCGTCGACCTCGTAGTCGCCGGTCTCCTCGATGCCCTTGAGCGGGTTGCCGGGCTCACCTCTGGTGAGACGGGTGACCAGCTTGGCGAAGTCGCCGTACCACTTGGTGGCCTGGTCGGCCGGGCCGGAGATGATCAGCGGCGTACGGGCCTCGTCGACCAGGATGGAGTCGACCTCGTCGACACAGGCGAAGTTGTGGCCGCGCTGGACGAGCTCGTCCTTGGACCACGCCATGTTGTCGCGGAGGTAGTCGAAGCCGAATTCGTTGTTCGTGCCGTACGTGATGTCGCAGGCGTACTGCTCACGGCGCTGGGCCGGCGTCATGTTGGCCAGGATGCAGCCGACCGTGAGGCCGAGGAACTTGTGCACCCGGCCCATGAGCTCGGAGTCGCGCTCGGCGAGGTAGTCGTTCACCGTGATCAGGTGGACGCCCTTGCCGGACAGGGCGTTCAGGTACGCCGGGAGCGTGCCGACGAGGGTCTTGCCCTCACCGGTCTTCATCTCGGCCACATAGCCGAGGTGCAGGGCGGCGCCGCCCATCAGCTGCACGTCGTAGTGACGCTGGCCGAGGACGCGCTTGGCGGCCTCGCGGACGGTCGCGAAGGCCTCGGGGAGCAGGTCGTCGAGGCTCTCACCGTCGGCGTACCGCTGCTTGTACTCCTCGGTGAGCGCCCGCAACTCGGCGTCGGAGAGGTTGACGAAGTCCTCTTCGATGGAGTTGACCTGGTCCGCGATGCGGTGCAGTTTGCGCAGGATCTTGCCTTCGCCTGCACGCATGAGCTTGTTGAAGACGGACACTGAGGCTGGTCTCCTTGCCGGTCGGGCCTGGCACTGGGTCTTGTCATGACTCGGGCGCGGGCACGGCAGGTGGTCCCCACCGCAACGGCCATCGTAAGCGAGACCGCCGCCGCCCCGGGAGGCCCGCAGTGCCCGGAGGGTGCACCGCCGCCCGGAAAGACAACGCATCAGACGCTCGGAAGGTGCCGCGGGCTCCGAAAAGCGTTCGCACACCGGCGGCCGCATCACCACAATCCCGTCATGGAACCCATCACGCTGACCACCGAACGCCTGAGACTGCGCCCCTTCGTCCCGGAGGACGCGGAGGCGGTCTTCGCCGCCTGCCAGGACCCCGACATCCAGCGCTGGACGACGGTGCCCTCGCCGTACACCCGCCAGGACGCCGCGTACTTCCTTGAGCGGCTCGTGCCGGACGGGTGGCGCGACGGCGCGGAGTACACCTTCGCCGTCGAGCCCCGGGACGGCGGGCCGCTGATCGCCGCGACCGGTCTTCACGGCCGCGGTCCGGGCGTCCGGGAGGTCGGTTTCTGGGCCGCCAAGGAGCACCGCGCCCGGGGTTACGTGACGGAGGCCGTCGGCGCGCTGTCCCGGTGGGCCTTCACCGAGGGCGGCTGCCACCGGGTGGTGTGGCGGGCGGAGGTCGGCAACACGGGCTCGCGCACGGTCGCCGAGCGGAGCGGTTTCCGTATGGAGGGGGTCGAGCGCGCCGGGCTCACCCACCGGGGCACGCTCCGTGACTGCTGGGTCGCCTCGCTGCTCCCCTCCGACCTCGGCCTGCCGGGGCCGCTGCCGTATCTGCCCGCCGCGGACACCGGCCGCGGTGTCAGTGCCGGCCTCTAGGGTGCGGAGCATGACGACTGTGCCGCCGCCCGCTGTCGAACTCTCCGCCGACCAGGCCCGCCGGATAGCCCTGCGCGCCCAGGGTTTCCTGGGCGCGCCCGACCGCCGGGCCGGGGTGCGGGGCGTGCTGCGCCATCTCGGCCAGGTCCAGCTCGACACGATCTCGGTGCTGGCGCGCTCGCACGAGCTCATCCCGTACGCCCGCCTGGGCGCGGTGGGCCGTACGACGGTGGAGGAGGCGTACTGGACCGAGACGCACGCCTTCGAGTACTGGTCGCACGCGGCCTGCATCCTGCCCGTCGAGGAGTGGCCGCTCTTCGCCTTCCGCCGCCGCGCCTACCGCACCCGTCCGCAGTGGTACCACGAGCTGTCGGACGGGGCGTACGACGCGGTGATCAAGCAGCTGCGGACCGAGGGCCCGCAGACCGCGACCGAACTGGGCGGCGCGAAGAACAAGGGCGAGTGGTGGGACTGGTCCGAGTCGAAGGTCGCCGTCGAGCGGGCGCTGATGTACGGCGAGGTGGTCTGCACCGAGCGACGCGGCTGGAAGCGGGTCTACGACCTGGCGGAGCGGGCCATCCCGGACGCGCTGCTCCATGACGACCTCGACGACACCGAGTGCCTGCGGCGGCTGGTGCGGCAGGCGGGAGAGGCGCTGGGCGTGGGGACGCGCGCGGACATCGCCGACTACCACCGGATCAAGGGCGAGGCGTTCGACGCCGTGGTGGAGGCCTCCGGGCTCGTACCGGTCACGGTGGCGGGCTGGGCCAAGCCGGCCTGGGCCGATCCCGCCGCCCTGGCCACCGAACCGCGCGGACGGCACCGCACGACCCTGCTGTCACCGTTCGACTCGCTGATCTGGGAGCGGGCTCGCACGGAGCGGATCTTCGGCTTCACCCACCGGCTGGAGGCGTACGTACCGAAGCAGAAGCGGGTGCACGGCTACTTCGCGATGCCGCTGCTGTCGGGCGGCAGGCTCCTCGGCCGGGTCGACCCGGCGCGCGAGGGCAGGACGCTGGTGGCCAGGCAGGTCTCCCTGGACTCCCCGA
This sequence comes from Streptomyces sp. NPDC003027, assembly GCF_053591435.1. Lineage (NCBI taxonomy): Bacteria > Bacillati > Actinomycetota > Actinomycetes > Kitasatosporales > Streptomycetaceae > Streptomyces > Streptomyces sp. NPDC003027. Next base: position 43,331 of record NZ_JBSFTU010000040.1, read on the forward strand.
AGGCGGTCGAGCCGATGGCCCGGGCGCTGCGTGAGGCGGCCGAGTGGGTGGGCTACGACAGCGTACGGATCGAGCGGACCGACCCTGCGGAGTTCGCCGCGCGGCTCACCGCCGCCCTCACCTGATCTCGAGGATCTTCTCCCGCATGGCGTAGACGACCGCTTCCATCCTGGAGTGCAGCTGGAGCTTCTCCAGGATGTTGCGGACGTGGTTCTTCACGGTGTTCTCGGAGATGAACAATTCCTTGGCGATGTCGCGGTTGTTCATTCCGGTCGCCACGAGTTTGAGAACCTCCAGCTCGCGGTCGGTCAGCCGGGGTGCGGGCACCAGCCTGCGTTCGTCGGTCCGCTGGATCATCGACTTGAACTCGGTGAGGAGTTTCGACGCCATCGAGGGGCTGATCTGCGACTGGCCGTCGGCGACCGCGCGAATCGCGGTGGCGACCTCGTCGGTGGAGATCTCTTTCAGGAGATATCCGGTCGCGCCCGCCTTGATCGCGTCGTAGAGGTCGGCCTCCTCGTCGCTGATCGTCAGCATGATGATCTTCGCGCTGGGGGCCACCTCCTTGATGGAGGTGCAGGCCTCGATCCCGCCGCGCTTGGGCATGCGCACATCCATCAGCACGATGTCCGGCAGCAGATCCGCGGCCTTGTCGACGGCCTCGGCCCCGTCGCCCGCCTCGCCGACGACCTGGATGTCCTCCTCCTGGGCGAGGACGATCTCCAGCCCGCGACGGAAAAGCGCGTGGTCATCCACCACCAGGACCCGGATCGGCTCCTTGCGGGATCCGCCGTTGGCCGAATCCGATGCCTCCGGGGTGGCCGCGCGATCGGGCTCCCGCCCGCTGTGCACCGGCCCGAAGCTGTCCGCCATCGTTCCTCCCCCTGAAGGCCGTGGCCTGAAGTCGTGTTCGGTCCTCCAACCGCTGCTCGACGAGCACCGGTTGGCGTGCACGCCATGATTTCATGCCCGGGCGGCGGCGCGGCGATCCCGTGGTCGCACGGGGGTGCCCCTGGGGGCGCACAGGGCGCTCCAGGGGCACCAGGACGGTCATGTAATGGTGCGCCGGGCGGCCGAGGTCAGCCGCCGAGGGCACCACCGGCGCCGCCGCCCTCGGCGAGCGGGTCGCTCTCCAGGTGGATGACGCCGTAGTCGTACGCGTGTCGCCGGTAGACGACGCTCGGCTGCTTGTTGTCGGAGTCGACGAACAGATAGAAGTCGTGCCCGACCAGCTCCATCTCGTAGAGCGCCTGGTCGAGGGTCATGGGTGCGGCCCTGTGCGTCTTCTCGCGTACCACCAGCGGGCCTTCGCCCTGCACTTCCAGCGAGCCCATCATCCTCGTGGGCACCGCGCTGGTCTCCTCACCGGCCGGCTCTCCGCTTCCGTTGAGCCGTGCGACACCCGGCACCACGTCGGCGACCTCGGCCGCCGAGATCCTGCCGCTGCCACGGCGGGTGTGCCGCTTGTCGTGCTGCTTGCGCAGTCGCGCCTCCAGCTTGTCGCTGGCGAGGTCGAGCGCTGCGTACGGGTCGCCTGCTGCCGCTTCCGCCCGGATCACCGGGCCTCGGGAGTGGAGGGTGATCTCCACGCGGTCGGACCGGTCGGCCTGCCGCGGGTTGTGCTCCTTGGACACCTCGACGTCGAGGCTGATCACCTTGCCGTCGAGCTTCTGGATCTTCTCCAGCTTCAGCTTCTCGGCCACGTGCTTGCGGAACCGCTCGGGCACCTCGGTCTTGCGGCCCTTGACGACGATGTCCACGCAGAACTCCGTTCCCGGATCGCCCAGACCGGCTTCTCGGCCGCTGGGCCTCTCCCTTTGCACCAGACTCCGGTGTTCACCGGAGTCTCGGACTTGGCGACTTTCACCTCCTCCTCCCCAGCGGGGAAGGTCTCCACCCCACCAAGCGGAGGTTAATTCGCCCTGAACTCCTGTCCTCCAGGCGCACCCGTGCAATCGGTGAAGCATGGCATTCGCCATTCCTCACAACCGAACATAGCTCGTTCGGACGGGTGTCGGCACCCGCTGCCTCCACTTACCTCCGTTCGGGTGTTTCCACCTCTCACCACCTGCAACGATGCGAGTTCCCCGTCAGTTCCGGTTTATTTCGAACGATGACGGAGAACAAGCGACGACCGCCGCCACCGGCTGTCCGAATCGGGTTTCCGCCCCGCCGCCGCTCAACCCTGGATCGAACGGCCGGTGTACGGCACGCAGTGCCCGCGCCGCCTCGGCCAGCGAGGCACCCGTGGTCATCAGGTCGTCCACCAGCACCACCCGCCCGCGCTCCGCCGGCCTCGCACCGCCGGGCACGACCTCGAGCGCCCCGGCCAGGTTGGCCAGCCGGCCGCGGGCGCCCAGGCCCGCCTGGTCGGCCACCTCCCGGCGCTGGCGAAGCAGCGGAAGCACCCGGGCGGCCCGACCCGAACGGCGCAGCCTGCCCGCCGCGGCCAGCGCGATCCGCCGCGTCGGATCGTGGCCACGCGCCCGCACCGACCGCCGCGACGAGGGCACCGGTACGAGGAGAAGGGGGCCTGCCCCAGGCGCGTCCCATGGCCCGGCAGCGGCCTCAACGGCCTGGGCCAGCGCATCGCCCAGAGGCCTGGCGAGGAAGAGCGCGCCACGCTCCTTGTGGGCGAGAAGCACGGACCGTACGGCGTCGGCGTAGGGCGCCGCCGCGTGCACGACCGGCAGCCCCGCCGGTTCGGGAGCGGGCCGGACCCGGCGCGGCCCGGGACCCGTCAGCTCCGCGCGGCACGGCGGGCACAGCTCGCTGCGGGCCCTGCCGCAGCCTCCGCAGGCGACCGGCAGCACCAGCCCGGCGATCTCGCGCCACCACCCCCGCATGGCTCCACTGTCCTCCTGGCGGCCCGCCCCGGCCACCCCTGTGGACAACCGGCGCCGGGCTTGCGGCGGGCGGGCGGCTAACCCGGATAGACCGGCGCGGAGCCCGTCACATCGGCCAGCCGCTGCCAGTTCGCGCCCGGCACGAGCCGCACGATGCCGTCGTTGCCGGAGTCGGCCACCACGGGGGCCCGGTCGTCGTGGGGCGCGGCGACCGCCGTGACACCGTTGAGGCCCGGCAGCAGCGACGAGGCGGAGGTCGCGCCGTCCGTCTGGAGGTAGCGCACCTGCTGCACGCCGCCGGCCTCCTTGCCGACCACGACGAGCCGGCTCGGCCCGGCCCAGGACACGGCCGTGACCGCCTCCATGTGCGGCGCCACGGGCTGCAGCGCGTCGACCGAGACGACCGGGCGGCTCCCGCCGCCGTCCCGCTCCACGCGCCCGATCTTCAGGGTGGTGCCCCCGTCCTCCGCCTTGAGCAGCAGCGCGATCCGCACACCGTCCGCGGAGACCCGCAGGGACTCCAGACGGTCGCCGTCCGCCAGCCAGGGGGCGCGGACCTCCACGGGCTCTCCCTCGCCGTCCGGGATCATCCACAGGCGTGGCCTCACCGGGTCGCGGTCCGCCACCCACAGGTCGCCCCGGCCGTCCCAGCTCGGCGCGGACAGCCGGTCCTCGGGCCGGACGGCGTTGCTCCGCACCAGGGCGGGGCGCAGCTCGTGGTCGGAGAGGATCGACGCGACGCGCAGCTCGTGGCCGTCCTTGCCCACGCCGGCCGCCCGGCGCTCGTCGCGGTCGACGGCGACCGACCGCAGAGGCATCGCTCCCCTGCCGAACGGGCCGAGCGTCCCGTCCTGCTCCTCGTTGGCCTTGTCGCCGACCGGTACGGCCATCAGCTTGCCGGTCTCGTCGACGTAGAACGGGTTCTCCGCCCGGCCCGAGTCCCGTACCGCCGCGAATTCCAGCGCCGCCTGCTTGCCCATGGAGCACAGCCGCCCGCCGTCCGACCCGCGCTGCAGCTCGACCTGCTCCACCCGTACGGAGGTCAGGTCGCCGAGCGTGAGCAGCAGCTGCGCCGCCATCCGCCGGCACACCGCCCCGCCCACATGGTCGGCCTTGGAGTTCAGCGGCACCTTCAGCGTGGACTGGTCGTCCGTCGACAGCGTCGTGACGCCGTCCTTCAGCGCCGTCCCGGAGGGGAAACTCGAATCGACGGCCGGCTTCAGCCAGTTCGTGGGTCCCGCGAGCAGCGCCTTGACGGTCTGCGTCACCGGATCCATCCGGGTGGCCGGGTCCTGCCGCTGCCGGATGTAGACCGGGTCGGCGACGAGCCAGTCCTCGCCGGACGCGAAGTAGTACGTGTCGACGGAGCGGTAGTTGCGCTGGAAGTCGGCCTCGCTGAGCACCAGGCCCGGCGGGAGGCGGTCGATGCGCCACTCGCTGCCCTTGCCGTCGGCGGTGGGCTGCTGCACGACGTGGATCGAGTCCCGGAAGTCGGCGGGACCGACCGGCTTGTAGGCGTGCCGACCGTCGACGGTCGCGATCTGCCGGCCCCCGATGGGGTAGGACCGCCCAGGTGTCCCCGGGTCGGTGGGCCGGTCCGCCTGGCCGCGGTCCGGAGCCGTGGTGAGCACGGTGATCCTCTGCTCCGGCTTCCAGGCCCGCGCGGCCTGCTTGGTCAGATAGGTGCGGGCGGTGGCGAAGCCGGGGTCGTCACTCGTCATGGCCTCCAGGAAGCCGTCGACGATCTCGACCGGATCCGCGTTCTCCCGCGGCTGCACGGCGTACACCCGCACCTGCGAGTCACCGGGGTTGGTCGCCTTCACCGGGCGTACGTCGCCGCTGTCGGGCATCGACGCGCACCCGGCCACCAGCAGCGCGCCCGCGAGCAGGGCTCCCGCCCGCACGGACCGCCCGCGCCCGAAGTGTCCGGGTCCGGCGGTCGCGATGGGCGCCGCCTCAGCGGTTTCCGGACTGCGGCCCGCCGGCCACGCGCGCGTGCCGTCGGTCTTCCGTCCCCGCCCCGGGTGCTGTCCTCGGGAGTCAGCGCCCACGTGTCCTGTCCTCCGCCTCGGTGTTGGTCGACGCCATCGCCTCATCGCTGTCGGACTCGGTCGCGGCCCGTGGGACCACCCGGGCCCCGCTGCCGGGCAGCGCCGTCGGGTCCGCCGACGCCCGCGGGACCGCGGGCATCCGCGGTGGTACGGGCAGGGCCGGATGGTGACCGGCGGGCTGCGTCGGCACCGAGGTGAGACGCGACCCGCTCTCCCGCACCGGCCCGGCCGCGGCCTGTTCGCGGTTGCGCCGCGAGTCCTCCGGCTCCAGGGGGATCGGAGAACCGCGCAGCGGCTCGTCCGCCGTACGCGGCAGGGTCAGCCGGAACTGCGAGCCGCCGCCCGGCTCGCCCCACGCCTGCAGCCAGCCGCCGTGCAGCCGCGCGTCCTCCACGGCGATGGACAGGCCCAGGCCCGTTCCTCCGGTGGTACGCGCGCGTGCCGGGTCGGCCCGCCAGAACCGGTTGAAGACCCGGGTCGCCTCGCCGGGCTTGAGCCCCACTCCGTAGTCCCGCACCGCGATCGCGACGGCGCCGCCCGCCGACGCGAGCTTGACGACCACATCGCGGCCCTCGCCGTGCTCCACGGCGTTGACGACCAGGTTGCGCAGCACGCGCTCGACCCGTCGGGGGTCCGCCTCGGCCACGACCGGCTGATCGTCTCCGACGACCACGATCCGGCCGCCCTTGCGTTCCACGAGCGGCTCGGCGCCGCCGATCACCCGCCGTACGACCTGCCGCAGATCTATCGCCTCGGCCTCCAGCGCCGCCGCTCCCGCGTCGAAGCGGCTGATCTCCAGCAGATCGGAGAGCAGCGACTCGAAGCGGTCGAGCTGGTCGCCGAGCAGCTCGGCGGAGCGGGCGGTGACCGGGTCGAAGTCGGCGCGCGCCTCGTGGATGACGTCGGCCGCCATCCGCACCGTCGTCAGCGGTGTGCGCAGCTCGTGGGAGACGTCCGAGACGAACCGCCGCTGCATCCGGGAGAGCTCCTCCAGCTGCTGGATCTTGAGCTGGAGGTTCTGCGCCATCTTGTTGAAGGCTTCACCGAGGCGGGCGATGTCGTCCTCGCCGGTGACCTTCATCCGCTCCTGGAGCCGGCCGGCCGAGAGCCGCTCGACGATCCCGGCCGCCATCCGCACCGGGGTGACGATCTGGCGCACCACCAGCCAGGCGATGGCGCCGAGCAGCACCACGACGAACAGCCCGGCGGTCGCCAGCGTGCCCTTGACCAGGGCGAGGGAGTCCTCCTCCTGGGCCAGCGGGAAGAGGTAGTACAGCTCGTACTGCGTGCCCTCGGCGTCATTGAGCCGCTTGCCGACCACCAGGCCGGGCTCGGAGGACTTGCCGTTGGTGTAGTGGATCCGGGTGTACGTCTGGAAGGAGCCCGTCCCCTGGGCCACGGAGTGCCGCAGGTCGCCGGGGATGCTCGTGACGGGGTCGACCTCACCGGAGGCACGGGCGCCGCGGCTCGCGGTCCCCTCCGGCCGCTCCAGGGAGAGCGCCACCACGTTGTACGCGCTCTGGCCACCACTGGCGAGTTGCTCGACCAGGGTGGAGCGCCAGGTCACCGACGCCCCGGCCCGACCGCCGTTCTGGCCGCCCGGACCGCTCGGCGTGGTCGCGGCCTTGTCCTGGGCGGCGGAGAACCCGCCCGCCGCCTGGCTCTGGGCGGCCTTCTCCTTGGCGTCGAGCAGACCGTTGCGGACCTGCCCGATGACGACCAGGCCGAGGAGCAGCACCACACCGAGCGACATCAGCAGGGTGCCCGCCACCACGCGCATCTGGATGTTCCGCCGCCACAGCCGTACGGCGGGCAGCAGCGGGCGCCGCACCCAGCGCGCGAAGAGCCGGAGCACCGGTCCGCCCGGCGCCCCGCCCTGGAGCAGACGGCCGAATCGCGAGCCCCCCCGCCCCGGTCCGGCAGTCCGCCCCGACCGGACGCCCGGCTCGCCGGGCTTCGGAGCAGTACTGCCTGCGCTCATGTCAGCTCGGCCCCGCCTTGTAACCGACGCCTCGGACGGTCACCACGATCTCCGGGCGCTCGGGGTCCTTCTCGACCTTCGAGCGCAGCCTCTGCACGTGGACGTTGACCAGCCGGGTGTCGGCCGCGTGCCGGTAGCCCCACACCTGTTCCAGCAGGACCTCACGGGTGAAGACCTGCCACGGCTTGCGGGCCAGCGCGACGAGCAGGTCGAACTCGAGCGGCGTCAGGGCGATGGACTGCCCGTCCCGCTTCACCGAGTGACCGGCGACGTCGATGACCAGGTCACCGATGGAGAGCTGCTCGGGCGCGGGCTCCTCCGACCGCCGCAGGCGCGCCCGGATACGGGCGACGAGCTCCTTCGGCTTGAACGGCTTCACGATGTAGTCGTCGGCCCCGGACTCAAGACCCACCACCACGTCGACGGTGTCGCTCTTGGCCGTCAGCATGACGATGGGTACACCGGACTCGGCCCTGATGAGCCGGCACACCTCGATGCCGTCCCTGCCGGGCAGCATCAGGTCCAGCAGCACCAGGTCCGGCTTGGCCTCACGGAACGCGGCAAGCGCCTTGTCACCGTCCGCCACGAACGACGGCTCGAACCCTTCACCCCGCAGCACGATCCCGAGCATCTCGGCAAGTGCGGTGTCGTCGTCGACGACAAGAACGCGTCCCTTCATATCGACATCATCCCATTTCCGTATCAGTCTGGAGGCGGCTGGTGAGATACCTCACTGACCAGCGATGACGTCCGTGATCGTCCACTGTTGGCCGCCCCTGTCCGTGGGTGCTGATGTCTGACATGGATGTCACCCCGTAGCCCCCGTAGCCGCCCTGAACCGTACCCCGAGCAGGGCTGTATGGCCCATGGAGCGGATCGGGTCACCCGTCGGGCCCGGCGAAGGCTCGACTTTCGGCTGAAAACCTCCCCGCCGTCGGGGACGGCGGTCCGCCGAAGACGGTGCCGGGCACCTTTCCCGAACCTGTCGCGACGCCACCGCGACACCTCGCCGCACCCCGGGTCGTGGTCGGGAGCGATGGTCCGGCTCCGGCCGTCGCCGCTGCGGTTTGTGCCCACTGATCAGGCATCAGCCCCATCTGCCCCCCGGGGCTCCCACAATGGAGGTGAGAAGGAGATACGGGCCCTCGCCCACGGGCGGTCCCCGCGTGGCACGATGGCTCCCGGCCCGCCACCCGAACAGGCAGGCGGCCGCTGTGACCGAGCCGGCTCGCCGAGCCGGCCCCGCGACCATTCCTCGAGGTGGACGACCGTGAACGACACTCCGGGCTGGGCCTCGCCCGGGTCTGCTTCCTCCGACGGTCAGGACGGTTCCGGGCCCGCCCGGCCCGCCGAACCCGGCGACGCCAACGGTTCCGCCCCCCAGTGGTCCAAGGTGCAGCCGCCCGCAGGGCAGTGGTCTCCGCCGACCGCGCCGGTGCCCGGTCAGGCCCCGACGCCTCCCGCCGGTCCCGGCTGGGGCGGCGGACCGGTACAGCCCGGCCACTGGGGCAAGCCGCCGGCCGCCAAGCCGGGTGTGATCCCGCTGCGCCCGCTGGGCATGGGCGAGATCCTCGACGGCGCGGTGTCGACCCTGCGCGGATACTGGCGCACGGTCCTGGCCGTCACGGTCACGGTCGCGGTGATCTCCCAGGTCGTCGACATCCTCGTCCAGCGTTATCTCGTCCCCACCCCGCCGGAGCTCAACCCGGAGGCGACCCCGGCCGAGGCCATGGCCGAACTCGGCGAGTTCATGCAGGTGACCCTGCTCAGCTCCGCCCCGTCGATCCTCATCGTGCTGACGGCCACCCTGGTCAGCGCCGCGCTCCTCACCGTCGTCATCAGCCGCGCGGTCCTGGGCCGCCCGGTGACGGTCGGTGCCGCCTGGCGCGAAGCCCGCCCCCGGCTGCTTCAACTGCTCGGTCTGACGCTGCTGCTCGCGCTGTTGAGCCCGCTCATCATCACCGTCGGCCTGCTGCCCGGCCTCCTGATCGGTGACGCCGGCGGCGTCGCCCTGGCCGTCCTCGGCGGTCTGGCCGGTTTCGTCGTCGCCGTCTGGCTGATGGTCCGCTTCAGCCTGTCCTCTCCCGCGCTGATGCTGGAGCGACAGGGCGTCATCCCGTCGATGAAGCGCTCGGCCAAGCTGGTCAAGGGCTCCTGGTGGCGGATCTTCGGCATCACGGTGCTCACCCAGCTGCTGCTGTTGGTCCTCTCGCTGATCATCGTGGTGCCGTTCACGGCCCTGGCCCTCTTCGCCGACGGCACCAGCATGGCCGACATGGTCTCCGACACGGCCCCCGAGTTCGGGTGGGGCTACCTCATCGTCATGGGCATCGGTGGAGTGATCACCAGCGCGATCACCTACCCGATCTCCGCCGGCGTGACCGTCCTCCTCTACGTGGACCAGCGCATCCGCCGCGAGGCGCTGGACCTCGAACTCGCCCGCGCCGCCGGCCTCCCCGGCTACGGCCCCACGCCGGGCGACCAGTCCTCCGGGAGCTGACGGCGTGAGGGCCACGGGGGGCACGATCACGGCGGGACCGCCGATCGGCGACGACGTACCGCTGGAGATCACTCGCGTCCCCGCCCGCGAGGCGGCGGAGCGCGAGCTGTCCAAGCCGATGTACCACGAGAACGACCCCAATCTGCTCCAGCGCGGTCTCGACCGCTTCTGGGAGTGGGTGGCCGGTGTCTTCGACGCGGCCTCCTCCGCCGCTCCCGGCGGACTGCTGGGCCTCCTCGTGATCTTCCTGGTCGTGCTCGTCGTGATCGGCGCCCTGTGGTGGCGGCTCGGCACCCCGCAGCGGACGCCGAGCACCGGTGACTCACTGTTCGCGGAAGGCCCCCGCACGGCCGCCGAGCACCGCGCGACCGCGGCCCGGCACGCCTCCGAGGGCCGCTGGAACCAGGCCGTCCAGGAACGGATGCGGGCCATCGTCCGCTCCCTCGAGGAGCGCACCGTGCTCGACCCGCGTCCCGGTCGCACCGCCGACGAGGCCGCGGCCGAGGCGGGCCGCTCCCTGCCCGGCCACGCGGACGAACTGCGCTCCGCCGCCCGTACCTTCGACGACGTCACATACGGCGGCCGCACGGCCGACGAGGTCGCATACCGGCGCGTCGAGAAGCTGGACGTTTCCCTGGAGCGGACGAAGCCCGCGCTCGACCTCTCTTCCCCGGGGACGCCCGTATGAGCCGGCAGCGCACCAGCCCCACCTCGACCTCGCTGGCTCCCCGTCAGCTCTGGACCCGCACCCGAGGGGTGCTCCTCGTCCTGGGCCTGATCCTGATCGGCGGCCTCGTCGTCGCGACCATGCGCTCCGCCGACCACCACGGCCACCTCGATCCGCGGTCCGCCGATCCGAACGGCAGCCGGGCGGTCGCCGAGATCCTCAAGGCGCAGGGCATCACCCTGCAGATCGCCACCACCCTCGACGAGGTCACCGCCGCGACCGGCGCGGACACCACCGTTCTGGTCACCACCCCGGATCTGCTGACAGGCTCTCAGCAGACCACGCTGTACGCGGCGATGAACGCCTCGGGCGGCCGTACCGTTCTCCTCGGGGCCGGTGATGCCTCCATCGGCACCCTCGCCCCCGGCATCGCCTCCGCCACCAGCACCCCGGTGGCGGCCCGCGAGCCCCGTTGTTCCTTCCCGGCCGCGGTCCGCGCCGGCAGTGTCGACATCGGCGGCGAGCGGTACGTCACCGCCGTCGACGGCGCCGAGAGCTGCTACCCCGCCGACGGCCGACCGTCCCTGGTCGCCGTCGAGAGCCCCGGGGGCGGCGACACCGTGCTCCTCGGCTCCCCGGACATCTTCTACAACGACCGCCTCGACCAGCAGGGCAACGCCTCGCTCGCTCTGCAACTCCTCGGCTCGCGCCCTCATATCGTCTGGTACCTCCCTTCTCTCACGGATGCTTCCGCCACTGAGGGCGACCCTGACGGCACGTCCGATGACAGCGCCGCCGACGGCTTTCTCGCCCTCGTACCTTCCGGCTGGCTGTGGGGCACGCTCCAACTCGCCGTCGCCGCCCTCCTCGCCGCTCTCTGGCGCGGCCGCCGTCTCGGCCCGCTGGTGACCGAACGGCTTCCCGTCGCCATCCGCGCCTCGGAAGCCACCGAGGGCCGGGCCCGCCTCTACCGCAAGGCCAACGCCCGCGACCGCGCGGCCTCCGTCCTGCGTACCGCGTCCCGCAGCCGGATCGCCCCTCTCCTCGGCGTCGCCGCACAGGACGCCCACTCCCCCGAGGCCCTGCTCCCCGCGCTCTCCGCCCGTCTCGCCGGGACCGCCCGGGACCCCAGGGACCTTCTCTTCGGCCCGGCTCCCGCCGACGACGCCGCTCTCATCCGCCTGGCGGACCACCTCGACGCCCTCGAAAGAGAGGTACGCACTTCATGAGCGCCCCGACCCCCGAGACCCCTACGAACTCGGACAGCGCCCGCGCCTCCCTGGAGGCCCTGCGCACCGAGATCGCGAAGGCCGTGGTCGGCCAGGACCCCGCCGTCACCGGACTGGTCGTCGCACTGCTGTGCCGGGGCCATGTCCTGCTGGAAGGTGTCCCCGGCGTCGCCAAGACCCTGCTGGTCCGCGCGCTCGCCGCCGCTCTCGAACTGGACACCAAGCGCGTGCAGTTCACCCCCGATCTGATGCCGAGCGACGTCACCGGCTCACTCGTCTATGACGCCCGTACCGCCGAGTTCTCCTTCCAGCCGGGTCCGGTCTTCACCAACCTGCTTCTCGCGGACGAGATCAACCGCACGCCCCCGAAGACGCAGTCCTCCCTCCTGGAGGCGATGGAGGAGCGTCAGGTCACGGTCGACGGCACCCCCCGCCCGCTCCCCGACCCGTTCCTGGTCGCCGCGACCCAGAACCCGGTCGAGTACGAGGGCACCTACCCCCTCCCCGAGGCCCAGCTCGACCGCTTCCTGCTCAAGCTGACGGTCCCGCTTCCCTCCCGCGAGGACGAGATCAGCGTCCTGACCCGGCATGCCGACGGCTTCAATCCTCGCGACCTCCGGGCCGCCGGCGTCCGTCCGGTCGCCGGCCCCGCCGAGCTCGAAGCCGCCCGCGCCGCCGTCGCCAAGACCTCGGTCTCCCCCGAGATCGCCGGCTATGTCGTCGATATCTGTCGTGCCACGCGTGAATCCCCCTCGCTCACCCTCGGTGTCTCCCCCCGAGGCGCCACCGCTCTGCTCTCCACCGCCCGTGCCTGGGCCTGGCTCACCGGCCGGGACTACGTCACCCCGGACGATGTGAAGGCCCTCGCTCTGCCCACCCTGCGCCATCGCATCCAGCTGCGGCCCGAGGCCGAGATGGAGGGAGTCACCGCCGACTCCGTCATCAACTCGATCCTCGCCCACGTCCCCGTACCCCGCTGAGAACGGCGCCCCATGGCCCTCACCGGACGCACCGCACTGCTCGCCGCCCTCGGATCGCTCCCCGTCGGCATCCTCGCCCCCAGCTGGACGGGAATGCTCGCCGTGAACGCGCCCCTCTCCCTCGCAATTCTGTGCGACTACGCGATGGCCGCGCCAGTGCGAACGCTGCGATTCACTCGAAGCGGTGACACAACAGTTCGACTGGGTGACGAGGTCGAGGTTCAGCTCACCGTCACCAACCCCTCCCGCCGTCGACTGCGCGCCCACCTCCGTGACGCCTGGCCGCCCAGCAGCTGGCTCCCGGGCACGGAGCAGGCCGCGTCCCGCACGAAGCTGGCGGTTCCCGCCGGGGAACGCCGCCGCGTCACGACGTCTCTCCATCCGACCCGACGGGGCGACTGGCACGCGGAGCGCGTCACGGTTCGCTCCTACGGCCCCCTGGGTCTGGCCGCCCGGCAGGGCAGTCACCAGGTGCCCTGGACGGTCCGTGTCCTGCCACCGTTCACCAGCCGGAAGCATCTGCCGTCACGGCTGGCCCGTCTGCGCGAACTCGACGGCCGCACGAGCGTCCTCACCCGCGGCGAGGGCACCGAGTTCGACAGCCTCCGCGAGTACGTCCCCGGTGATGACACCCGGTCCATCGACTGGCGGGCAACGGCTCGTCAGACCACGGTGGCGGTACGCACATGGAGGCCGGAGCGGGACCGGCACATCCTGATCGTCCTGGACACCGGCCGCACCTCGGCCGGCCGTGTCGGCGACGTCCCCCGCCTCGACGCCGCGATGGACGCCGCCTTGCTTCTGACCGCGCTGGCCTCCCGTGCGGGAGACCGCGTCGATCTCCTGGCGTACGACCGCCGCCTTCGCGCTCAGGTCCAGGGCCGGTCGGCGGGCGACGTTCTGCCGGCCATGGTCAACGCCATGGCACCGTTGGAGCCGGAGCTCGTGGAGACGGATGCGCGCGGCCTCGCCGCCATGGCACTGGCCCGGGCCCCCCGCCGCTCTCTCCTCGTCCTGCTGACCAGTCTGGACGCGGCGCCGATCGAGGAGGGTCTCCTCCCCGTTCTCCCTCAGCTCACCCAGCGGCACACGGTTCTGGTGGCCTCTGTCGCCGACCCGCACACTGCGCGGATGGCAGTGTCCCGCGGCACGATCGACGGTGTGTACGAGGCCGCGGCCGCGACACAGTCCCAGGCCCAGCGTCGCCGTACGGCGGACCAGCTCCAGCGCCACGGTGTCACGGTCGTCGACGCGACCCCTGACAATCTGGCACCGGCCTTGGCGGACGCGTATCTGGCTTTGAAGGCCGCCGGCCGTCTTTGATCTGATGCCGGTGTGGACTCCTTGACGGGGGCCACACCGGCTGTGCTTCCTGTTCGGGTCCTGAACGCAGAAAAGCCCCGCACCAGAAGGTGCGGGGCTTTCCCACAATGATTGTTCGGCGGCGTCCTACTCTCCCACAGGGTCCCCCC
>NZ_JBSFTU010000041.1:0-55203 GCF_053591435.1 Streptomyces sp. NPDC003027
TGCACAACCTCGCCCTCGCTGGATAGATCAGCGGCTCGTACGGCGGCAAGCCCTGCCCAGGGCGATCCGGAGATCATTTACGGGACAACCCTTAGGCGAGTATCGGGCACTGGAACGACAGCGCTCATACGCGCCTTCTTGTTCCGTGAGCCAGTCACGATTTCCTTTGTGGCCGAGCCCTCTGGTAACCGCAGTCTCCATAAGATGATCAGCCGACTGAAGAGAAAGGCGTCTCACATGGCGGTTTGCCAGGATTGCCGCAGCCCTCCGCGCATATAGGCGCATCATTTACCCTAACCCCGGATATAGACTCGGGTATCCCAGGAGATGGAGCTTCGAGGGTCAGAGGCGCGGGAGATCAACTCAGCCATCCGATGGTTACCCTCTATCATTTGTCGGTCGCCTCCAATTGTCATGAAGCTACGCGCCTCATCGTCCGGATTAAAGACGGCTCGCAGCAGGTCTTCATCGTCCTGCCCCTGAAGCTAGCCCCCGGGCGATTGCCAGGGGATGAGGGTGGTCGTCTGTATAGGCGATCGTCTCGTCTGGTCGACCATGCCATCCGGTGGATGCCATGTGGTTGTCGTGGCGGGCAGAGTTACATGCCGCGCTCTGGCCCGAAGCATGGATCCGGACGTTCGTCGGCAGTCATAGGTAGCCTGTGCAGTTTTACCGGGCCGGGGTAGAAGGCGGAGCTGTTGAGGCCGGCCATGTCTTCGCCGATGAGGTAGCGGTAAAGCCATTCGGCGAAGCTCATGTCGTACCGTGCCCAGCCGCCGTCGCCGTCCTCGACCAGGAGCCACGGGGCGTTGCTGTCCGCGGCGACGAGGAAGAGAGTTTCGCCTCGGTCCGTACTCGCGATCGGCCAGAGCCCGTCGCGGGTGCCGAAGCTCAATTCTGTGAGCCCACAAAGTAGGCGCGGGTCCTCGTCCGGATCGAGGTCCTCCCAGGGAACCTCAGACCAGGCGCGGACCGTTTGTCGTATCCATTGGCCAAGGTTCCAGCGTTCGGTCTTGGGGTGGCTCAGGTATAGATGTCCGTTGAGCTGGATGGGAGCGTACGCGTCCACGAGGGTCAGGTAGTCGGGCGGCAACCGGAATCCGAGTTCTGCGTGGAGCCCGTCCCAGGCGGCCGACTCCACGCAGTGGTTCTGGGCTGGACCGAGCATCGCCACGACGGCGGTCAGGTAGTCAGTCAAGGCGTCCCTCACTCGTGTATGCCCGTCATGGAGCCCGAGGCACACGCAGCCTTCGGGCGAGGCGTCTGGTTATGGCCTGCATCATCCCAGCTCGGAGGCCTTTCCGATCACGCTGTCAGCCTGCGGTAGGAGATCAGGGCTTCTAAGCGTTCCTAACGGAATGCGGGGCGTCGTTCCTGCTGCTGGGTGGCTCGGTTGTTTGGGTGATGAAGGAACGTCATCCACAACCGTAGCTGGCTGACGATGCGTTGTGGGCCGGATCGAGCCGTTGCCGTGCGGCAGCGCAGACATCGGCATCCGCGGGTTCCAGGGCGGCCCGAAACTGAACGGAGCGCAGTCGAACGGGATGGGCGGGGCCCTAAAAGAGCGTTTTGTCCCGGCAGGGGTGTTAGAGAAGTTGACGGGTTGGTCGCCATTCGGGACTGCTCTGACCCGAGGAGGGGCACTTCTGGCAGGATGACGTCATGTTCGATTTCGGCATCGTGGGCTACCAGCCAGCATGGTTGGACGGCCGTAGTGACGTCGTGCAGGAGCATGGAAATCGTCTGCGTGGTCTTGCTGGCCGGACGCTCACGAGAGTCTGGATGGTCTGGGACCTCAGGGATGACGAGTGGTTCTGCGACTGCCCGGTGCTGTTCGACTTCGATGGCGAGCAGGTCGAGATCAATCATCAAAAGCTCGGCGATCTCTCCCTCACGTGGAACATGATCGTCCCGACCCGTCCAGTCCGGTGGCCTGGCTTCGACCTGCAGTGGCGCCCCGAACCTTTCCCCGGACTGCACGCTCTGCTGGGGCTGCCCCTCAAGGGGGCCGAACTGCTCGAATGGACAGGCAGGGATGTCGCCCAGGGAAACGTCGACATCAGCTTCGCCTTCGATTCGGGTCGCGTTACCGTCTTCAACGCACTCGACGAGAACGGGGTGAGCTTCGACCCTCCCGGTCCGAGCCAGCGGTCCCACCCGTTGCATTGACGCGGTCGGTGTTCAGGCATCACGCCAGTTCAGGGTGGATTCCCTCGTGAGGCGGCGGCTTATGAGGTGACCATTGCCAGCTTGATCATCGCTTCGGACCGGTGTGGGTGGGTCTCGTAGTCGCGGGTGAGGCGTCGGTGGTGCATGAGCCAGCCGAAGGTCCGCTCGACGACCCAGCGCCGTGGGATCACCTTGAAGCCCTTCGCGGCCGGGTCGCGATGGACGACTTCGACGTCGATGCCCAGGCGTGCTCCGTGCTCGATGGCTTTGATTCGGTAGCCGCTGTCGGCCCAGGCCTTGGTCACGCGCGGGTGGGCCTTCGCGACGACTCCGCTTGCGGGGTGGGCTCCGTACTGGGTCATGCCCGTCCCGTGCCCACCCAGGTCGTACTTTGATCGGTGGTCACTGCCGGCCATGCTCCGGTCTGCGGGTTCCCCGGCCCTGGTGGCATGCTTCAGCGCATGATTGACCCTCCTCGGTCGGGCATCGGCCCGGTGATCCCTCCTGTGGCCGCCTCCTGGCAGCGCATAGAAGCGTGGCTGGCCAGGCACACGCCCGCGCGGCTGGCAGAGCTTCGCCCTCCAGCATCGGCGTCGGCGATCGATGAGCTGGAGGCCGCGACGGGGTGCGGCTTCCCGACGATCTGCGTGCCTCACTGCTTTGTCATGACGGGGATTCGTCCTACAGCGGGATCCTGCCGTGCGGCCCCTTGTACTCTGCGGTTCAGATCGCCGAGATACGGCAGATGCGCATGAACATCTGGGAAGGCGAGGACGACCCGGACGAGCAGGACACCCCGTGGTGGGGAACGCACTGGATTCCCTTCGCCGGCCAAGACGGGGACGACTACTTCATCGACGCGGGACCAGGAATATGGAGCAACCACCTCGGTGACGCCCCGCACGCCGATACGGCGTGGTTCTTGGGTTGGCCAAGCCTGGGCGTCTGGCTCCACCAGGTCGCCGAAGTGATGGAACACCACGACCAACCCGACTGGGGCAACGCCGTCACCCGTCCGGTCATCCGCAAGGACGGGGAGCTCGACTGGTGAGGGGAATACCTTTGTGGCCCGGGCCGAGGGGTCTTTGGCGGTCTTGACCACTACCCAGGCAGCCGAAGCGCCCTCGATCTCCCACTCGCCGATGCCGTTCTTCCCTGGGGGCACGGGTTCGGCGTAGTCGGCGAAGAAGCCGTTTAGCCGCCGGTGGCGGTACCGCCCTGGGAAGACGGCGGCGCAACGTGAGAGCCGGATGCTGCGTCTGGAGCAGGCCGCCCACGCGTACTTCGCCGGGGAGCCGTACCCGGGCCGGGCCGCGGGCATCACGGTCGTCGACTACCACCAGCGTGTTGAAGGTGACGACCCGCAGGATGCTGCTCATCCGATGTCACGGACCTCTATCGCTCCGACGTGCGGCGTGTACCGCATCCAGCACCACCGCCCGAACAGCCTCGCGGATCCCGTCCACCGAGCCGGGGGTCACGGACATCGGGCCAGGCCCGCGGATCCATCCACGCGGCTTCTACGAACGCCATCACAGTCCCTGTACGACCATCGGGCCCGGCTCTCTGACTGGAGGGACTGGACCCGTGGTGCGGGGTTACGAGTAGCGGTGGGTGAACCGTTCGCCAACCCGTGCACGTCAGCTGACCTGATCTGGCTGCCACTGTGCAAACCATGACCTTGCTCATGTCGCCGGGGACGGGGGCGTGATGGGGTGCACGGCGGGCGCGAACAACCCACCGAAGGGGATGGAAAAGTGAGACTCAGTTGCTTACCGGTGTGGCGGCATGTCGTCGCCGGCACCGTGCTGGCGCTACTGGCGGGGACGGTGATGGGTACTGCGGTGGCGGCCCCCGCCCCGCCGGCTCCCGGCCTCGAGGCTTCCTAGCCGCACCCGGTGGCGCTGAAGGTCGACCTCGGCGACCTTCACCGTGATCAGCTCGCCTTCATCGACAAGCTGCTCCGGGGTCTCGACCGCCTGGTCAGTCAGGTCCGAGAGGTGCAGGAACCCCACGACATCGCGAGCAAGCTGCACAAACACACCAAATGGAACGATCTTGATGATCGACCCGGTGAGAACGTGGCCGACCTGGTCCGCAAACCGGATGAGTGGGTCCTCCTGCAGAGCCTTCAACGAGAGCGTGACCTGTCCGGAGCGCGTCTCTGTGATGATCACCTCAGCGGTGATCCGCCGGCCGGCTTCGACTGCCTCGGAGGGGTGGCTGATCCAGCCCCACGTCAGGTCCGGCACCCGGATGAAGCCGGTGCAGAGTCCGTTCGGTTCGCCATCGATGTGAACGAAGACGCCGAAGTTGTGAACCTCGGCGACCGTCCCAGTCACGACCTGCCCTCGTTCGAGCGAGAGAAGGAAGGACCGCAGGGCCGGAATCTCGCACGCCCTGGCGGAGAGGTGGAGCTCACCTTCGCGCCAGCGGCCGATCTCTTCGGCCTTGATCTCCTGGCCGACCTCGAACAGCTCGGAGGGAGACTCCACCCGACGCATCGACGCCTCATGCCCAGGAATCCGGCCGATCTCGGCTTCCTCCCCTCCGGCACCTATGAGCTGCACCAGGACATCCGCCCCATCGAACCCGGTGACCTTCACCATTCTTACCACCCCCGGCCGGAGCTGGTTGATCAAGGATTGCAGGCGGGGGTCAGGGGCTGGCTCGGACATGGAGGTGAGCCTAACTTGACCTTTAACGTCCGGCGTCGAATGGTGCCTCGAACTTGATCACTCGGTTTGGTATCCGGCGGACGCGGAAGCGGCCTTCGTCTGAACATGTGCTCCGACCAAGGAACACACACGTCCAGCACGAAGGCCGTGAGGATGAGTCTGCTGCATCACGATGTCCGGCGAGAGCCGC
Source organism: Streptomyces sp. NPDC003027 (assembly GCF_053591435.1). Taxonomy (NCBI): domain Bacteria; kingdom Bacillati; phylum Actinomycetota; class Actinomycetes; order Kitasatosporales; family Streptomycetaceae; genus Streptomyces; species Streptomyces sp. NPDC003027. Next base: position 5,038 of record NZ_JBSFTU010000041.1, read on the forward strand.
TGGCGGAACTGTCACGCTTCCGGGGCGAGTTCTACTCCTGCCTCACCGCTCGTTCGGATGCCCTGTTCGAGCTGACAGATGCGGTTCTGTGCGGTGACGGGCCGGTGAGGTCGCTGGCCGAGCTGTCGCTGGTGGGCGAACACCGCCGCGGGCACGGAGGGCTCTACGCTGCCCTCGCCCAGGGCCGGGTCGACGCCGACCGGGTGCGACAGGCCCTGGCCTCGGTGCCGCTGCCACGAGCTGCTGACGGCCGGCTGGTCCTGGCCGTGGATGTCACGTGCTGGCTGCGGCCGGACGCCCACACCTCACCGGAGCGGATCCTGTGTCACACCTACGGCCGCGGCAAGGACCAGCACATCCCCGTGCCCGGCTGGCCCTACTCGATCGTCTGCGCGCTGGAGCCCGGCCGCAGCTCGTGGACCGCCCCGCTGGACGCGTTGCGTCTGGCACCCGGGGACGACAGCGCCACCGTCACCGCCCGGCAGCTGCGCGATCTGGTCGAGCGGCTGGTCGCCGCAGGTCAGTGGCAGGCCGGGGACCCGGACGTCCTCGTTATCGCGGACGCGGGATACGACGCACCCCGCCTCGCCCACCTCCTGCGGGACCTGCCGGTGCAGGTGCTGGCCCGGATGCGCTCGGACCGCGTCCTGCGCCGGCCCGCGCCCTCGCGGCAACCTCACACCAGGGGCCGGCCGCCCCGGCACGGCGGCGAGTTCGTCTTCGGACAGCCCGACACCTGGGGCACTCCGGACACCGAAACCGTCACCGACACGCGCCTCTACGGCACCGCTCTGGCCCGGTCGTGGGACCGGCTCCACCCCAGACTCACCCACCGCTCGTCCTGGGCCGCGGCCGACGGCACTCTTCCTGTCGTCGAGGGGACCGTGATCCGCCTGGACATCGAGCGCCTGCCCAGCGGAGCCACCCCGAAGCCGGTCTGGCTGTGGTGGTCAGGCACCGGCGCAGATGCTGCGGACAGCGACCGTCTCTGGCAGGCATACCTGCGGCGCTTCGACATCGAACACACCTTCCGCCTGCTCAAGCAGACCCTCGGCTGGACCTGCCCGAAGATCCGCGCCCCAGAGGCGGCGGACCGCTGGACCTGGCTGGTCCTCGCGGCCTACACCCAACTGCGACTGGCCCGGCCACTGGCAGCCGACCGGCGTCGTCCTTGGGAGAGGCCCGTTCTCGAGGACAGGCTCACACCAGCACGCGTCCGCCGCGACTTTCGGCACATCCGCCCGCAGGCCACCTGCCCGGCCAGAGCACCGAAACCCCCTCGCCCCGGCCCGGGGCGGCCCCTGGGCCGAAAGAACGCCCCGGCCCACACCCCGCCACGACGTGCACACACCCCGCAAGAGACAGCCGACCAAGCGGCGAACGAAGAAGTCAGCCACCCCACGGCCCCGCCGCACGGGTGAAAAACCACGTTAGGCACGAAGCAGTGAGGCATGGATACGGGCGATGGCCCGCAGCACCTCATCACGGTTCTTGCCCTGCTGCATCCATGCGGGCAGGCGGGCCACCACGGTCATCTTTCGGCCGTGGTCGTGCCAGGGAATCCCTTCACGCAGCGGTGCCTGCACGAATCGTTTGATCAGGTCCAGGTGTTCCAGGTTGTAGGCCCACACCCACCCATGCCGGGTCTCGGTCTGCAGCCAGAGACGGGCATCGAAGTACGGGTCCCTGGCCGGCGCGTGCCGGTCCCGGTGCAAGGCCACACCGCCACGGCTCCATTCCTTCGCCATTCCGCAGCTCCGACAAACGAGACGCCTGGATGCGAAGAGGCTTTGATCGTGTGCCCCGGACGAATCTGGTGCGGCACCGACGTGCGCAACCTTCTCGCAGCCAGGACAGCACACGAGAACCGACGCGAGGAAGTCGCACTTCGTGCTGCGAGGGTCCCGGAACCGGTGGTGCACGGAGATCGAGCTCATCGGGCCAGTATGCGACCCGGCAGCGAAGTCTCCTACGGGTTAAAGATCAAGCTAAGGGCTGTCCCGTAAGTGATCTTGCCGTGCGATGATCTCGCCCGTGCCACGCGTGATCACGGCGTCTGAGCCTTCCTGGATAGCCCCGTTCACTGGTGTGGATCCGCGCCAGTTCAACCGGGTGGTGCGTGCCCTGCGGCGGGAAGGCGCCGACCTCGCTCGGCAGGGCCGGCCATGGGGGATTCCGCTGGAGGACCGGGTGCTTCTGGTCGCTGCATACTGGCGCACCAACCTGACACTGCGGCAGGTCGCAGTGTCTTCGGTGTCTCGAAGTCCGCGGCTGGCCGCATCGTCAGGCACGTCGGGCCTCTTCTCGCGTTCCGGCCCCGGAAGCGGTTTCGCAAGGACGCCGTGCTCATCGTGGACGGCACTCTGGTTCCCACTCGCGACCACGCGGTGGCGGAGCGGTCCAAGACATCTCATGTCGCTGGTGGGTCAAGTCCGCGGTAGTGCCGCATCAAGCAATGTTCGTCCTGTCGGCTTCCGTCACCGCGGGAGAGGCTTCGCGGTGCGTTTCCGGGTGCACCGCGTAGCCTCTGCGCGTGAAGCACTCCCATCGAACGTTTGAGAATCCCCCCGCTCTGGCCCGCGATGTCGTCGCGGAGGCTTTTGAACGCGCGCTCGGCGACACCGCGTACGAAGCGTCGGCGGCGGTGGCCCTGGTTGGCATCGCGCTGAACGACGACGATCGCGAGTTCATCGAGCACTGCTGCATCGAGGTGGGTATGAGGGCGGCGGCCGGGAGCGAGTTGCTTGGGCTGGCCGGTTTGTGCCTGGGCCACACGGCCCGCAGGTTCGGGCGCCTCAGCGAGCGAGCGGTGGCGTTGGCGGAAGCTCTGGCGACCCGTGCTGAGCTGGACCCTTCCGATGTGGACGGACGAGCCCTCGACGGGCTCGACGACATTCGCTCCTACCTGCGCCGTAGCGAAGCCGAGTAGCAGCCGGTCAGGCGATGTTCGCCCTGGCGACGACAACCTGGCGGATGCACGCCGCTCCGAGCTCGCCCCGGACGGCGCGTCACAACGAGGCGAACGTTGCTTGATGCGGCATTAGACGGCGAGGTCCAGAGGCGCCGCGAAGGCACGGTCGGGGTCGTAGTACACCCGGTTCTGAAGACAGTGGTAGAGGCAGCCGAGCAACTTGTTGAAGAGGTTCCTCAGCGCGGCTGTGTGGCGTTCCCCGCCTGCTCGTCGTCGGTCGTAGTGCATGCGTGGGGCCTCGGTGCGGAGGGCAGCGAAGGCCCACATGTATCCGGCGGCGGCCAGCCGCTGATTCTTGACTGTTCGGGCCACGACGACGTGGCTGCGGCCTGAGGCCCGGGTGACGGGAGCCGCGCCGGCGTATGCCTTCACCGCTCTGGCGTCCGCGAAGCGTTCGCGGTCGTCGCCGATTTCAGCGAGGACGCGTGCTTCGGACAGTACGGACAGACCAGGGAAACTTGTGATGATGTCGGCATCCGGGTGCGCGAGGAACGCTTCCTCCGTCGCTGCCGCGAGCTGGGCGACACTGTTACAGGCGGCATCGAGCTGTTGGATGAGCGCCGCTGCTTGGTGTCCCAAAGCCATTTCGACCCGGGGCAGCTGGCGGAGACTGTCCGCACGGAAGATGTCCCGGAGCCGCTCGACCTCAGTGTCGATTCCGCAGCGTGGGCGGGCGGCGCGCTTGAGCAGTGCGCGCAGCTGGCTGCGGGTGAGCTTGGCGGCGTCAGCTGGCGTGGGTGCAGCGGCGAGGATCAGGCGAGCGCGCGGTGAGTCGAGTCCGGGCTTGCCTGGCCCGTGGAAGGCCACGAGGGCGGCCGGGTAGTACTCGCGCAGGTGAGAGCGGAGCCGATTGATCATCTGTTGCCGGTCCCGGACCGCGTCCTGGTGGGCACGGGCGAGAGCCGCGACAGCCTGCCCGGCCTCGCTGTCCGCGGGCAGAGGTCGGTGGGCATGCCGGTCGGTCCGGAGGATGTTGGCCACGACTCGGGCGTCGGCTGCATCGGACTTGGCGCGGGAAACGCTGCCGCGATCGCGATAGCGGGCAGCGGCAAGCGGGTTGATCGCATAAATCTGGCGGCCGGTGGCCCGCAGACAGGCGACCAGCAGGCCGCGCGGGGTCTCGATGGCGACCGGAATCGGGGCCTCGGCGGTGTCACCATGGCGCGCTAGCAGTTCCGTCAGGGCGTGGAATCCGGCGCTGTCATCGCTGATCCGAAGCTTGGCCACTTGGGCGCCGTCCTGTTCGACGAGGGCTATGTCATGGTGCCCTTCCGCCCAGTCGATTCCGCAGAAGATCGTGCTCAACCTCTTTACCTCCATGCCGGCTTGCAGATCGAGTCTGTGCGGAGGCACGCGGCGCTCTAATAGAAGTGCTCAGGGCACGCCATCTCATGAGCCGTTCGTGTCTCCAGCGACCGGCAGGGACCTCGGTCTGTTGGGGAGCTCTGGGGCTCGCGAACTATTGAGAGGTCGGCCCCTGCCGGCGGGCTGGTGACATGAAACCCGTGATGGCCACGCTCCTGCCAGGCGGGACCGGTCTTAGACAAGAGATCAAAGTCCCGGAACTACCGAAGGTCTCCGCCCGACAGGAACGCGGCATGGTGGAGCCGGTCTGAACACGGGGATCTCAGTCCCGGAACGGGGCAGGCTTCCACCTTGCTTGGTGCCCCTTGCGCTCACGCGCTCGGGACCACCGATGAGCTATTAGAACTACCGGTAACCGACGAATCACCAGGTCGTCATCGACGCAGACACCCAACTGGTGGTCGTAGTCGGCCGGCCACTGCCGGGCAACCGCAACGACTGCAAGGCATGGGAGCTATCCGGGGCGAAGGCCGCCGTCGGGAACACCACAGTGATCGCCGACGGGGGCTATCGAGGTACCGGGCTCGTCATCCCACACCGCCGCGACCCTGGGCAGAGCGAACTGCCTGCCTGGAGGGTGCCGGAGGGTGCGCCCTGCTCGGGGCAAAACCGGGTTTTCCGCTGGCGGGTGTGCCGAGAAATAAACTAGCCCCTGAGGCTGTCCGCATCTCCGCCCGAAAGGTAAAGGAGTACATGTTCTAGTGCTCTAATGTTGCGGCCTGCAGAAGCACTTCTGCAGGCCGCAAGGGCTACAGGTAACGGTGACAGCTTGCCCCCCGGTCGAAGTTTGCCCGTTACGCTGGCCTAGATGTTGATAGTCTAGGGGGCAGCCGAACAGCGAGGAGGGGGCATGCAGGAGTGGCCAGAGGGATCCGCCGCCGATCAAGAAGCGGCTCGAGAAAGATATGAAGCAGGCATTCGGGAATCAACTCGGGTGATGCGTGCAGCCCTTCGAGCTGACTTGCGCTCCGCTCACTTCGGAACGGCGATAGTAATTTTCGTGAGCATTTTGGTGAGTTCCTTCTCGGATACCATTCTCGGGCTTGCGGTTACTGGAGTCTTCGCCGTGATATTTGGCGCTAAGCTCACCCTTGACATTTCTCGGGGGATTCCCAGAGCGGGCATAGTGCGGCGCGCCTACTGCTTTACCTTTGGGTGGGCTAAATGGTTGTAGCGACCTAAGTCGGAGATTGCTCGTTGACTGTGTGTGAGTCGTCCTGAATCGAAGATTCTGCCGCTGTCTGTCACCGATGCCCAGCGGCCTGTGCTTGAGGGCTGGATACGGCGTTGCTCAAGGTCTCAGGTTCTGGCCTGCGGTCCAGGTCGTTCTGGAGTGTGGGGAGGGTCGATCACGGAGGGTCACGCGTCTCGAGATCACACCTGATTGGGCCGCCCGTAACCCACAAACCCACGGCGCTTGCTCTCGCCCTGGCCGTCGACAGGACCGGGCAAGGCATCTGGCCGGCACGTCTCGCGCGGCTGGGCCAGCATTGGATCCACCGGAGGTCGCAGAACCATTCAGCGAGCGTTTTCAGCTTCGCCACTCCAGGGTGACGCCGTGGCCCTCGCTTGAGTCCTGGAAGCTCCTCGGCTGGGGCCTCCGGGCACGGTGGGTTGTCTGTGAAAAGTCGTCGCGGGCGGTCACTTTGCTGAGGGGCCTGCCCTGCGCTTTGGGGCGGAAGATGGTCGTCGGGAGGGATGGAACGCATGCTCGAAGTACCATCCCGGCAAGGTTCTCCGGCCGGTACTTCCCAACCTCCGCGGTGGCCTAGGTGTATTGATCACGAGCGTTGTTAACAGGGTTGGGTCTTGATCATGGCGAAGACCTCCGGTGTGGTGGAGGTGTCTAAAGCGTGTTGCAGAAGGTCGTGTTCGGGCAGCTCAGGCCCGGGTTCGGCGCCGTTCCCGTCATGCGGCGAGGGCGAGGTTGTGCATGTGGGCGACGGCTTGGACGGCGTGGTGGAGGCCGTTGCCGCGCTGGCGGCAGTCGCGGAGGATTTTGTAGTGCTTCAGCGGAGGATTTTGTAGTGCTTCATGCGGGCGAAGGCGTGCTCGATGCGGGCCCTGACCCGTCGGTGTTCGGCGTTGTCCTCTTCCTCGCCCGGCAGGAGTGCCCTTCCCGGGCGTTTGCGGTGCGGGACGACGAGGCCGGTGTTGATGTACGCGCCGTCGCCGAGGACAGTCACGCCTTCGCAGCGCTGGGCCAGGCCGGAGTCCCGCCATGCCTTCGCGTCCGCGGTCGTGCCAGGGACCGGCCTGGCCGCGGCGATCACGAGTTTGGTGTCGGCGTCGATGATGACCTGCACGTTCGCCGAGAAACGGTAGTTGCGTGAGGAGGCTCCGACTGTGCGGTCGCGGACCGGGATCAGGGTGCCGTCCACGATCCACAACCGCTCCACCGCGTCACTGGGCCGGGCGGCCGGCTCGATCGCGAGGAGCGGCCGCAGCCGCTGGATCACCCGGCACACCGTCGCCGGCGAGCAGCCGAACAGCGGAGCGAGCTGCCGCATGGTGAGGTTCGTGCGGTAATACACCGCTACCAACAGCACCCGGTCCGCCAACGGCAGACACCACGGCCGACCACCACCGGGCCCGTTCCCACCCCATTCCCGGACCACCTTCAGCAGTCGCTCGAACTGCCGCATCCGCAACCCCGCGAACGTCTCCACCCACAACGGCTCAGCCCTCAGCACCCCACCCATACAAGGAAATGCCCGCCTCACAGCCTTCTGCAACACGCTTTAACGGCTGTCCCGCAAGTGCGGCCGTGTCTTGACCTGAGACCGGCTCGATAGGGTCAGGATCAGAGCCGACGGAAGAGGATCGTTCGATGGCGACGTACGACCAGCTGACCGAGTGGGCCGGTCTGGGGCATGTCACGCGAGCCGGACGGGACGTTGTGGCCGGCTGGCAGATCCCGGGCTTCATGAAGGCGCAGCTCGTCGAGGTGGGCGTCCCGGTAGCTCCGCGCCTCATCGAACGAGTCGTGATGCAGAGCGAGGCTGATCCGGTCCTGCTCACGTCCCGGGGCCCGCTCTACCGTCTCACCGAGCAGGCGGACCCCGATGATCAGATCGAGCGGTCATCGTTCGGCGTCGAGCCGGAGACTGGAACGGTCTACTTCGTCATGCCGGATGGGGAGGCATGGTTCGCCAACTCGGGTGTCGGCGTGTGGCTCAGCGTCCTTCACCACTACGGCAGCTGCGTAACCGCCTCAGAGCTTCTCAGCGAGCCGGACGGCCGCGAGGAGTACCTCTCTGAAGGGGAGGAAGAGCGGGCTTTCGCCGAGCTGAACCGGCTTGCCGAGGAGCTGAAGGAGATCGACCCGGCAGCCTTCAACGGCTACGAGGGGTTTCTCTGGCCGGGGTTCCTGGACCGCTGGCTCTATTGAGCTCGGCCGGCAGATCCATGGCCCGCAGGTCTGGACCCGTGCGGGAGGCCAGGCCGCCCATGACTGAGATGATCTTCATGTGGGGGCTGTGATCACGGCGTCGGAGCCGTCATGGATAGCGCCGTACTCCGGGCTTACTCCGAAGCAGTTCGGCAAACTGATCACCGTGCTGCGGCGCGGAGGATCGAGATCATGTAATGGTTGACTATGTGTCGTGACTGAGATGATCGAGATACCGGATGCAGAGGGTGATTGGGAGCCCGCGACGGAGCTCCGGGCAGATGGCCGCAATCCGGTGCGGCAGGCGTCTATGTTTCAGAGCGTGACCTGGCCGTTGAGTTCGCTGGCCCTGCTCTCGGTAGACCTGGAGGCGGTAGCGCGGCGGCTGAGGCTGAGCCTTGAGACCTCGTGGGACGGGCACGGCAGTGTGCGGGCGGCGTTCTTCGTGCTGGACGGGACGGACTTCGTTGTCACCCACCACGAGGGGGACGCTCCGGGAACCCACGTGTGGACCCGGAAGGGCGGGCCTGTCGATCCGGCCGCCCGGGTAGGCAGCCTCCTCGCGGCTCTCGGAGTGGGGCCGGAGGCGGTCTCATACTCCACCTGGGGGGTCGGCACCGACCTGTCGCACGTGCCCGCCGCCTGGGGGCGCGGCCGGGGCAAGCCGACGTGGTCGCACCAGGACATCTGGGCTAACTTCAAGAGGCACCCGGGAACGTTCGTCGGCCGTGTCACCTTCGGGACAGTGGTCGGGTTCCTCAACGGCTATGACACCGCATCTGACAAAGCCCTACTGGACGGGTTCCAGGAGTGGCTTGCCGCCAAGCTGGGGCACGGCTCGAACCTGGTGTACTGGACCTTGGCCGAAAAGCTGATCTTTCCCGACGGCCGCCCCGAGGAGCCCTGGTCGCCCGAGACCGAGCAGCACGCCGTGGCCGGTCTGATCGGCCTGATCGACGAATTCTTCGATCACCTTGCAAGTGATAGGAAGGACCACCCCGGAACGGCCTGATCGAGGAGCCCTGGGCTCATCCCCGAGTGAGGATCCTGATTGGCAGAAGTCGGAACGAGGCTTGGTCATACATGGATTTCTTGAGCGTTTTGATCCGGTTTACGTTGCCTTCGACTCGGCCGGAGCTCCATTCGAGGGTGAGGCCGGCGGTGACGGCGTCGAGGTCCTGACGAAGGAAGCCGGCGAACGAGCTGGGCGGGGGCGTCCTGCTCGGCCTGGCGGATCCACTCCGGGAGCATGCTGCCGGGCGATGTCCGGACAGGCGATTCTGACGTCGAGCAGCTTCTCCACTTCCTGGTCGGTGAGCGTTTCACGCGGGCACATGATCCGAGGTGATGCGGCGCGGGCTGGGGATATCGGCACGTACCGGCTCAGCCGTCCCCTCGCGGAGCTTGGCCAGGTGGCGGCGCACGACCTGGATGCTGCCGGTGTAGCCGCGCTCCCGAATCTCGTGGAACAGCCGGGTGCCGCTCGTGCAGCCAGCGGTGAATCGGCTGTTCAGGTAGGGCTTGAACGGCTCTAGGAGCCTGGCCTTGTGGATGCCGAAGTCCTCCGCAGAGGCGAGGAGTTCGTCCAGCGGTATGGTCCGGAAGCGGCGTACGGTCTTGCGGTCCAGGCCGAGGTGGCGGGCGATGGCGCTGATCGTCCAGTTCTGCTCCAGCAGCCGGTGGACGTCCGCGTAGCGATCACGGGGTGCGCTCGGTGAGAGGCGTGCGCGGCGGTTCCGGCACTGGCAGGTCGATCACTGGAGGTTCCGGCGGCGGATTCTCCTGTTCGACGTGTTTGCGCAGGCAGGAGCGATGCTGGTGGCAGGTCTTCTCGACTGCGGCCGCAAGGTTCTGGAGCAAGTGCCATCTGTCCGCGACCTCGATCGCATCGGGGGCGGCTTCCCTGATCGCCCGGGTGTAGGCGGTGGCGCGGTCACGGCAGATGATCTCCGCGCCGGGGTGCTCAAGCAGCCAGGCGGTGAAGGTCTCCGAGGTGCGGTCCGGGAGCATGTCCACGACGCGGCCGGTCTCGACGTCAACGAGAACGGTCCCGTACCTGCGGCCCTTGCGGAAGGCGAACTCGTCAACGCCGAGTACCCGAGGCGCCCGGTCGGGCACTTCGGGCGCGTCCAGCAACCCGAGGAGATGGGTTCGGCCTGCGGCTATAGTGAGCTTGTGGCACAACCGTTCGCCGGCACGACCACCCAGCTCGGAAGCGACCGCCCGCAACCACTGCTTCAGCCCGACGCTGGAACGTGCGTGGCGCTCGCTCAGCCCGGAGACCTGCTCGACGAAGGTCGTCCGCCGGCACCGGGCGCGGTCGCATAAGAAGCGGCGCACCCGAAGGCGTATCGCCAGCTTCCTACCCGCAATCGGGCGTTCGGCCAGCGTCCGCCAGTAGGTGGAGTGCCTCCGTATCCCTGGACCTCCGCAGCCTGGGCACCGGGCCGGTGAGCCGCACGCGGCCACCTCCACCAGCACGACCTCTGGACCGGCGGTCAGCCGTTCCAGTTCAACATCGACTCCGGGAAACAGAACATCCTCGATCGAGCGGAGAGCCACCCGCAGTTCACCGTTGAAGGCGACAGCCGCCTCAGCCTGCATGGCTGTGCTGGGCATCGGTCCGACCCCTGGCCGGGCGGCGCGGCTGACCCGCACCCAGATCCAGTCCGCGCTCAAGCACGCAGGCCGCAAGCGCGGCATCGAGGCGGAGGCCGAGCGGCTCCGCGACGTCTTCCACGCCGAGTGGGCCCACCAGCCACCGCTCGTCGAGGACGCGCTCGGCAAGCAGATGCTTGCCCTCCTCATCCAACTGGAGGCCGCCTGCACAGCCACCGGCCAGCTCGCTGAGGCGGTGGAAGAGTCGTTCCCACAGCATCCAGACGCCGAGATCCTGACGAGCTTTCCCGGGCTCGGCATCCAGCTCGCCGCCCGGATCCTCGCTGAGATTGGAGACGACCGTACTCGCTTCGGCGACGCGCGGCCTGAAGGCCTACGCAGGAGCCTCACCGGTGACCAGGGCTTCCGGCAAGAAGTCGTCCATCACGCGGCGGTGGTGAAGAACGACCGGCTCAACGACGCTGGCTACCTCTGGGCCTTCGCCGCCCTCCGCCACTCACCGGGAGCAGGTGCCCACTACCGGCGCCGCCGCGAGATCGGCGACTGGCACGCCGCCGCCCAGCGCAACCTCTTCAACCGCATGATCGGCCAGCTCTACCACTGCCTCCAGCATGGCCAGCTCTTCGACAAACGCACCGCGTTTCCTGCACCACCAGAACTTGCCGTCAGCGCGGCATAACCGGCAGAAGTTCGCTCATCCAGTGCGGTAGCTCAGGGTCCTCACGCCAGGCCTCGGCGATCGAGACGAGAGCCTGCCACGACGCCTCCGCGGCCAATCCAGGGCTATCCGTCACGAGCTCGGCATACAGCTGACTGCACAAGTGGGACGTGACCTGGTAGAGGGCTTGGCTGACCTCACTCACGCGCGCCAGATCAGACGCAGGAGCCTGCGGCGGCTCTCCGTTGAGTCGGATCGTGGGGACCACAGCTGCGTATGTCCGGCTGTGGATGAAGTCCCGCAAACCACCTGGTCCCACGTCGGCAAAGAGCGCTGGGCAGAGGCCATGTCGGTCATGCGGCAAGGTTATATGCGAGCCCACCGTTGTTCGAGAGTGCGACCCGCATCGCTTGACGGCATAGCAACGTGAGGTGTCTGGTGGTTGGTGGAGTAGCGGTAGTTCTTGGATTATTCAGCCACGGTGTGGTCACGGGTAGGGACCAGTGGCTGCGTAGGTTTCAAGCGAGAGCACTTGTCGGCGGGTTTCGGCATCACGCGTTGCCCAGGGACCGCGTGATGCCGGTGAGAAGTAAGAGCACCTGCGGCGGCGGGAGCTCGACGTGTGTGCGGAGCCAGCCTCGTTCGTGGCAGGATGACGTCATGTTGATCAGAAAGGGCGATGCCGCGTAGGCGCCCGAAGGCCGTCCGTGCGGAGCTGTGGCGGCCTCGCAGACACGTTGCAGTTCGGCGGATCCGGGGCGTTTCCGCGAAGACTCGTGCAGCTGTCCGCCGCGTCGAGGATGAGCGCATGTGGCCTGGTGCAGTTGCTGACGCGCTCGCCCGTTTCGAGTGGGCGTTCAGGCAACCCGGCCGTTATCTGAAGGCATTCCAGGTCTGGCAGCCCGGACTGGAGGTGGAGTATGCCCGAGATGATCTGGACGAGGTCATGCTTCACCTCCCTTGCGGTGCCCGGCGCGATCTCGGCCGGCTGGTTGCTCGTATCGACGATGAGTTCGAGCGTCGCACTCTGCCGAATCCTGGGCCGGTGAACGCCTTCATGGTGGGCGGCTGGTGGTGGTCAAGGAGCCGTGAGCACTGAGGATGCTCACGAAGCCTCCTGCGCCCAGGTCAGCTCGTGGCCAGCTGTTGTTCGGCGCGGGCGCGGGTGGTGGCGAGTCGGTAGGAGTCGGTGCCGGTCTCGATGATGGTGCCGCCGAAGGTGAGGCGGTCGACGATGGCCGCGCAGAGGCGGGGGTCGGTGAAGGTCTTGGTCCAGCCGGAGAAGGATCTCATTGGAGGCGATGGCGACGCTGTTCTTCTCTTCGCGTTCGGTCAGGACCTGGAAGAGAGTTCGGCGCCGCGGCGGTCGAGCTCCATGTAGCCGAGCTCGTCGATGCAGAGCAGGTCGACGCGGCCGTAGCGGGCGATGGTCTTGGTCAGCTGCTTCTCGTCCGCAGCTTCGACCAGCTCGTTGACCAGCTTCGTCGCAAGGACGTACTTGACCCGGTAGGGGGCCACGTACACGAGGCTCAGTCGACCTCGACGTAGGCGACCAGGATGATCGTGCCGATCACCGTGAGGATGTACACGACCCGGACCCGGTCGTCGCGGTACTCCCACTCCAGCTTGCCCTCGACGCGCGCCCCGATCCGGTGGTCGAGGGAGAGCCGAACGATCGCCGCGTCCAGGACTTCACGCTCGGCGTCGCTCATCGCGTCGATCTGCTGCTCCGCGACGTCGTGCAGGACGACGTGCGCCCGCCAAGGGCCGTGCTTTGGCGACATCAGGCGGCGCCGGGCGTACGAGCGGCGTCCTGGCCGCCGAGCCCGTGCCGGGCCTGGATGTCCTCGTACGGGGTGACCTTCGACAGGTTGATGCCCTCGGCGGCGAGCTGCTCGAGCGCGTAGGCGAGCAGACCCTCGCCGGCCGCGGCGTGTTCGCGGGCGGACGCGCGCAGCTGCTGCTGCTCGTCCTCGTCGAAGATCAGGTGCGCCATCGGGGCCTCCGCGGTCGGGTACGCGTCGAGGCTAGCGCAGGCGGCCTAGGGTGCTTCTTCCGGATCTTGGTTCGGGAAGACTTCGCACGCTGCTGCCCGCTCATATAGTGGCGGGATGGACGAAGCCGAGGCGAGTGGCCAGGCGTGGAGGGACGAGGTCCGAGCGCGTCCGACAGCTGAGCAGGATCGGGATGCCCTGGCCCGGCTCGTCGAGGCGGACGCGGACTCCTTCGAGGTTGAACTGTACGAGCGCGCGACGGATCCCCAGCTGCTTTCGATTGATCGTGCCCAGAGGTCGCAGGCCGGGCAGTACGCCAGGCGTGTGCGGCGACTGCGAGAGCGTGAGCAGCGCCAAGGCAGTTGAGCAGTAGCCTTCGGATCATCTGATCGTTGGCCTGGTGTGTCGTTGACTGATGCCCAGTGGGCGAGGATCGAGCCGCTACTGCCGGACCGGACACCGAAGCGGGGTGGCCGTTGGCGGGATCACCGGCAGCTGATCGACGCGATCGCGTTCAAGTACCGCACCGGGACCCCGTGGACGGACCTGCCCGAGCACTTCGGGTCGCGGAAGGGCGCCCACAACCGCCTGCGGAAGTGGGCCGCCGACGGTACCTGGGAGAGAGTCTTCACCGCCCTGCTCGCCCAGGCCGACAGCGAAGGCGATCTCGACTGGGTCGTCGCGGTCGACTCCACCGTCGTCCGTGCCCACCAGCACGCCGCCGGGGCCCGCCAAAAGGGGCCCCGGACGGCGAACCGGACGACCATGCCATCGGACGGTCCCGCGGCGGACTGACCACCAAGATCCACCTCGCCGCGGACAGCCGCTGCCGCCCGCTCGCTTTCGTACTCACACCCGGCCAGGCAGGTGACGCGCCAGCGTTCCCTGAGGTCATGTCTCGATTGCGGGTGCCACGGCCGGTCGGCCGGCCCAGGACCACACCGGAGATGGTCCTGGCCGATAAGGCGTACTCCTCCCGCTCGATCCGGACCCATCTCCGCCGGCGCGGGATTCGGGCGGTGATCCCGCAGCCCTCCGGCCAGGCCACCAACCGCAAACGCCGCGGCAGCCGAGGCGGCCGTCCGCCAGCCTTCGACCGCGAGGCATACAAGCGACGCAACACCGTCGAGCGGTGCATCAACAAGCTCAAGCAGTGGCGCGGCCTGGCCACTCGCTACGACAAGACCGCCACCATCTACCTCGCAGGACTCCACGTCGCCGCCATCTTCATCTGGTCGGCGAGATGATCCGAAAGAAGCGACCTAGGTGTTCTGTCCACGGAGGTTGGTGACGGTGATCACTGGAGGATGATTTTGAACAGGTGAGGGCCTTCCGGGTTCGGTGTGGATTGCGACATCTCCACCGAACACGAAAGGCCCTCGTGCCCCACCGTAATGCACCCCTGACCGAGACCGGCCGTCTGCGTCTGGCCCGCTGCGTCGTCGAGGACGGCTGGCCCCTTCGCCGGGCCGCCGAACGTTTCCAGGTCTCACCGACCACGGCCCAACGGTGGGCAGACCGCTACCGCAGGCTCGGCGAGGCAGGCATGACCGACCGCTCGTCCAGACCGCATCACAGCCCGGGCCGAACCCCGACCCGCACCGAGCGGCGGATCATCAAGGTCCGACTCCTGCGCCGGTGGGGCCCGGCCCGCATCGCGCACCTGTTGCGGCTGAATCCCTCCACCGTCCACCGCGTGCTGTCCCGGTTCGGCCTGGCCCGCCTGGCCCACCTCGACCGGGCCACCGGCCGCGTCATACGCCGCTACGAACGCGACAAGCCCGGCGAACTGGTGCACGTCGACATCAAGAAGCTCGGCAACATCCCCGACGGCGGCGGCCACAAGACGCTGGGCCGCCAGGCCGGCCGCAAGACCCGCTCCGGCGTGGGCTACAGCTACCTGCACACTGCCGTCGACGATCACTCCCGCCTCGCCTACAGCGAGATCCACGCGGATGAGAAGAAGGAGACCGCCACCGGCTTCTGGACTCGCGCCCCGGGTTCTTCACCCGGGCCGGGATCACCGTCGAGCGGGTCCTGACCGACAACGGCTCCTGCTACCGCTCACGCGACTGGCGCGATGCGCTCGCGACGGCTGGGATCACCCACAAGCGAACCCGCCCCTACCGGCCACAGACGAACGGCAAGGTCGAACGCTTCAACCGCACCCTGCTAGACGAATGGGCCTACGCAAAGCCCTACCGGTCAGAGCAGGAACGACGCGCAGCGTTCCTCGGATGGCTGCACACCTACAATCACCACCGCGGACACACCGCGCTGAAAGGCCAACCACCCGCCAGCCGCGTCCCCAACCTCACAGGGCAATACAGCTAGGCGACTCATGGACGAACTGCAGGAGCGGCCGGAGACGATGACGGACGCGGAGCTCCGCGACGGGATCCGCCGCGCCCTGCGGTACTACACGGAGCATCAGCCGCACGCCGACCAGGTCTACGGCATCGTCCGACTGATCCGTCGCGGGGTGCGCATCGAATGGGTCGTGGCTGACCGGCTGCCTGTGTTTGACGGCGACACCCCCTGACCCGCACACCGCGACGGGCCGTGCCCGAGGTGCCCGAGCAGGAAGCTGGCGGCTGGCTTTCGCGCCTTCGTACCTAAGGGCTGTCCCGCAAAGATCTTGGCTCCGAGTGCGGAGCAGCCTGCGGAGCTGGCGAGGTGTTCAGCCGGTGGTTCGTGAGGTGTCCAGGGACCGGGCGAAGTCGGCGAGGGCGTGGAAGTCGTTCTCCCGGAGGCCGATCCGTGGGTTGACGTGGTGGAGGAGCCCGGGCCCTGGGTGGTGGGCGGTCACGTAAGTCTGATCCAGCTCGCTCTGCTCATCGTCCACCCAGGCGAAAGGACGGCCGCCTGCGTGGTCCACTAGCGGTCCGGTCTTCCAGTGGACTCCATCAGGGCGTTCTTGGAGCAGGACGTCGCCGAAGTTCACGAAGGGAAGTTTCGGAAGGCCGAGGACCGGTGCGATCCACCGGTTGGCGTCGTCCATCCATGTGGTCGCCCAGCACAGCTCGAAGCCGAGCCGGAGCAGGATTCGTCCGTGCTCCGGGTTGAGCCAGACTCGCAGGGGGCGTCGTCGGGACGACAGGCCCCTGTCGTCCTGATGGGCGTCGTTCCGGGGGACCCGGAGTGTGGTGTAGCCGTCGGGACGCCTCTCCGGCTTGGCTGCATAGGGGTTGAGTGGCCCGTCCACGTCGAGGAACAGCAGAGGTCGGTTCACGGTTTCCCCCGGTTTTGCTCACTGTGGACTGCCTCGATCAGCGTAGCTGTGGGCAGGCCTCGGCATGAGGTCGGCCTGAGTGATGATCATGGTAGGGCGAGTGTGATCACGGCGTCGGAGCCGTCCTGGATAACCCCGTTCGCGGGGCTGAGCCCGCGCTGCTTCGGCAAGCTGCTGACCGTGCTCCGACGCGATGGAGCAGATGTGATCCACCGAGGCCGGCCGTGGAGTCTGCCGCTGGAGGACCGGGTGTTGCTGGTCACGGCCTACTGGCGAACGAACCTGACGTTGCGGCAGTTCGCTCCGCTGTTCGGCGTCTCGAAGTCCACGGCCGGCCGAGTCATCAACCACCTCGGACCCCTGCTCGCACTCCAGCCCCGCAAGCGGTTCGCCAAAGACACCGTGCTCATCGTGGACGGCACCCTGGTCCCCACCCGTGACCACACCATCGCCGAGCGGTCGAAGAACTACCGGTACTCCACCAACCACCAGGTCGTCATCGACGCCGACACCCGCCTGGTTGTCGTGGTCGGCCGGCCGCTCGCCGGGAACCGCAACGACTGCAAGGCGTGGGAGGAGTCCGGCGCCAAGGCCGCCGTGGGCAAGACCCTCACGATCGCCGACGGCGGCTACCTGGGCACCGGCCTTGTCATCCCTCACCGCCGACAGCGAGGCCATAGCCAACTCCCGGACTGGAAGGAGGAGCACAATGAGTCCCACAAGCAGGTCCGGGCCCGGGTCGAGCACGTCTTCGCCCGCATGAAGACCTGGAAGATTCTCCGTGACTGCCGCCTCAAGGGCGACGGTGTCCACCACGCCATGCTCGGCATCGCCCGGATGCACAACCTCGCCCTCGCCGGATAGGTCGTAGGCAGCAGGGTGGCTGGCCCGCTTGCACGAGGCGACTCCAAGATCTTTACGGGACAGCCCTTAGTCGTTCGTGCCGGGTGGGGAGCGGTGTACGTCCGCGTACACCCGGGCCTTGATCCCACCCTCTCCCGGCCTGCGCCGGACCGGGGTGCTCCCGGAAGTTGCCCACTGCTGTTGGAGGGCGTCCATCACTGCGCGGACGGTGTCCTCGTCGGCGGCGGTGACGTCCAGGACCACGAGCCCGGGTTCGGCGATGTGCCGGTCGCGCGGACTGGGTCCGGGCCGTAGGCAGGGAGGAGCAGCTGCGTCCGCTGACAGGACCGGGCGGGCTGCGACCCCACAGCCAGGGAGTCGTGCCCCCCGAGCGGCGCGGCTCCCTGTCGGGATCCAGGACCTGGTGCTACGTCCCCCGGTGGAGCCGATGCTCGCCCAGGCCCGGGAGACCCTCCCTGACCCCGGCGTCTGCCCGGCGGGCTCGTGTTCGAGGCCAAGTTCGACGGCTACAGGTGCCTGCGGTTCACCCCGGCCCGGCAGGCGCACCGGTGTTCCTGCAGTCCCGACGCGGCAGCCTGATCCAGGCCCACTTCCCCGACCTCGTCACCGCTGTGACGCAGCTTCCGTACGGCCTTGTCCTCGACGGTGAGCTCGTCGTCTGGTCCCGGGGGCGACTGTCCTTCGAGGCACTGCAACGCCGTGCCTCCGCCGGCGGCCGCACAGTGGAGCAGCTCGTCGGCGCGCGCTGCCCGCCCACTTCATCGCCTTCGACGTCCTTCAGATCAACGGCTGTGAACTGCTCACCGAGCCCTCAACGCTTGCGGTGACTCCGATTGGGGTGGTTGGCCGGTCGGATAGGCAGAGCCAGCCTGCGTGTGCCGGCCCTGCCATGTCGTTGATCCGGGCCGGTTTTAGTTCCAGCTGCCCGTGATGGCGATACTGGACGGGGTGGCCGGGGCACCCGGGGGAGTGTCGGCGGGCTCCCAGGTGGCGTTGGTGTGCCGCAGGGTGTGCTTGATCGTTCCGTTGGTGATGATCGCGCTGTGGAACTCGTTGTCCACGGTTGCGGCGCCGACGCTGGTGACGGGACCGGTGCCGAGGATCGGGCCGAGGTTGCCGAAGGGGCTCCAGGTGCCGTTGGCGAGGCGGGCGACGTGCTTGATACCCCCGGCGGGTTCGGCCAGGACGGCCTGGAGGTCGTTGCCGGTGCCGGCGAAGGCCATGTTGCTGATCTTGGGTGGTGTTCCGGGGAGTTTGGTTATCTCACCCCAATTATCCCAGGTGCCGTCGCTGTTGCGGATGGTATGGAAGGCCCGGCCTTCAGCGGTGACAACGCCGACATGAGTGGTGTCACCGACACGGGCGGCGGTGATCTCGGTGGGAGCGGGCGCGGTCCCGGGGAGAGCGCCGACGGCGGTGGTTACGTCTCCCCACCTGGTCCACTTGCCGGCCGAGTCGCGAGCCGCGTGGTAGACGCGGCTGTTGGTGACGGCGAGGAGCCCGAGGTTGCTGCCGATGGAGGTGACGGAGATCTTCTTGATACCCGCGAGTGAGCCGAGTTCGCCGGTGAGGGCCCGGAAGGGTACCCAGGTGCCGCTGGGGTTGCGGGTGGCCTGGTAGACGACGCCATCGCTGCCCAGCGCCAGGACGTGGTTGGTCCCGGAGACCGCGGCATCGGCCGCGACCTCGACCTCGCCGATGCTGCCGGCAGCCTTCTCGACGTCGCCGAAGCCAGACCAGTCCCAGTTGCTGTCGCGGATCGAGTGGTAAAGGTCCTTGTTGGCCGTGGCGACCATCTGAAGGCGCCACGGGGTCAACGTGGAGGCGGTGGACTGCTTGATCCAGCCGCCGAGGCCGTCGACTCGCGTGGCGGCAGCGCCGGTTCGGGTCTCCGTGGCAGGCATGCCGAGACAGCCTCCCTGCCAGGACGCGGTCACGACGGCGGCGAGCTCGAGCAGGCCGTCCTTCTCCCGGACGACAGGGGCACCGGTATCGCCCTTGCACACCGGAGCGCCATCGATCAGCATGCCGTGGGCGGTGACCTCGTTGGCGGTGAACGAACCGGTGTGCAGGGTGTTGGGCACCCAGGTGTCCTTCGTCCTGCCGTAACCGGCGCCCTTGAAGCCTTCGCCCTGGACGGGCGCGGCCGCGGAGGCACGCAGGGGCAGGACGCCGCGGACGGGGGTGTCGAGCTTGGCCAGCACCAGGTTGCGGTCGGTGCGTGGGACCAGCTCGACCACGTTGCGGACCTGCCCGCCGGTCGAATCGAGCTGGGTGCGTCCGATTGTCGCGGTCGTTTTCCACTTCGGCGCGCCGGCGGTGACCGTGTATCCGGTCGAGGGGGTCTCGGCGAAGCAACTGCTCGCGGTGAGGAGCCACTGGGCGTTGATCAGGGTTCCGGTGCAGGACCGGAGGGTGTCGCCGATGGCGAGCTTCGCGGTGAAGCCGTAAGAAGTGTCTGCCGTCGCTGCACCGTCCAACGCCTGGACGGGGGTGGCGACGAGAGCTCCGGACGCGGCCACGACGGCGGCCAAGGCGCCGCCGAGGACCGCGCGCGTACGGGGGTGTGTCATGGGCAGTGGGCTCCCTGCTGGGGCATGCAAAGGTTCTGAGGACCGTGAAGACGGTCGGGGACGTGGTGGCACGATGGCTCTGATCAAGGGATGGCCGCGGGCATCAGGGACCGGCCTGCGCAGGGCCTATCGATCAGCTGCCGATACGCAGCTCGACGAGCGTTACGTCCTCGGTAGCCGGATTGCCCGACTCACCGAACCCCGTGAGCTTGTTGGTGGGCGCTGTAGCGGTCTGGGTGGTGCCGTCCTTGTGCTCGACGGTGACCTTCACCGGATCGCTGACGGGAACGATCCCGTAGAACACGGGGATTTTCAGCTCCAGGAAGGCGGGCCTGGCCGTGACGTCGAAGCAGAAGTCCATCGAGGGTTTGGTGCGGCTCAAGACTCTGAGGTCCTCGTTGCCGTCGCATGCCGCGAGGAGGAGGTGGCCGTCGCCGCGCTTGAGGATGGCCCCGGTCTCGGCCTCGATCTTTTCCGCGTTCGGGTAGGTGAAGTCTTCGATAGCGGGCGGCATGTCGACGCTTGCTTCGGTCGTCGTGGTCACGCTCTCGCCGGCGGCGTGTGCCACGCCGAGGGTCGTCGCGGTGATTGCGAAGGCTGAGGTCAATCCGACCAGTAGAGCCTTGAGGGCACGGGATCTCGCCATGACGGCCTTTCTTGAATCCGTGACGGATATGTTCCCCCGTCACTTCCCCGAAGAGTGAAGCACGTTCAAGATCTCACCTTGGATCACAGCGCGTGTGACTCTCATCTCAGAAGTTTGTTCATTGCGTATACAACCTTTCCCGCTTTCAGGAGTCAGCACCCGCTCAAAGAGCATACCGATGAGCATAATTGGGTGATTTGCGTAAATGAGATTCAGGGCTGCTCCTCACCGTCTTCGGACACCTCCACGCAGGTGTCATGCTGTCACCCCCTGGGCTCTGAGCAGGTGTTCTGCTCAGTCACTCGTGCCGCTCAGCGTGTACCCGCCCCAAGGGTGCGGAGGATCGACGGTTGTACGATCAAGCATCCCCAGCCGTCCGGGAAGTACCGAGAGAACTGGCTTTTTCCTTCTGGAGGATGGCTCGAAAAGCCACCTTCGGAAAGACTTGTGTACGGGACTTGGAGAGCACATCGTGCTGGGGGAAACTACGAGTTAGGAGGGGGCGCCGGTGTATCGGCGTAAACCCTCCCGAACCCCCGGTTCGGGAGCATTGGAAAGGTTCTCGGCTCGCCGTCAGCTGCTGAGAATTCTGTTGTCTGCGGGCCTTCTGTCGGGTCTGCTGGGAGCGCCCACGGCCGTCGCCGTAGAGCCACCTCCGCTGCCCGAGAACGCACGGGCAATTGCCCTTAAGGCATGGGAGACCGGCGGAGCCGGCTTGAAGGACGCTGCGGAGAGGGCGCTGCTGGGCGGCGAAGACGGAATTCGTGCGTTTCTGGACGAAGTGCCGGAGATCCAGTACCTCGACAACAAGGTGGATGTCGCACGGCTGGCGATGTTCGGCGGTCCCGGGGTCCGTGAAGCAGCTGCACAAGCTGTAATCCAGTCCCCCGCCGAGCTGGAGAAGTTCCTTCTCTATGGCTATGAGGAACCGCTCGATACCGACCGGAAGGCCGAGATCACCCGTATCTCGACTTTGGGCGGGCGCGCGGTGCAGGACGCGGCTGTGGCTGCGATCCAAGGAACCTACGCCGACCGCGAGGAGTTCCTGGCCAAGGACCAGTACGAGGCACGCAAGCTGGATAACAAGGCCGAGGTCGCCCGTCTCGCGTCCATAGGAGGGCCCAATCTCCAGGCCGCGGCCACGACCGCAATCAACGGGACGCCCGAGGACATCGTCGAGTTCCTGGAGATCGGGCAGTTCACGGCCCGCGACAGGGACCAGGAGCACGCCTCCATCGCGGAACTCGTCAAGCAGGCGGAGCAGGCTGGCAAGCAGGCCGAGGACGCGACCAAGCAGGCTGTGGAGTCGAAGAACAAGGCAGTCGAGGCGGCCAGACTGGCTAAGGAAGCAGCCCAGAAGGCTGCGGCGGAGCTGGCGGAAGCCAACATCAGCAGCCAGAAGGCTTCGGTGAAGGCAAGGCAGGCCGCCGCTGCTGCGCTTGCAGCGGCAGAGGCCGCTCAGGAGGCCATCGGCTCAGCGAACGCCGCAAACCGTGCCGCTCGTCGAGCCGCGCTCGCCGCAGCACAAACGCATTCGGCGGCGGCAGCTGCTGAGGACGCCGCCAACAAGGCCTTCAACGCGGCCATCGCCACCGCTGGCGACGCCACCAAGGCAGACGACGCGCGCAAAGCAGCAAAGGAAGCCCGAGACGCAGCCGCGGCGGCCAAGACGTCCGCCGCCGCGGCTGAAAAGGCCGGCATCGCCTCCGCTGCATCAGCCGTAGCCGTGACGGCCGCCAAGCTCGCCTCGTCCGACGCCGACTCGGCCGCTGCCGCTGCTGAGGAAGCCAACCGGCACGCTGAGGCGGCCGGCATCTACTCTGGTGAAGCCCGCCAGGCCGCGGCGGCGGCACGCCGCCATGCCGCCGCAGCCGACCGTGCTGCGGACCGGACCGCCGCACTCGCTATCCGCGCGCAGAAGGCTGCGGAGGGGGCCCGGGACGCCGCGAACGATGCAGCGGGACACGCGATCAAGGCAGCCGGCTACGCCGAGGAAGCAGCAAATCAGGCCGGGAACTCGGCTACATATGCCGCACAGGCGCAGAAAAACGCCGACGCGGCCAAAGTCGCAGCCGCAGCGGCTACTGCCGCAGTAAACAAGGCCGTGGATGTCTTCACGCTCGCCCGGGACACTGAGAAAGCCGATCTACAGACTCGTACCGAAGCGGCCGTGGAACGAGCCCGCACCCTGAAGGCGAACTCCGACAAGACGGTGTCCGACTCGGCTAAGGCCCGACTTCAGGCCCTCACCCTGAACGACACCGCGACGAAGCTGGCCGAGGAAGCCGGCCGCCCTCACGTCGACATCCAGGCGACCCTCGCTAAGGGCCGCGAACTCGCCATGCAGGCGATGAAGCTGCTCGGCCCCTGGCACCAGGAAGCAGCCGCCCGCGCGCTAACAGGGACCGACCAAGACGTCCTTGACTACCTGCGAACCCGTTGGAAAGAGGCTAACCACAACGACATCCGCCAGCGTGTCGTCGACCTGAGCTCCCAGAGCCCCTACGCCTCGGTACGCAGCGCCGCCGTCGAAGTCCTGACCGGGACACCCGAGCAGATCGAGGCCTTCTACAACGCCGGCCAGTACGAGGCCGGCCGCACCGACATGCAGGCCGACGTCACCCGTCTTGCTTCCTACGGCGGCCCCGGCATGAAGAAGGCGGCGGCCACCGCAGTCAGGGACGGCGATCCGAAGACCCTTGCAAAGTTCCTCCAGGTCGACCAGTACGGCGAACGCCTTACCGATGAGAAGGCTGAAGCTACCCGCCTGGCCACCCTTGGCGGGGAGGAGCTCCAGTCCGCCGCACTGGTCGCCGTGCTCGGTCCGCCTGAGAGCCTCCACGAGTTCATCACCGTGGGCCAGTACATGGCCCAGCGCAAGGACAACCTTGCCGCCAACCACGTAGACCGCGTCAGCCGCCTCCTGGCCGAAGGCCAGCTGATCGCGGCCAAGGCCAACACGAACTACTGGCGCGCCGCCGAAGCCGCGGCGAAGGCCAGGCAGGCCTCGGCGGAGGCGGCCGCAGCCTCCACTGAAGCGCAGAAGTCCGCAGACGCCGCCGCCAAGGCCGCGGCCGGTGCCAAGGCATCCGCCGACGCCGCCGAAAAGAGCGCCGCCAACGCCGCCGCCTCGGCCACCACCGCCCGCAACGCGGCCAACCGGGCGGAACAGGACGCCACCAATGCGGAGAACTCGGCCGCCGAGGCCATGCTCTCCGCCGCTTACGCGCGTGACTCCGCCAAGAAGGCCAACGACGCCCGCGACCGTGCACGCGCCTCAGCACTCGCCGCAGGCAAGAGCGCTGACCAGGCCGAAGCAGAGGCCCGGGCCGCATGGACCGCGACGCTCACCCTGGTCGAGAAGGAGGCCGCCGAAGCAGCCCGCCAGGCTGAGGAAGAGCGAAAGCGCCAGCAGGAGGCCGAACCCAAGGAATGGTGCGTTCCACACCCCAAGGGTGCGCACGTGGCGCCGCTCTCGGCCTGCGTGGAGTCGCCGGACGGCTCCATGAAGATGCTTGCGCTGGACCCCACGGTCCAGGCCATCGTCTGGGAAGTCTCGGGCCTCAACGACATCAAAGCCTGCATCGAGAATCCCAACCTCGTCGACTGCACGATGGCCGTCGCCAGCGTCACCCCCTTGGGCAAGCTCAAACTCGCCAAGAAGATCGACGACGCAATCGGCGGTATCAAGGACCTGCGCGCCGCACGCCGCACGATCGGCTGTCTTACGCCAAACACGCCCCATAGCTTCCCCGCAGGCACCAAGGTCCTCATGGCCGACGGCACCAGCCGTCCCATCGAACAGATCCAGGTAGGCGACCTCGTCACCGCTACCGACCCGGTCACGGGCGAAACGGGGCCCCGGGCCGTCGCCCAATCCATCCACACCCCTGACGACCGGAACTTCACCGACGTCACCCTCACCGACGGCTCCACGCTCACTTCCACCAGCCACCACCCCTACTGGGCCGAGGACGACCGGACCTGGAAGAACGCGAGCGACCTCAAGGCTGGCGATACACTGCGGACACCGCAGAACAGCACGGCCGCCATCGCCAGTACCCGGAATTGGCAGGGACTTCAGGACGCCTACGACCTCACCGTCGCAGACCTCCACACGTACTACGTTTCCACAGGCACCACCAACCTCCTCGTCCACAACACCGACGAAGCCTGCCCCATATGGGTCCGAGATATCTTCGACGACCTTCCCAAATACAATGGTCTCGGCGATAAAACGTACGGAAAAATTCGCGACTCCGACGGAAAAATAATCCCCGGTGCCGATACGGACGAGCTGCGTCAGCTGATGAGCGGCAGGCATGATGACTTGTACGCTGAGGCAGACGCGCTACTCAAATCCTCGGGACACCCTCTGTACCCCGACCGCAAGAACGGGGCGTACGACATTGCTTCCCACGTGGAAGCGAAATACGCGGCCTGGATGAAAAATAGCGGCACCGAGCATGCCACGGTGGTGATCAACAACAATAACGGCGTGTGCAACAAGTTCATGAACTGCACAAATGCCGTGGAGGCGATTCTGCCCGCAGGCTGGACGCTGAAGGTACACTATCCGGGCTCCGGCAGTCCGGTGACAATTACAGGCAAGAGGGTGAAGCCATGATTCTGGCAGTCCATTTTCGAGGCGAGACCCGCTACCTGCGGGCTGCTGAGGAAGTATCTGGATCTCTCGATGAGATACTCCGACCCGGCCAAGACGGCGAAGCGCATGTCGCGGCAACCTGGCTGGCCTTCGAACGCGAAGGAGACCAGGCACCGGTCAGCTTCCTGGATGTCGGGGCCAACCTGGAGAACGGCTTCGGCGGGGCTGTCTGGTTCGCGGGAGGGACCGAAGCAAAGCGGATCGAAGACGAGACCGGCAGTGACATGGGGTATTACTTCTGGGTCTCCGACACCGAAGAGCCTCCCGAGTTCGACCCCAAGGTTATGTCGGACCCGCACGTGCCTTCATATTTCGATCCCCGCGGGGTTCTTCCCCTAGCGAAAATCCGCAAAGTGGTGGAAGAGTTCTGTCAATCACAGGGCTCTCGCCCCACGGAAATCTGCTGGGTCGCAGGAAATCAGGACGGCACTCGACTGGAGTGACGAAACCTCACCACCTATCACTCAGTGCATAGCTCCCAGGCAGCATAAGTCTGGGCTCGGGGCGGGGGGAACGGTCCTGCGAAGACTTCTCGCAGGACCGTTTCTATCTCCGAGGCCGCGACTCCGCGGTCAGGCGCCTCTCCATGGTCCTGGGCGGCAGGAGGGGCGCAGGTAAGCGGCCACGCAGTCGAGGAGCTGGTTGACGTCCGCGAGCGCGGCCCAGCCGGTGAGTGACTTGCGGGCCGCCCTGGTCCTCGAGGACGTTCAGTAGCAGGGGCAGCAAGCCCAGCAGCTGCGTGAGGACTCTGCCGCCTGTCGGCGTACGACCTAGTACTCCAGCCGTAGATCGTGATCTTGCCTTGTCAATCGCTACTGCAGGAGTGGCGCGCGCGGCGCGTAACGCTCACAGTCCATAGGCGAGATCCGTGCCGCCGCTGGCCTCGATCAACCAGGACAGCGAACCGCTGCCGAACGGCCAGCCGTCGGTGGCCACCTGAACCCAGCCGCCTCCCGATTCATCGGTTCCTGCGTGCCACCACCACCAGCTGCGATCGTCACCGGCCCCTTCCTCGGTCGGGTCGAAGCAGTGCAGCCAATCTGACAGCATCCACGGCCCCGCGCTGGCGGCCGCCCTCTGCTCCGGCGTCATCGCCTCCCATTGCCGCAGCCATGCTTCGGAATCGAAGGGCTCGTCAGGCTCGGGCGCGCACCGCTGGATGAACCACGCCGGCAGCAGCTGCGGCCACCGCTCAAATGCAGGCCAGTCGTCTGTCCGCTCGACCACGCACGTCAGCACCGTACGCGCATCGGCGATGACCTGGGCGGGATCCCCGGCGCTAAACCGGACCCGTACAAGAAATGGCCGCTGCTGGCCGTCCTCAGCCCCCAGTCCGGACCGAAGACGCCGTAGCTCGCCCTCCATGATCTCCACGGCGAAGAAGTGTGCACCACCACCGGCCCCGCCACACCTCAGTACCGCCAGACCACAAGATCATGATCTACGGCTCATGTGATCTCCATGTCTGATTTGCAGCTTGTTGGCGATAATGGCTGGCCTGGGCTCGGGCCTGGTGGCGGCGTCGCCAGGCGGACCAGCGGAGCCGGTGGGCCGCATCGCGCGCGGACTGCACGACGAGCGTCGTGAACAGTTTCTGGATCTCGTTGCAGGTGAGCGGGATCAGCCCGTTCGGGGCGGGATGGCGGGCGTGTTCGACGGCGTGTTCGACGGCGAGAAAGGCGTGAGCGAGCACGGCTGTCGTTTCGTGGGGGTGTAGTTGAGGTGCAGGTGTTGTTGTGTGCTGGGGGTATCCCGGTTGAGACCGGGTGAGCGTGGTCTTGTCGGGCTGTGGGCCTGTTGGTGTGGGGTTCTCTGTTTTCGTTTGGAGTTTTTCGGTCGTCCTCGTGTGGTCCTGTCTTCTAAAGGGCCGGTGTGTGTTTTCGCTGGTCACAGCGTTGTGTGCCGTGAGGTTGTCGGGCGGTGCGGAGGTTACCGGTGGGGTGTGGTGGGCCGGTTCGGGGTGGGGCGGTGGTGGGTTTCGGCGAGGTGGTCCAAGCGGATCGCTTCGAGGCTGGTTTTGGTGATGCGTTCGGTGCCGTCGCTGATGGCGGTGATGGCTGCTTGGCGGATGAGGCGGGTCAGGCTCCCGATGCGTCCTGCGGTCCGCTGGTGGAGGTAGGCGGCGTGGCGGGGGAGTGTGCCCGGCTGGTGTGCCTGTAGATCGAGTGCTGCTTCCACGCCCGTGATGAGCTCGCGGAAGGGTTCGTGTTTTCCGAGGCGTGCGGGGAATGCTCCGCATTCCACCAGGGAGGCCCGCCCGGCGAGTTGTGCTCCGCGTACCCCAGAGAACAGGGCGGTGGTGGTGACGTCGATGCCCGCGTACACGAAGGTCGCGCGGATGCGTTCGGTGAGGTCTTTGAGGAGATCGGCGGTTTGGGCGCCGGTGGTGGTGCAGGCTTCGAGGTGGGTTCCCCAGAAGCCGCCGGGTTCTGTCGACAGGGCCTTTAGGAGCGCGTTGATGTGCTCGATACCCGCGGCCAGGAGTTCGCGGCACTCGGTCACGGGCTGGCCCCACCCCATGTGGGTGATGCCGTTACGGGACTCCCGCAGTTCCTTGAGCTTGGCAGGCGCCCTGTGCTCGGGGCCGAGAAGCTGGGCTGCCCTGAGGATGGCTCCCTCGCCGCCAATGGTCTTCAGCCCGGCGCGGCCCTTCTTCGTCCTGTCTTCGTTTCCGCTCAGGACCAGGAGGTCGTCCACGCTCGGCTGCTTCTCCGACGCGAGGAGCCCTGGAGCGATGGACGCCAGGTACGCCTTCGACGCGTGCTCCACCGCCACCGCCATGTGGTGCACGGCGAAGTCTTGGTTGATGGGTTCCTCCAGGCACGCGTCGACGGCCGTGCGTGCCCACTTCCGGGCCGATATCAGCAGGTGCTCGTAGATCGATTCGTGCGACATGCCCATCAAGGTAGAGGGGCGGTATGGGGGTGCACTGCGGATTTGGCTAGGGCAAGGTGAGCGGACAGGTGGAATCGTGTCCGGGCGTCGCTCATCATCATGGGATGGGGGACCAGATGGACATGGCGCGGTTGCGGAGGCTGATCGACGGTGTGCTCCTCACGCTGTACAGGCGCTACACCGCGAAGGAACTGCCGGCGCTGTGCGAGCGCCTCGGCCTTCCCGCGTCCAGCGAGGGCAGCACCAAGCACGAGCGTCTGGTGGCCAGCCTGAACGCCTGCCCCGACGACCGCCTGCCGGATGTCGCCGAGGCTGTTCTTGAGCAGGAGGAGCTCGGCCAGGCCGAACGTATGGCGCTGCAGGATGTTCTGTGGCTCGGCCGCCACCACGTGCAGATCCCGAGCCGGACCAGGCGCGAGCTGACCAGAGACTTCGATCTGTCCGACCACCTCGGCTACCCGGACCGCTTCATGGGCCTGCTGGGCCGCATGTGGCACCTGGACAACGATCCACTCGGCGGGTGGACCACCCCGACAAACAGCCTGCGCAGCCAGATCGAGCGCCACGTGATCCGGTTCCCGGACGACTGGACGACCGAGCAACTCTTCGAGCAGCTCGGTGCCTTCGAAGCACCGCACCCCCGCTTCGGACACTTCCTCGAGGGCCTGGCATCCCCCGTCGTCCTACCCGACGAGCCGGCGCAGCGGCGCTTCGTCGAGATGGCTAACCGGCACCTGAACCCCGCGGGCGCCCAGCTGAGCCAGCACGGAGAAGCAGACGGCTACCCCCACTTCCAGCTTGTCGAGCATGGCCGCGGTACCGCACGCCGACCGCGCAACCTCATCTTCGCCACCCTGGGCAAGCCTGACATCCGCTTCACCAGCGCCCTCGACAACGACATCGAGGTAGCCGAGCGCGCCGACGAGGTGCTGGTCTACGACCGCCCCGTCGGCAAGGAGGGACTGCTCTGGCGGGACCTCGTGGCCTGGTGGCAGGAAACCCGGGATATCACTGATCAGGAGCAGGCGGCGCGGGCCCTATACAGCCGCATGGAGGCTTCTCTGCCACCAAAATCCCCAGGACAAAAGAACCTGTTCTGGCACTACCACCATGCCAACCGGGACCACTTGAACGACGTGCCCGCCCTCCTGCCGGAGATCTGGCTGCACTGGGACGCCAAGACCCTTCGCCAACGCGGCGCGCACGCCATGCAGAACCTGCGGATGGACTTCCTCATGCTTCTCCCGGGAAACCGGCGAGTGGTGCTGGAAGTCGACGGCATGCAGCACTACACCCGCAACGAAGGGACCGAACCCGACAGCGCGAAATACGCCGCGACCATGGCGGGGGACCGCGACCTGAAGTTCCGCGGCTACGAGGTGTTCCGCTTCGGCCACGACGAACTCCGCGACCGGGACCGGGCCCAGCCGCTGCTCGCCGACTTCTTCACCAAACTCATTGACCGCCCACCCGCCGGTCCATCTCGAGTGCCGCTGTCAGCCCGAGGCTGATATGGGTCTCACGGTTCTGGTCACGACGCCGCCGACGACCGCAGGGTGGCCATCGGTGGGAGAGAGGTCGGGACGCGCCCGGTGTCGGCGTGGAGAGTCCGCCACCGGCCAGAGGCGTCGCGGGGGGCGACGTGGATGCCGACTTCACCACCAGCACCGGATCGACCTGGCGACCCTGCGCACGGTACCGGCCTCACGTACCTGGTGATCAAGGTCAGGGCGTGGCAATCAGGTGCAGCGCCCAGGCGAACGGTCCCATCTTTGAGCGGGAGCACCAGCCCTGACAGGCGTGCCAGTGCAGAAGCCAGGGTCTGCCTCGGCTGGCTGGCCCCGGTCGCCTCGGTGGAGGTGGACTACAAACGGCAGGGCGGAGTGACCACAGTCCCCCTGTACGACGCCCACGACATCGCGCTCCTGGAGGTGATCCGCCCCTGTGGACTGGCGGGCGGTGCGCACCGCCCCGGCGCGCCGCTCCCGATGCGCGATCCGGTAAACGTCTTCCTTCCCGTCGACGCCACGGGCGCGAGGAGATCGCGGGGCGATCTACGTCCCGAGGGCGTCCAGCTCCTTGCGGGCCTCCTCCACGAAGGCGTTCCGCAGCAGGGTCAGCTGCGTCTTGTCGGCAGCCAGCATCTGCTGCTGCGCGTGCCGGTCGAGCTGCGCGATGGACACTAGCGAGCCGGCATGCGTCTCCCCGAACCCAGCAGCGAGCAGGGCTTGACGCGCTCGTTCCCTGGCGTCCTGGTCACCCTGCGCACGCTCGACCGTCGCCAGGGCTCCGAGGGCGTCACGGGCTGCGTTGGACTTCTCGAAACGCTCCCTCATGTCCTCGTACTCTTCGGGCGATCCCGGCGATGCAACCGTGTCTTCCCCGTCCGGCCCGGTTACACGCTCAGCCAGTCCCCAATGGCCGTCGGCGATGTCCGACCCCTGTGCCACGTCCGCCCTCAGCTGCTGCTTGGCTCGGTTCAGCCGATCCGCGTCCCTGGCCTGCACGCGTACGGTGAACAGCATGAGGTCGACTTCGATGGCCTTGTCCCTCGCTTGGCTCGCCTTCTCCAAGACGACGGGCGGGCTCATCAGCTCCACCATGGCGTACGCCTTCAACAAGTCGGCCACCTCCGACTCATTGCTCGTGGCCTGTTCTTTCGCTTTCAGGAGGTCCAGCTCCGCGACGAACGTGGCCCATATCTCCTGGCACCGGTCGCGCTGCCACTGGGCGTGGGCCTCGCGGGAGATCTCCCGGACTCCCTCCAAGGTGGCCTGTGCCTGGAGCCGTCCGGTCTCAAGCGTCGCTTGGGCCTGGGCTTGCGCGGCTTCAAGGGCCTTCGATGCCTGCTCCTGCGCGGCCCGCAAGGCGGCAGCCGCCTGGGCCTGCGCCCCCTGCAACGCCCTCTTGCCCTGGATGGCTCCCGCGAGGATGACCCCGGGGATAGCCAGCAAGGCCGCCCCCGCCGCCACGACCGATCCGAAGTCCTCGGATATGAAGCTGTCGATGCTCATCTACCCCCCATGTCGTGCCGCGCCCTGGAGAGCCTACCGGCGGGGTTGGGCAGCTCGGGATGGATCATGGGGTCGCTGTAACCGGTGGCCTCCTTGGTCTGCACCGTGGCGGCATGAGACGTTGCTCCGCCGCCGTGCGCTCGCCTGTTCGCCGTCCGTGGGCCCCGCCGCCATCGACGATCGGCGCCCGGCGCCGGGGCTGTGAACGGTCCCGCGCGGCTGGGTCGTTCCGCGCCCGCCAGTCCGTACTGAGGCCAGGCCGTTGTGTGTCGCCGTGCTCCGCGCCAGTCGCCGCCGCGCGCCCGCCGCCCGCGAGTGCCGATGTCCGTTCCGGGCCGCTCCCAGCGTCGTCCCGCGCCTCCAAGTCGCCGCCGCGGCGCGCGTTCGGGCCGGTGGCGGCTCCGTGCCGCCACCTCCACAGCGCCCGCCGCGCCCGCCGCACGTCCTGCGGTTCCTGGCTGAGCACTCGGGCAACCTCTACCACCTGGTCGGCGGGATCGCGGCGGCCTGGGCACACAGCGGACAGCGGGTGCTTCACGGACACCGCCCCTCTTGTTTGAACGGGTTCGAAGCGCTGGTAGCCTCGGCCGACTTGACACCTCTGGGGAGGGGACGCACAGCGTGCGGATGGTGAGTATGGGGGGCCGTCGTAGGACGAAGGCCCTGGCGGCGGTCGCGGTGGCGGCGGCGTTGCTCTCAGCGGTCCCGGCAGGGCCGTTCGGCTCGGGCGAGGCCCGGGCGGCGGATGTGCTGGCCGAGGTGGTGTTCCCCGCGGAGTTCAGCGCCGATCCGGACGCGGGCGTCCTGCCGGCTGCCGGGACGACCGGTTTCATGCAGGGCGGGACCAGGCCCCACTGGGTGTCGTTCGTCGACGGCGCGCGCACAGACCTTCCGTCGGAGCTGGGCCGGGCACGTCCCACCGGCAGCGATGTGCTGGCCGTCTTCCAAGGCTCGCAGGTGTTGTTCCACGACCCGAAGACCGGTGTGCGGAGCATCGTTCCGATTCCGAAGAACCGCCACTATCTCGGGACGATGGGCCTCGGCGTCATCACCCGTATGACAACGGCTCCGTACGACACGTTTCTCCGGTATCACGACGGGGGCGTCGTACGGGACAGACCGTTGTCTGGGCTGCCCGCGGGTGCGTACGCCGGGCGCGTCGACGCGCTGTCCGACGAGCACGGCTTCCTCGCCACCTACGGGCCCGGCGGCGCCGGGGACGCGGGCTGGGTCGACGCGTCCTTCACCCTGCGTCCCTTGCCGCCGAACCCGTCGGGAGACGACTGGCAGCACTGGAACGACGCCGTGCTCGCCGACAGGTTCCTGCTCTATCCGACCGGACAGACGCTCCAGGTCTGGGACGTGACGGGGGACTGGTCCGGGCCGACGGCGGAACTCCCCTGGAATGGTGGGACTCCGGTGGCGTTCCTCGGCGGCCACGTGCTCGCCCGCGTCCCGGGCGGGGGCGGGGACGCACAGGCGGCACTGGTCGCCCGGTCCCTCGGCGACGGTGGCGAGCGTCCGGTGCTCGACCGGGTCGTCGGGGACACCCCGGTGAGCGCCGACGGCAGCATGGTCGTGGTCGCCCGCCAGGGCGAGGGGACCGAGCGCTCGCTTCACGTCGTGCGCGCCCCGGAGGGTGGCGGCGCGCCGGTCGCGACCCGGATCGGTGACGTCCCGCCCGTGCGCACCACCATCCGCAGCATGTCGCTCGGGCAGGGCGTCCTGTACTCCACCGACGTAGTGGCGGGCACCCGGGCCAGGGTCCGGTCAGCGGACCTCCCCATCGACGGTGCTCCGCCGGCCACGGCCCGGGTGGACCTCGGCATCGACGACAACGTGGCCGAAGACAGGTGCGGGGTCGGGGGCGAGTGCGAGGCAGGGGTACCGACCGGTGACGGCCGGGTGGTGTACGGCGAGGCGGGCGCCCGCAACCGGCTCTTCGTGCTCGGCGCGGACAAGAAGCTGCCGGCCGAGGCGCTGCCGGGCGTCGAGAAGGCGTATCCGCCGGCGGCGTCGGGCCGTTACGTGGCCTACCAGACCTTCCAGCAGCCTGGGAACATAGGAGTGGTCTACGACCTGGACACGCGGCGGACCGTGCTGCGCAGGCCGGACACCGGTCCTGTCGCCATCGACGGCGGCACGCTGTGGGCGGCGTCTGCCAAGGACGACGCCCGGGTGACCGCCGTGGACGTGCGCACGGGCGCTGTCGTTCGCACCGTCCAGGTCACGACCGGTTCCTGTTTCCTGTCCACCGTCCAGGTGCGCGGCAGCCTGCTGTACTGGACCTGCGGCGGCGGCAGCAAGGGTCTGCGCGACGTGCGGACCGGCAAGGACATTGCGCTGCCCGCGCACCAATTCGCCTGGCTCGGAGACGGCTACCTGGCCTACGCGCTGAACGGGGTGGTCTCGGCGTTCGCGCTGGACGGCACCGGGCGCACCCGGGTACTCGGCACGACGCGGAAGATGAACACCGTGACCGTCGACCGCTTCGGCGGCCACGTCGCCTTCGCCGACGACGAGGACCGCATCCATGTCGTTCCGACCGGCTTCCCCGCCGCTGCCCTGACCACCCTCGACACGGACACCGCCGAGGTCCTTGACCTCGCGGATCCCAGCGCGTCGTGGACCGGAAGCTGGTGGCTCAGCAAGCCCGCCGCCTCCTGGACCATGACCGTCAAGGACCGGACCGGGGCCGTCGTCAGCACCTCCGCCGGCGGGGAGGCGCGTGGTCTGGTGAAGGCCGGCTGGGACGGCAAGGACGAGAACGGCAAGCCCCTCGCGGACGGTGGCTACACGTGGGAGCTCACGGCCGTGCCCGCCGACGGATCCGGACCCGAACTGCGCCGCCTCGGCGAGCTGTTCCTGACACACGGCGGGCTCGGGACCTACGCGCCCGTCGTGCCTGCCCGCCTGCTCGACACCCGTAGCGGTCTCGGTGCCGCCAAGGCCAAGGTCGGCCCGGGTGGCACGGTGACGCTGCAGGTCGCGGGGCGCGGCGCCGTAGCCCCGGCTGGGATCTCGGCGGTGGTCCTGAACGTGACGGCGACGAACCCGAGTTCTGCGACATTTGTCTCGGCCTACCCCGACGGGACGCAGCGGACGTCCGCCTCGAACCTGAACGTGGCCGCCGGCCAGACCGTGTCCAACCTGGTGACCGTGCCAGTCAAGGACGGCAAGGTGGCCCTGTACAACCACGCCGGCACGGTCGACCTGATTGCCGACGTGGCCGGGTACTACACCCTGAGCGGCGAGGGCGACCGCTTCCTTCCGGTGGAGCCGGCGCGGATCCTCGACACCCGTGCCGGGCTCGGCGCGCCCAAGGCCAAGGTCGGCGCGGCGCGGACGGTGAACGTCCGGGTGACCGGGCGCGGCGGGCTGCCGGCGACGGGCGTGTCAGCGGTGGTCCTGAACCTCACGGCGACGAACCCGAGCTCTGCGACGTTCGTCTCCGTCTACCCGTACGGGACACAGCGGACGTCCGCCTCGAACCTGAACGTGGCGGCGGGCCGGACGGCGGCGAACGCGGTCGTCGTCCCGGTGAAGGACGGCCAGATCACCCTGTACAACCACACGGGCACGGTCGACCTGATCGCGGACGTGTCCGGCTACTTCACCACCGACGCGGCCCAAGGAGCCCGCTTCCGGCCGGTGACCCCGGCTCGGGTGATGGACACCCGGCAGGGACTGGGCGGCCACAAGCTCGGCCCGGCCCAGAGCGTCGCGCTGCCGGTCGCCGGGACCGGTGAAGTGCCGGTGACCGGGGCGTCCGCCGTGGTCCTCAACGTGACGGCGACGAACGCGACGGCCCCGACCTACCTGGCGGCGACAACACGCGCAGGAACCCCGACGGTCTCGAACATCAACCTGATGCCGGGCTGGACGGTGCCGAACCTAGTGGTGGTGCCGGTGGTGGACGGCCGGATCTTCCTCTACAACCACGCCGGTTCGACCGACGTGATCGTGGACGTCTTCGGCTACTACACGGACTGACAGGACAGAACCCACGGAGGGGTGGCACACCGTCTCGCGACGCTGCGCCACCCCTCTGCCTTTTCGGTCACCGGCAGTCGGCCAAGAGGTCCCCGACCGCCTTCTGGGAGCAGCTCGTGGCTTGCTGCGGCAGCCGCCGCCCCTGCCCGAGCAGAAGGCCGGCGGATGGCTCTCCCGCTTCCGCCCCGGGTAAGCCTCCTGACCGCCGGGCAAGCCTCCTGGTGGCCGGGCGGGCAAGCCCCGGTGATCGTGGGCAAGCCACCCTCGAATGGGGGCTTGCCCGCGGCCGCCGCAGCGCGCTGAGCTGGAACTGCACCACGGCGATCTTCCGCGCTGCGGCCGCGGTGGGAGCCGGCCTGGCCGCGCAGATGACCACCGACGTCGCGGACCAGATGTCCGCCTTCCTTGCCGCGCTCTGGCAAGGCGGCGGCTCCACACGCTCTACCTTCCCTTCCTCCCGCAGGACAGTGGGCAACCTCGATGAAACCGCACTGGCATACCTGCTGGAATCCGAGGAAATCACCGACGCCGCCTTCTTGATGATCAGCCTCCCTGTACTGCTCCGCACCCCCACCACCGACACCGGCAACCTCCAGCACCTCATGCGCCAGGCGATCCAGCTGTGGAACAGCCGCGTCTGCATGATCGTTCCAGGCATGGGCGACGCGACCACCAGCCCCTGGCGCTGGGCCGTGAAGGCCGGGCAGCTGATCCTGCAGACCCCGCGCTTCCAGATCCAGGTCGACCAGACCCGCCGGCAACTCCCGCAAGGAGAGGAAGCCCCCGTGCCTCGCCTCGACGAGGTACGAAGCCGAGCCGACCGCTTCGGCATCCCGCTGACCGCCCTGCGCATGGTCGTAACAGACCGCCACATCGGATACGGCGGCCCCGGCGACGACATCTCCCACGACACCCGCCTCGACAGCATCAGCAATGCCCTGGAACAGACCGAGGGCGTCATCGAAGCCGACGCACGCATCGCCTCCGGCGCCATCCTCCAGTGCATGTTCGGCCACAGAGTCGCAAGCGCCCGCGGCGCACGCACCCAGGTACCCCTGGACGCTCTCCTGGGAACAACAACACGCCTGCTCTCCGACCTCACCGATGACGAAGCCGAAAAGATCACCCAGCTCCTCGGAGCACAACAGCGGCTCCCGGACCAGCCATGAAGCCAGCCCAGCTTCGACGATCTGTAACCCCTGACCCCAGACACCAGAACATGGATACGGGCTTGGCCCTGAAGCTGTACGGAGTCGGCGGCCTGGCGACCGGACGCTCAAACGCGATGCGACGGCCGTGTGCACGACACCAGACGGCATCCGCGCCTACGTCCTCCTCGAGACGCGTCGGCGACACCCCGGCCGTCCGCACCTGGACCCGAACCGCCGCCCGCCGCCCGGCCCGCGGGCCCCTGGACAGGGCAACACGGAAGCGGGCTCCTGTGCGCTGAGTGCGACCGCTACGCCATCGACCCTGCCCGCCCGTGCAGAAGACCGCCCTCGTTCCCTACGCCCACCTCCCCCGAGCACACCACCACCTCCACGTCCTGACCAGCACCGTCGATGTTTTCGGTACCGCCCACTGGCTGCTTGCCGAACGCGCTCCGCAGCCCGGCGTCGACCTCCTGTCTTTCGACGCGCTGGTCGTTTCCGTGGATCCGGACGGCAACGTCGAACTCACCGAGCTGAGCGCCGTGCGAGCCCGCTGGCCGCACCTTGACCGTCTGCCCGACGGCGGGTTCGTCGTCGCCGCGTCTCGCGCCCGCTGGTACGAGGACGCGAACCAGGTCCAGGTCTTCGACGCGCTTGGCCGCGAGACCTCGTCCTTCTCCGTCGGGGATGCCATCGAGCACCTGCTCGTGGACGAGGCCGGCCATATCTGGGTCGGGCACTTCGACGAGAACCCGGTCGGAATCCGCCGCTGGAGCGCCACAGGCCAGCTCGCCTGGACATCAGACGGCGCCCGCATCCCCGGTCTCTTCGACTGCTACGCCCTGAACGTGTCAGGCACCACCGCCTGGGCATGCCCATACACGGACTTCCCGCTCGTCGAGATACGCCCCAACCGCTCTGACCCGCCCGTGAGAGTGTGGGCGAACCGCGTACGGGGCGCCCACGCGGTGGCCGTCCACGGCGAGCAGGTCGCCTTTTACGGCGGCTACGGCGAGGAGCGGGACCGACTCGCCCACGGCGAGATCACCGAAACATCCGTCGAGCCCACAGACGTCGGCCTGCTCACCCCGCCCGACGGCCCTGCCCCTGGCCGCCGGCGGGTCGTTGGCCGGGGAAGCAGGATCTACGTCCAGGCCGAGCCGTTCACTACATGGGGCGTGTTCGACCTCAGCGGCTGATATTCGGGCACCGACCACCCAACGGACGGTCCCCCGAGGAGTTTGCCGCGGTGCGTGTCAGCGAGGGGTGTCGGCGTACGGCCTTATCTCCTCAGCCTGGTACGAGCGAACGTCCTCGGCTGTCTGGCCGCCACATGGCCGGGGCCGGCCGATAGCCAGCCAGCCTCAGGACAGGGCGGTCGGTCCGGAGTGGGGCGTAGTCCCATCGTGCAGCGGCGCCCGCTCGTCGGCGCACGCGCTGAACCGCGGGCGCGAGGGAACCGGGTTGCGAGACGGTCGGGAGCTGCGGTCGAATCGGGCCGCCTGTGCATCTGCGGCCCGGGCAGGGAGGGATCGGTGCATGGACGGGACGACAGCACTGGACAATGTCCTGCAGCAGGCACGTGTGGTTCAGGTCAGCTCGGTGAACGGGGTCGGGGCAGTCGCAGAGATCCGGGTGGATCTCTCTGATCCGGCGGAGTCGGCCCGGCTCAGAACGGCCATGGCCGTGGAGTCGCTGCCCGGGTTCTGCTGTATGTGCCTCGGGGACGTCCGCTTCGAGGTGTTCGACCCGTCCGGTGGGCGGCTTGCGGTCGTCGTCCTGCACCACGGGGCGACACTGAGGTGGGGGCAGTGGGAGAGCGACGCCGTCCTCGCCGACGGCCGCTTGCTCCTGGCCTGGCTGGACGGGCACGGCATGCCTGGTCCCATGCAGCAGTTCGAGGCCGGCCAGCTACGGGCGCGGGAAGGGACCGAAGAGGAGCGCAACTGGCTGGCTGCGATGCCCGCCGGGCTGGAAGGGCTTGCCGGCCGGATCCTTGGCCTCTCCCGCACTGGCGGCAGTCTCTCCCCCGAATTGCTCACGGAACTCACAGACCGACTCCACCTGATGTTCCCCGACCCGGTGGAGCGGGTGCTGGCCCTGCTCGACTGGTACGGATCCGGTAGCGGTCGCTGCTCTGGTTACCCCGTCCACGAGGGCGTGCCCGGCGAGCTGCTCGGCAGGGTGCCGATTGCTGACCTGCTCGCCGCCCTGGTCGATCCGCGGGCCGAGGAGCGGCACGACGCCGGGGCCGTGCGCCATCTGGTGGGCTGGAAGACCCGCCGACGCCAGAAGCGGGACGTCGCCCGCCTACCCGAACCGCTCCGCGCCCGCCTGCTGGCGCATGCCTGCCGCTCCGGAGACTCCGACAAGCAGGGCCGCGCCGAACGGTGGTTGGCGACCTCACGGGCCTGAGAGCTCGGATGACCCTGCCTCCCCACATAGGCACGATCACCTTCAGGTGGGGACGTATCGCTGTACCTCACTGGCCACGTTCGGGTGTACGCCGACAAGGGGCCGACGGACTTCGACCGGTAGGTCGAAACCTTCGCCGAGCAGATGCCTGGCGCTCGGTGAGTTGTCGAGGAAGGCCGATGGGGTCGGCCAGCGTGCCCGTGGTTTTCACGCCTATTCCATGCCGAGTGCCCGCAATGCGTCGAGTTGCTCTTGGTCGAGTTTGTCTCGCCGGCTCTTGGTGTTGCTGTACCAGATGCCGAGCCTGGTCTCGGTCCCGTCGGGTAGGACCTCCACCGCCTTGCGGGGTACGGGCCGCTGGCCTTCGCGCTCGATCCACTGTGTGAGGGCCGCGAGGCCGCGTTGGAAGGCCTGCTGTGCCTTGCTCGGGCCCTTCGCCGTACGCCTGGCCGCCGCGGGCGGCGGCGCCTCAAGCGGCTGTACGCCCAGCCTGGTGAGCCGTTCCTGCTGTTCGGCGGACAGCTGCTTCCAGGTGCCTGGCTTGCGCTGCTGCTGGAGCCATTGTCCGATGTCGTCGCCGTCCATGAGCACCCCGGGCTGGATGTCGGGCAGCACACCGTCAGCGTCGACCAGGTCGGCGAGCACCTTGTAGTGGCGTTGCCAGTCGAGTGGCCAGGGGCAGTTCCAGTCGGGGGCGATGGCGGTGAGCTGTGCCGCGCGTGCGGCTGCCCGCTTCGGGTCTTTGCCGAGGCCGTTTTTGCGGCGGAGGTTGGCCAGGTGCTGCCCGATGGGCACCATCGCCTCGCCCTCGCCCCAGACGGCGTCCTGACGCGGAGCGAGGTGTCCGGTGGCCCTCCGGTACGAGCGGAGTGCGGCGAGTTTGTTCTCCCACGCTTCGTCGCCCGGCTCCCACACCATGCCGGCGTCGTCGAGGAGTTCCTTGCGGTGGGGGTCGAGTTCTCCGGCCCGCAGCGCTTTCCGCTGTTGGTGGACCCATCGCCCCAGGGGAAGTCGTTCGTCGTCCCGACCTCGGTCTCGGTGTCATAGGGGACGGCATGCAGCCCGGTGATGCCGTTCTCGGTGCGCCAGCGAGTGAGGGCTTGGTAGCCCTCGAGCCAGACCAGGGATTGGGGGCGGATGACGCGGCAGCGGGTGAGGGCGGCGATGTCGGCGGCGTCGCGGGGGGAGGCGAAGTTGACCACGACCGAGGTGACGCGGTCGGCCTCCTGCTGGGCCTCGTCGCTCGCCTCTTGCCCGTCTCCGTTCTGCGCCCCGGTCGCGGGGGTGGGGCGGACGTGGATGCGTCGGTGTTCGGTGCTGCGTGTCAGGGCGCGGGAGGCGAGCTGGTCGACCATGCGTTCCGAGTGCGAGCGCAGGGCTTGGAGGATGTCGACCAGGGGCTGGTAGCTGGCGGAGGCGACCATGTCCTTCGGGTCTTCCCCGGGCTGAAGGAAGACGGGGATGATGATCCGCGCGGTCTTGGTCGTGCCGTCGGGGTTGGGGCGCAGGGCGCGTCCGATGTTCTGGACGATGTCGACCTGGGAGCTGCGCGAGCCGACGATGCAGACCGCTTCCACTCCGCGTAGTCCGGTGATGTCGACGCCGACCCCGAGGGCCCGTACCGAGGCGAGGAACGCCCGGTGTACGCGCCGGCCTTGGGCGTTGATGCCGTTGGCGAACCGGTGAATCACCTCACGCCGGTGCGCGATGGGGTGGTCGCCGCACAGCCAGTCGGCCCATACCCGGTCCGGCGGGACGTGGCGGCCCTCCTCGAGCTCGTACAGCCGCGCGTCGATCGACGACGCGGGCAGTTCCTCCGCGTGGGCGAGAGCTGCCGCGGATGCTTCGGTGGCGTACAGCTCGACGGCGGTCGCCGGCATCTGTTCGGCGAACGCGCGGGCTTCCTCGACCCTCTGGTGGAAGGTCATGACGGTGTGCAGGTTCATCTGCGCCGCGTGTTCCAGCAGCGCGGCCTGGAGCAGCGCGAGCCGTCGGCCACGCAGTGCGTCCTCCGACAGCCCCAGGACCGGGTCGGGGTCCCGGATCTCCAGCACATCGATCTCGAAGCCCGCGAGGATCGAGCGTTCCACCGCCTGCGCCAGCCCAAGATCGAAAATCCTGGTGCCGTACGTGTGGGAGTCGTCCTCCATCGACGCGATCACCATCTCCCGTCCGCCTGGGCCGTGCTGCGGGCTGGGGGCGGCGAGGATGCGGGGGGTGGCGGTCAGGTAGAGCCGGAAAGCCACCGGAATCCGGGACTGGTCGTGGATCGCCGCCCACGGCCGACCCATGTCCCCCGCGGTCATGTGCCCCTCGTCTAAAATGGCCAGGTCGAACGGCGCCATCCGCTGCCCGTACAGCCGCTCTCCGCCCGCCAGGGCGGCCTCCAGTGGCCCGCGCACCGTCCGCTGGCCCGTCGGGGCCTCCGGGTCCTGGCGGTCCACCAGGGAGGCGTAGGTGGCGAACACGATCACCGGCCCCGCTCCTGCCCACAGCGCGAGCTGGATCGGATTGGTCGTGGTACGCACTCCGAGCTGCTCCAGGACCTCGTCCTTGTCCACCGAGCAGACCGCGACCATGGGTGCGCGGTGCCCGACCCGGCGCCAAGACTGCGCGCTCTGCACGATCAGATCCAAGGTGGGCACCATGACGAGGATCCGGCCCCCAGGGAAGCACTCCAGAGCGCTCGCAGCGGCTGTGATCGTCTTCCCGGACCCGGTCGCAGACACCCCCATGGCACGGGCCCCTTCAGCGGGCACAGATGATCTTGCAGGAAATCCTACCCACTTAAGAAAAGCCGTCTTTTGGTCGACCTGGTGTTCTCGGAGCTGAATCACACCGTTTTCCTTTTCCTTTTCCCACTCCGCACCAGCAGGCTTCGCCATCGGCCCGTTCTTGCATGCGGCAGGCTCCCCGAGGGGGACTGCAGGGGGTAGCGATCCCTGCCCCCGTGGGCCGGCAGTTCGTCCTCGAAGTCACACGCCGCCACAGCCTTCCACCCCCCACACCACAGCGTCTCCAGCGCGGCCGTGACCGCGGCGGCCACCACACCGGGCTCCGCCGCTACAGGGGCTTCGCACTCCAGCACGGTCGGCCACTCGAGGAACTCGAAAGGGTGCGCCTTCCTGCCCGTGGAGTAGTCATTGCAGGCGCTGCTCACCCGCAGCGGCCCCACCACCAGGCCGCGACCCTTCTCTCCGGGGCCGAGACGCTCCTTCAGCCAGGCGATGACCGTCGAGCTGTCCGTGGCATCCACATAGATCGAGCAGTCCTCGTACGAGACTCCGGCGTTTTCCGACACAACGACCCACCCCTCTCCAGCCCGTCCTCAGCACACTGCGGACGGGCCGCCCTACCGCTCAGACCCCGTTCCTTCCCCAGCCGTTCTTCACCAGCCGTGCTCCCCAGGGCCTATGACGTCGTGTCCGATCTGCTGGGCGAGGCGCTGCGCCCGTTCGTCCTCCCCGGGCCGGACGTGGACGTACACGGTGTGGCCCGGGGCCGGCTCGTGGTTGGCGTCGGTCCCGAAGCATGCTTGCACCCCGGTCCGCGCATGCTCCGGACCGAGGCCGAGTTCGGGCACCGCCGGCCAGCTGAGTGCCATCCACGCGATCTGCCCCCACCCTGCCTGACGCAGCACCTTTGGCGCTCTGTCCAGCAGATCACCCTCCACCGGCTCCTCGACCGAGAGCATCATCGGCAGCAGACCAGCCAGCACCGCGGCGTCATCCGGAAGGTCGACCCCACGGAAATGCTCCCCGCCTCCCGAGAACCAGCCCTGCGGGAACACCTCGCGGGCCCTCACGACGTTCTCGACCCGAAGCAACTCGGCATCCAGGTCAACACTCGCCCCCTCCGACAGCTCCCCACACCCCACCAGAGACACGGCCACGGCGATCACCGCCGCCACATCCCCGACCTCGCTCCGGTAGACCGGATATGCTCTCGCATCACCCACAGAGACCCCTCACCTTCCACACAGAAACACCAGAAGGGGTATCCCTCTTGCAGGAAATCCCACCCATTTATGGAACGCTGACTTCTGATCGATCTGGTGTTCCCTGAGCTGGACCCCGAACATTTACTGCCTTCCCGTTATCGATATGGTCGCCGAATTCCTGTGTCGCGGGGACGGCCTACCGGAGGGGCCGGCCGAAAACTCAGGTGCGCCGATCACGTCGGGGCCTGCCCTCCTGTTCTTGCCCGCAGCTCGCAGGTGATGGGCGTCGTGTGATGTGCACTGGGTGCACGTCATCGTTTCACTGGGGCTGACCTGGAGTGTGGCGATACCTGGGTGTCGTTTTGCTGGTGAAGGCTTGTGTCGTTTGGTGGGTGGGGGCTTGTCGCTCCTGTGGGTGGGTGTGGCGAAATGCCGGGTGGGGCCGTGTCGTGTCTGGCTACGCTCGGTGGATGCCGTCGTTTGCGGGTGATCCGCGTCATGAGCGTCTTGTTGGTGTCCTGGTGCCGTTGTTGCGTCGGTCGTGTCCGCCGGGCGGTGGCGGGTTCGGAGGGTCGTACGAGCTCCGGCTCGGTGTTGATGAGGCTGAGGAGTTGGGCGGGGTCGCTCTGATTCGCTCGGCATGCGTAAGGCTGGCCGGTCCCTGGGATGGGCCAGGTTGCAGACGTTTGGTGGTTCCTTCCCACAGGTTGCTGTGGCGGGTGTGGTGGACCGGCGGGAGGTTCCTGCAGAGTTCGCCGCCGCGGTTGAGGAGTACGAGTTGCAGCGGGGGAGGGCTGCAGTAGAGGTGATGGGGCGGACGTGGCAGGACGGTAAGCCGCGTGCGGTGCCGGGTTCTGTTTTCGTGGTGGCGCAGGAGTTCCGTGCCGCGTATGCCGAGGGCGTGGCCGGGTGAAGCGTGAGCGGGCGACGCGGCTGCTGGCGGGCCTGGTTGAAGAGGTGTATGTCTTCGGTTCGTACGCGCGTGGGGCGTTGGAGCCGAACGATGTCGACGTCGTCATCGAGCACGGCACGGACAGGCGTTGGCTGGGCGAGTCGCTGGATGCATCGATCAACGGCCGTGACTCGTACGTGGGGATGAGGCAGGCCCTGCGGGGTGGGAGCCGGGGGATCTCCTTCCAGTTCCGTGGTCGCAGCAGTCTGCTGGACGAGGGCTTCGAGCTGTTTTTGCTCTGGCGGAAGGGTGAGCCGTTCTGCCTGGCTCGTAAGCGCCTTGCCTCCTTGACAGCGGACCCGGCAGCCGGGCCGGCGCCCAGGGACCACATGCTCACAGAGTTCGAGGGGCTGGAGAGCATGGTGCCGCGGCCAGCGCGGATCGAGCTGTTCGGCCGGCACGCGAAGGGCAAGATCAGTATCACGCCGCTGAGGCTGGTGGACGGAGACCTCGAGGACTCTGAAGCCGCCTGGCATGTACGGAGGCGTTGGGTGGAGACGAGCCCGTTGCGCCGGGCGGCGACGTGCGCCCTGGCCGCGTTGGAGCAGCGAGGCGTTGACCTCAGCGAGGTGACGCTGCACGGC
The DNA here is from genome assembly GCF_053591435.1 of Streptomyces sp. NPDC003027. Taxonomy (NCBI): domain Bacteria; kingdom Bacillati; phylum Actinomycetota; class Actinomycetes; order Kitasatosporales; family Streptomycetaceae; genus Streptomyces; species Streptomyces sp. NPDC003027. The sequence continues at coordinate 48,961 of NZ_JBSFTU010000041.1, forward strand.
CAGCGGCTGTTCGGCCGGGACCAGCAGGCTGAACGCTGCTTCGTCGATCTGGGATGGAACGGCTTCGGATCTATGGGGCGTCTCCTGGACAGCGGAGTGACCTGGCTGGAAGTGCTGCGCCCCCATCGGACCAAGCCCATGGACGCACTGCTCATCGAGCCGACGCCTCGCACGTAACCGGAAACGCCCATAACCGCGCCCCGGCGCCCCATGGGGGATCGAGGGTCTGCTTCATCCGTTCGTGTGTGCCTGATCGGCGTGTCGGGATGGATGAGGCCACGGCGGACAGCCACCCACCTGCACGAGGTGCAGCCGGGGGTGAGGAGTGTCCGATCGGGTTCCTGGTGGCGAGGACATGCCGCGGCGGTGGCCGGCCGGCGGGCGTGAGGGCGCGGTGGCGCGCTTGATGGCCCTTGACTCCCGGGGCGAGTTGGCCACCGAGCACGCACGGGCGGTCGCTGGGTCTCTTGGTGTGTCACTGCGGACGGTGTGGAACTGGGTGGCAGTGGCCCGGCGCGAGGGGCGGCTGTCCGCACGGACTCCGTCACGGGCCGGTGTGACGCCAGATATGCGTGTCCGTCTGGCGGTGTGGGGTGGGAACGTGTCAGCGGTCCACCGCGAGCTGCTCGCGGAAGCGGCCGCGGCTGGTGACCCGGGGTCGGTGCCTTCTCTTCGGACCCTGCGACGCGCGGTACGCCGGGACTTGTCGGCGGGGGAGCGGGCCGGGCTGAAGGGCGGTGAAGCAGCACGTCGTCGTTACGACGTCTACGGCAAACGGCCGCCCACGCACCGCAACGCCTGCTGGGAGGGTGATCACAAACGTATCCCGGTCCGTGTCGCCCTGGACGGGGCCGCGGTGTGTCCGTGGGTGACGTGGTTCATCGATGTGGCGTCGAAGGTGATCGTGGGGGTAGCGGTCACACCGCACCAGCCGGCCCGGGACGCCGTCCTGGCAGCGCTGCGTTCGGGGATCAGCCGGGCCGCCCCGTACGGGCCGTTCGGTGGCCTGCCGGACCGGGTTCGGGTGGACCGAGGCAAGGACTTCCTCTCGGGTGCGGTTGCGAGGGCGCTGGGCGGCGCTGCGGTCCCCGTTCACGACCTGCCTGCCTACAAGCCCTACCGCAAGGGCACCGTGGAGGCCCTGAACAGCGCGGTGGAACAGATGCTGCTGGTCTCCCTCCCGGGCTACACCCGCCGTGCCCGCCCCGCGCAGGCATACCGGCCGACTCCGGTGGAGGAACTGCTGTCCTACCCGGACTTCGTCAGGGTCCTGCTGGACTGGGTGGCCTGGTGGAACACCGAGCACCACCCGGCCGGCGTCCCGGACGGGATGACCCCGAGCGAAGCGTGGGAGGCGGATCCGACACCGATCGAGGACGTGCCTGAGAAGCAGCTGGCGTTCTTCGCGATGGAGGACGACGGCCGTATCCGGAAGATCACCACGAACGGGGTCGCGTGGCGGCGCCGCGCCTACATCGCGGACTGGATGGCCGGTCATGCCGGCACCAGGGTACGGCTGCGCTATCTGCCGCATTTCGACGGAACGATCGAGGTCTTCACCGCCGACGGGCCTGTCCGGCACCTGGGCAGCGCCTACCTCGCCGAGGCCGCGACACCTGCGCAGCGCCGCGCCCTGTCCCAGGTCCGTGAGAGCAAGGCCCGCGCTCTCAAAGCGGACCTCAAAGCAGCGGAGAAGCTGAGCCGGACCCGCTACACCGCAACGACCACCCCTGCCGCGCCTCGTCCCCGGCGGTCGGTCACCGAGCAGCAGGCCCGAGAGATCAGCCGCGCCCGGGCGGTGGATCTCGCGGCCCGCGCACTGCCGGACCTGATCCCACCCCGCGATCCTCCGCCGGGCTGGGCCCGGCCCCGTCCCCGCCCTGACATCACCGCGCCGGCGCTGACAGACCCAGCCGTCACCGCCCCGCCGGAAAAACCCACCAACACCAGGCCCGCACCAGGCAGCAAGGAGTGACCCAGCATGCCCACCTCGCCCCGCAGAGGCCGCCTGCCCGCGGAACGGGAAGACCACTACATGCGCCTGCCAGGCGCCCAGGTCGTCTCCACGCGCGCCCTGCTCACCGCCCGGGAGAACATCCGGGCCGCGATCGACGCCAAGGCGATGATCTGCATCTACGGCCAGGCCGGCAACGGCAAGTCCTTCGCGGTCAACACCTGCCTGCGCGAGCTCGCACCGAAGCTCACACGCCGGATCCAGTTCCGGGCCCGGCCCTCCACCCGCGACCTCCGTCACGAACTGTTCCATGCCCTCGGCCTGCAGGGCCGACCGCCGGCGCAGCCCATCGAGTTCGACCGGACGCTGCGCGGCGCCCTTCAAGAACCGCATGTCCTGGTCTGCGACGAAGCCCAGTGGCTGTCAAAACTCTGCTTCGAGTACCTGCGCTACCTCTGGGACGACTCCGACTCCGACCTCACCATCATCTTCACCGGCGGCAACGGCTGCTTCGAGATGCTGCAGAGCGAGCCGATGCTGGAGTCCCGCGTCTACGCGTGGCAGGAGATCGACCGCATGCCGCTGGACGAGGTCCTGGCCGTCGTCCCGGCCTTCCACCCCGCCTGGACGGACGCGGACCCCGAACTGATCGCCTTGTGCGACCGGGAAGCGGCCCACGGGAACTTCTGGGCTTGGGCGAAGATCACCCACCACCTCACCGTGGGGATGAAAGAGACCGCACGGGCATGCGTGGATGAGGAACTGCTGCGCTGGGCCTACAGCAAACTGAGCCACCGCCGGGCGGCCTGATGCTGGAGTGCCCGAACCCGCCACCGGTCACAGTGATCATCGACCCACACGACGACGTGGTCCACACCCGGGCGGCCCTTGCCTCCCACGCTCCACACAGCGGACGCCTCACCGTCCACCCCACTCCCGGCGTGGACGCCGCCCTCGCACTCGCCTACGACATCCTCGCCGCCCTGGGCAAGCCCGTCCCCCTGACGGGCTACCGACCGGCCGATCCGGCCCCGGCCTGGTCGCTCGCCGCCGCCTGGATCCTCGCCACCCCCATCACCCACCTGACCCTGCTGCGCGCCCACCTCCTCACTCCGCACCGCTTCAAGGACCTTCTCGCCCTGCGCAGGCGCACCGGCATCCGCCTGACCCTTGTCTGCCACCGCCAAAAGATGAGGCCCTTCCTGGAACGCGAACTGCGGCAGGTGGAACACCACATCGCCGAGGCATCCGCCCTGCTCCCCGAGACCGAACCGGCCCCCCTGCCCTCGCTCCCCGCAGCGCGGCCGCTGGCGAACCGATGGATCAGCCTGCCCGCCCTGACCACGCTCAAAGCCTTCGACGACGCCACCGGTCCGTGCCACTGCGCAGCACCGACGGCAACTGACCGGGACTTCTTCCCACCAGTGATGCCACCGGTCACCGAAGCGGAAGTCGCCTGGCGCCTCCACCGCGCCTCAGCCCACCCCCACCTGGCAGCCCAGCTCGCCACAGCGACGTTCACCGCGGCTTCCACCACCCAACTCAACACCGCGCGTGCCCGCGACCTGGGACCGGACACCTCGACCATCACGCTCCACGACCACGGCCTCCGCCAGGGCTGCATGACCCACCCAGTCCCCGACTGGGCCCGCCCCCTGCTGAGGGCCGCCGCACTTGCCTGGAGCATCGAGACCGGCACCGACGGCCCCCTGTTCAGCGACCCGCTGCGCAGTACAGGACTGCCATCCCTGACAGACTTCGCCGAGAGCTGCAAACTGCGCCCACCCCAACCGACCCGCCCCAAGCGACGCCGAACCAAACGTGGGCCAGTCCCGCGCCCGAAGCAGCCCGCAAACACCATCTGGCCCGTGTGCGCCGCGCACTACCGGCTCTCCTGGGCCAGCGAGATGCCGGACCTGATGCAAGGCTGCCCCTACCCCCCACCGCACACGCAAAAGACCATTGACCGCAGAAAGCGGGGATGGCTGCCGCCCGACTACGGGCTGCGCGAACTGCGGCACCTGCGCTAAGAATCGGTGAACCGCCCCCACCCTCTGCGACCTGCCGTGGGCTTCCCGCGGATAACGGCCCTGCGTGCTGCTGATCGCCCCCAGCGTTCGGGCCAGGCCGGATTGCGTACGGTTACGACTACAGAAGCCCCTCCTCCGGCTGTGCCCGGTATGACTCGCGCCCCGGCGACCCGGACTGCTGGGACTGGACAGGGTCGCTTTCCGCCCGGCGGGCCCTGGTGAAGAAGGTTCAGCTGCTGGTCCCGCCTGACGGGACGAGCCGCATATCGGCCTTTTCTTGCAGGTCAGAGCCGTGTGGCGTGGTCGCATGACAGTGGATATCAGGTTTGATCCGGGCCGGTCAGATGTACCGCTACTACCTCCGCGAGACCATTGCCGGGCGACGGCCGCCGCCCGGCGCGCACGCCGCTGCGCGTGGCCCAGGAGCAAGCCGACTGTCACGTGGAGCCCGAGGCGTCGGACCGCTGCCGGTGTGTCCCTTGCCCGCGCAAATGCCTTGGTTGGTTGTCGGCGGCCGGTCCTAGACTCGTCAGATGGTGCTCACGTACAGCAGCGGCAGCGGCGACCACCTGCCGGAGAACGCGCGGCCCGAGTCCTACCTGGCCAGGATCGATCCTGCTCCCACAGGGTGGGTCACCGTCCTGCAGGAGCCCACCAACGGCCGGTACTCGTGGATCGGCAGCTACCTGACGACCTTCGTCGGCCGCGAGCACGCCCTGTCCACGAGCGACTGGACCCACGGCAGCGTAGGCCAGACCGAGGTTGCACACTTCGGCGACGAGGCCGTCTTCGGCGACGGTATGACCGACACCTCCGCACGGGCCGAGTTCTTCATTCAGCTGCGACGCCACCAGCAGCCCGACGTCGCACCCACCATCGAGTTCACCCACTCATTCCTGTGGTACTTCGCCGCCGTGCCGCGCCCCGACGGCAGCTGGTACTTCCTTGACGACGCCGGCCGCGATCAGGAGCTCATCCGCGTCCACCGCGGTGACACCGACCTGCGCATCGAGGTCGCCGCGCTGCCACTGCGCCGCTACCTGGCCGTCCGCGAGCGCTTCCTCGTCGTTCAGCACGAGCGGATCACCTACCTCGACGCAGCCCCCGCTCACACGATTCAAGCGACGGACCGCACGGAGGTGAGCACCTTCGAGTTCCACAGCAGCCGCATGGGGCGACCCGCCGTGCGCCTATGCGGCAAGCATCTGGTCCTGCCCATCGACGCCAAGCCGGCCGACCTCGCCTACCCGTACACGACCGCCGTGTCCTACCCCGAGTTCACCATCGGCATCGATCCGAGCACCGGCCAGCCCATCACCTTCACCTGCGACCCGGACCAGCTCAGCGGCCACTACAAGAACCTCGGTACACCCGACTACCTGACCCGCGTCTACTTCCGGCGCGAGGTACTGCGCCGCTACACCTCCGAGCCCTCCCGCTACCAGGTGCGCGACGGCCGCCTGTCGTGCCTGGGACTGTGGAGCATCTCGATCGGCCGAAACGACGAGGGCCTGGTGGAGGTGTACCTCGGCGACCTGGGCCGCGACCTGCCGAGTGCCGAGCGCCCCCACTGGCTCAGCTTCAACGTCGCGCCTCTCGGCGGCATCGACGAGGCGCGTCGGCGCCGCGACATCCTGGGCGAGTGGACTGACACGACCGCCGATCCGCTGCACCGTCTGGCCGACGCCCGCGCGCGGTTCAGCACGGCGCTGTCCGCCGTTGTCGGCCAGCCGGTTTACCGAGCATGGGACGCCGCCGACCAGATCGCCTTCGCTGGCCTGCACATGCCCACCAACAGCGAGCAGAGCGAAGCTGACACTCAGATCCTCACCCTCGCCAAGGGCGTCATCGAGTACCTCGACACCAAGGCTCTGCGACAGCTTCCCGGGGCCGACGCCAAGGCCGCCACCATCAACAACCTCGAGGGGTGGGTGAAGCACACCGACGGCGATCTCGACACCCTCGTCGCCCCGCTGCGCCTGCTCCAGAACCTGCGGTCTAACGGCGCGGCCCACGCTCGGACCAAGAAGTGGACCGCTTTCCTCACCCAGGCTGGCCTCGACACGCTCAAGCCGGACGAGCAGTTCGTCCGGCTCGCGATCAGCACTGCCGACGCCCTCGAAGCCCTGGCCAAACATGCCGAAGCACAGGCACAGCCAGCCCCCGGTGAACGCCCGGGAGACGAAGATTTTGCCCCCGGTCGACGACGATCGTCTCGGGCAGGACGACCGGCCGGGCCGCCGCCCCGGCCAGGCGCTC
>NZ_JBSFTU010000042.1:0-52792 GCF_053591435.1 Streptomyces sp. NPDC003027
CATACGCGGGTGAGTCTGGCGATGGACTTCGAGCCGGAGGGCATGGCGGAGAAGGCCGGTGACGCGATGGGTGTGCTGGACCGCCGGGTCAAGGGTGACCTGAAGCGGTTCAAGGGCTTCATCGAGGAACGCGGCACGGAGAGCGGCGGCTGGCGCGGCCGCATCACCCCCGGCGACGCCGGTGGGACCGACACGGGGACGCCGCCGGTCGGCAAGTGGGACCCGCCCGTGGCCGGGTGACCCGAGCTGATCCCATCGACGCTGCCGGGGCGGCCGAAGCCGCCCCGGCAGCGTCGTCCGCGGAAAGGCCGGACGTCTTCCGGAAGGCCGTCCGCCGGACGCGCTCCGCACACGTGCGCCGAACGCACGCGGCGCAGGCGGCGCACGGGAAGGACGCGTGGGGCCCTCGCCGAGGGCCCCACGCGTCCTTTCCCCGCGCCGTTCGGGCGCTTCAGTCGCTCCAGCGGAGTACCGCCCCCAGGCCGCCCGCCGGTCCGCCCATCCCCTCGGGGACGACCAGGACCTCGCAGTCCGCGGCGACGGCGGCCCGCAGGAGGGCATCGTCCGCGCGCGCCTGTTCGGGCTCGGCGACTCCGACCGCCCGGGCGTCACCGCGCTGTACGGCGACGTCGTCGGGGCCGGGACCGATCCAGACCTGCCGCCCCGCGTCCGAGGCGTTCCGGTCGATCAGCAGGGTCGCCACCTGGTGCTTGCGGGCGGCGTCGACCACCGCGGGAATGCCCTCGGCGGCCTGACCCGGTCCGGTGTCCACGCTCGACGTCCGGTGCTCGCCCGGCCTGCCGCGCCCGATCCGGAAGCGGTCGAGCGCGTTCTGGATCCGCTCGCGCGCGTACCGGTCGCATGCCTCCTCGATCTGCTCGTCGAGGACGCTCGTCGACGAACCGGCCTGCCTGCCGCCGCTGCCGGCCTCGACGGCGACGGCCTGGATGTGCTGGGGCAGCCGGCTGTACACCGCTCGGCGCTCGCGGGGGTCACCGGTCAGCACGAGCAGCGACGGATCGTTCTCCGGCCACTGCCGGACGAGCTCCGACGCGATGATGTCGGCGGTCTCGTCCCAGGTCTTCTCGACCTTGTTGCGGTAGTGCCATTCGTACCGGTCCGCGGGAATGCTGCGGTGGCCCCGGCCCCGCCACTCCTTGCCCTGCGCCTGTCCGACGCTCTCACGGCGGTGCGCCTGCCGGAGCTCCAGGTCGGCGCCCGTGCGGTCGATGTAGGCGACGAGACACGTGAGGTCCTCGCCGCGCAGCACGACGAGCGGCGCGACGTGGGGAAGGGTCGACCACGTCACGTCCTCGGCGGGCGGCGCCTGTGCGAGGGGCAGGTCGAGGACGACCTCGTCGCCCGTGGCGAACAGGGCGCGGCCCGGGGGAGTCCCGGAGACGGGTTCCTGGGCGAGCCTGTCCATCACCGCTCGCACGGTGGCGGGCGCGGCGCCCTCGTCGACGAGCCGGCCGGCGACGGAGCGATTGCGCAGTTGCTGCATCTTCGCCGCGTCCTCGGTCGCTCGGGTGGTTTCGACGTAGACCGATGCCCAGGGGCCTGGGCGGTCGAAGAGCGGCTTGAGAAAGCCGAGTTCCATGGTGTCCCCCAATGCGTGGTGGGGAGGGGCGTCATCTCGGACGTCGCGTCCCGGCGGCGGTCAGGCTCCTTCGTCCCTCTCGCCCCGCTGGTACGGCGGTTCGTCGGCGGGTGGCTCGGGGTCGTGCCATTCCTCCGCGCGCGTGGGGTGGCCGGACCGCACCTGTCCCTCGACTTCCTTCTTCCGCTCGTCGTCCAGTTTCGGACCGGACTTGTTGCTTCCTCGCTGCGGGGTGTTCATCGCTGCCTCCTTCCGGCTCGACGCGGTACGGAGCGGGTCTCCGTACCGTTTCCGTACTCCGGCGCGTGCCCGTCGCCGGGGGTGACAAACCGGACGCCCGCCAACCGGGGCACCGCAGACGGGAGGGCGGGCAGGAGCCGCGCTCCTTCCCGCCCTCCCGCCCCGCGGAGGCGTGGGTTCAGCTGCCCTGCCCGGCCTCGGTGCCCTCGCCGTCTCCCGTTTCTCCCTCGTCCTCGATCCCCGTGTCGACATGCATCGCGGCCTCCTCGGCCGCGGCCGCTCCGCCGTCGATGCCGACGTCCCGGGCCACGACACCGACGTTCCGCCGGGGTGACGGTTCGTCCACCGGAGCGAGCCGGCCGGCGCGCGTCGCGCCCGACTCCTGGTCCACGGGTTCGCCGTCGCCGCCCGGGAGATCGCCGATGCCGTCCCCGGGCGGCGGCTCGGTGTCGGGGACCTCCTGCGCGAGGCGCTCGTCGAGCGACTCTCCCTCGCTCTGTTCCCGGCCGGTCGTTCCGTGCCGGGTCACGGCGTGGGGGCGGTCCGGGGGCGCGTAGCCCTGGTCCAGCATGTCGTCGAGCTCGTCCGCGCCGATGGCGTTCTCGAGATCGAGCTCGTCGTCGGGGCGGTTGTCGACGTCGGCGTTGACCGGCTGGTAGACGTCGTCGCCACGTGCCTCGTCGTCCGGCGTCGCCGCGTCGGCGGCAGCCTGGTCATGGGCGTCCTGGGGCATGGTCGGCTCCTTTCCTCGCACCGCCCCTCCTCTTCGGCGACATCACCCGGGTCGGAGGCGCGGCCGTCCCCCCCGGGGGGCGTCGTTCGTGTCGTCCGAGCGGTGCGGTGGGGTGCGCTAAGTGGCGCGGCTGTGGTCCTTGGTCTCCGGCGGAGGTGGTCCCTGCCCGAACCGCGCGGCACCGCGGCGCAGCCGCCGGGCCGCCTCTCCCATCTCCTGGAGGAGCCGGGACGCCACCTCGTCCATGGAGTCCCAGGGTTCGGAACGGTCGCGGTCAGGGTCGTGATCTACATCGTGCTCCGGAGTCACGACGCGCGCATACCCGGAAACCTCCCCGGCAGTCCTCCCCGCCCCTGGGCCCGAGGGGAGGGCGTCGAGGGCGTCCACACAGACGGGCCCCGCGCCGGTCGCGCGGGGCGGGAGGGTTCGGGAGCGGGTCGGGTGACTCAGGCGGGGGTGACGTGCTCGGCCTGGGGGCCCTTGGGGCCCTGGACGACGTCGAAGGCGACCTTCTGTCCCTCGTCGAGCTCTCGGTATCCCGCGGCGTCGATGGCCGAGTAGTGGACGAAGACGTCCGGGCCACCTCCGTCCTGAGCGATGAAGCCGAAGCCCTTCTCCGCGTTGAACCACTTGACGGTGCCGGTAGCCATGTCCAAATCTCCTTCATGGGCGCGGAAGCATGTCCCACGCCGGGCGTCTTCCCGGAAAAGCCCGCTCCATGGCTGTGATCCCCGATGAAGCGCGGTTTCCCGCCCGGCCCCCGTGCGCGCGGTCGACCGCGAGGGCGGCGAAGGCCGTCGACGACCGCCGGTCACCGTCCGTCGCGCCGGGTGTCAGCCGATGTCGCGGGGGTACGCGCCGCAGGGACACCGACAGCGACGAGCAGAGGTATCTCATGGGGACCCCGCCGAACGATCCCGTACCGCCCAGCCCCACTCCGGCGCCAGGCCCGGGGCCCGGACCGCAGCCGGGACCCCTGCCCGGGCCGGTTCCCGGGCCTGGCGGGCCCGACCCGGTGCCTCCGGCGCCGCCGCAGCCCCAACCCGACCCGGAGCCTGCCCCCGCTCCCTCCCCCGAGCCGCACCCGGAGCCCGGCCCGCTGCCCGGTCCCGTGCCGGCCCCGGCACCCGTGACCTGACGGGAGGGCGGGCGCGGCGGCCGGGCGTCAGCGCGGAGGCGCGGGCGCCGCCGCCGTGGCCCGCAGCTGCGCCAACCAGTCGTCCACCAAGCGGATCTGTCGCTCCGGCGGGTACTCCGCCGGAGCGAAGAGCGCCTGTACGACCAGCCCGAGGACGAAGCTCTGGGCCGCCGCCGCCAGATCCTCGGGCGGGGTGTCGGCGGGCAGTTCGCCACGCCGCTGGGCGCCGGCGACCTGCGCGGCCAGCCTGGCCCGCGACCGGCGGTAGCGCTCGGCGTGCTCGGCGGCGAGGTCGGGATCCGCAAGCGCGACGTCCCAGGAGGCCACCCAGATCCGGTTGGTCGCGGCGGCCTCGGGCGTGAGCGGCAGCACGTCGAGCATCAGGGTCCGCAGGGCGGCGGCGCCCCGCGTGGGCCCGCTGCGGCGCGGCCGCTGTTCCGTCCGCTCGGCGAGCACCTCGAGCGCGGTGCGGACCAGGGCGCGCTTGTTGGGGAAGTAGTGGGTGAGCAGGCCGGTGGTCGCGCCCATCTCGCCCGCCACGGCGCGCAGGGTCAAGCCACCGAACCCGTGTTCGGCGAGGATGCGCCAGACGGCCTCGGAGACATCGCGTCGGCGGGCGTCGTGGTCTCCACGTGCGGGGGGCATGCGGGTATCGTACATAGCAAGCGTTTGGTACGCACCCCGACGCCGCCGTTCGCTGCTCTACGGAGGACCGACCGTCTACGGAGCACCGACCGCCTACGCAGCACTGACGCCACGCAGGACTCACCGCCCGCCGACTCCCCGGAGCCGCCCCGATGTTCGCGATACGCCTCTCCGACACCCTCGCCGCCGAACTCCGCCCGCTGGAGCCCTGGCAGGCCGAGGAGTTCCTGGCCCACATGGACCGCGCCCGCGCCAACCTCGACGAGTTCATCCCCTTCGCCTCGCTCTCCACCGACCTGCCCTCGGCGCGCGCCACGCTGCAGAAGTACGCCGACCAGGCGGCCGCCGACACCGCCCGGATCTACGGCATCTGGCTGGACGGCACGCTCGTCGGCGGCGTGATGTTCGCGCGCTTCGACGCCCGGACCGGCAACTGCGAGGTCGGGGTCTGGGCCGAGCCCGCGGGCGAAGGACTCGGACTGATCTCCGCGGCCGTACGCCACCTGATCGAGTACGCGGTCGTCGAACGCGGAATACAGCGCGTCGAGTGGCTCACCAGCTCCGGCAACGCCCGCAGCCGTGCGGTCGCACGCCGGGCGGGCATGCGTCTGGACGGTGTGCTGCGCTCCAAGCATCCGCACAACGGGATCCGCCACGACACCGAGGTCTGGTCCCTGCTGGCCGACGAATGGATGGCGTCACCCGCGCGTTCCGGAGCGGACGCCGGGCGGACTCGTGGACAAACGGCCCCCGTCGGCGGCTGATCGCCGCGAAGCTGGGTAGCCGCCAGCGGAACGACGCCGAGTGAGCGGCGACCACCCGGGGCGACGGAGCCCCGGGCACTCGGCCTCGCGAAGGAGGCGAAGTGCCATGGCCGGGACTCGTGGCATGGCCCGGGGCGCGCGCACCGCGGTGCAGCAGGCCGCCCTGCTGATGGGGGTCGTGTTCCTCCTGGTCGGAATCCTGGGCTTCGTCCCGGGAGTGACCACCGACTACGACTCGCTCGAGTTCGCCGAGCACCACTCGGGAGCGCAGCTGCTGGGCATCTTCCAGGTGTCGGTCCTCCACAACCTGGTGCATCTGCTCTTCGGCATCGCCGGAGTGCTCATGGCCCGCACGCCCCTCGGCGCCCGGCGGTATCTGATCGGCGGCGGTGTCGTCTACCTGGCGCTGTGGATCTACGGCCTCGTCATCGACCTCGACAGCAAGGCGAACTTCGTCCCGGTCAACGATGCCGACAACTGGCTCCACCTGGCCCTCGGAGTCGCGATGGTGGCGCTCGGCGTTCTGCTGACCCGCCGGCGCGGAGTCGTGTGACCCGACCGCGCCCACTCACGGCCTCCGAGCGGGGGCCGTGGCGAAGCGGCGCCGTGCGGAAGCGGCGGCTCGTAGCGAAGCGGTGTCGGAGCAAGGAGACACGGCATGGACATCCTCAAGCAGCAGCCGACGAGCAAGGCCCCGGACGAGTGGTTCACCGGCGATGCCTGGTGGGACGTGATCTACGCCGGCGAGGAGCCGTCCCGGATGCGCGCCGACATGGTGCGCTTCGCCCCCGGCGCCCGTACCGACTGGCATGTGCACGCCCTCGGCCAGACCCTGCACATCGTCTCCGGCGTCTGCCTGATCCAGTCGCGCGGCGGAGAGGTCATCGAGGTCCACCCGGGGGACACCGTCCACACGCCGCCGGGCGAGGAGCACTGGCACGGCGCCTCTCCGGACCGGTTCATGACCCACCTCGCCCTCTGGGAGGGGCGAGGGGACGACTCGCCCGACACCGAGTGGGGCGACAAGGTCACCGACGAGGAGTACTCCCGCCCCCGTCACAGCAGCCCCTGAGCGGCACCCGCGGACCTGAGCGGGGTGGCACATTCACTATGTTGACATACCTATGTCTCCATAGGTAGTTTTGGCTCATGCGGAACGACATCGACGGCGCGCGCGGTCCCCACGATCCGGGGCGGACCGCCGCGGCGATCGTCCGTCTCCTGCCCGACCTCCACCGCGCCCTGGAGCGCCGAGCCGACCAGGACTTCCCTCATCCCAAGCCCCCGGAAGGCCAGTTGGCGATCCTGCGGCTGGTGCGCGAGCGCCCGGGGATCACGGTCAGGGCGGCCGCCGAGGCGCTGCTGATGAAGCCCAACAACGTCAGCGCCCTGGTGTCGCAGATGGTGACGGGCGGCCTGCTGCTGCGGGAGCAGGACCCGGCGGACAAGCGCGTCGCCCATCTGCGGGTGACGGACGAGGCCCTGTCCCGGGTCTCCGCCGTCGAAGAGCTGTTCCGCGGATACGTCCTGGCCGGCCTCGACGCCCTCGACGACGAGGCGCGCGCTTCCCTCGCGGGGGCGATGCCCGCGCTCGAGGAGCTGGCCCGGCGGATCCGCCCGGCCGTCGACTGAGATCGACGGCCTTTCACCTCGTCCCCGGGCTCCCGCCCGTCATCAGAAGGACCAGACACCTCACCATGCCCTCCTACACCCCCGACATCGTCGTCGTGCCGGCCCACTCTCCTCCGGAGCCGACACGCGGCGGCCTCCGCTCCCGCCCCTGGCTGACACTGACAGCCGTCGCCTTCGGCCTGTTCATGGTCGGCCTCGACGGCAGTGTCGTCTCCATCGCCAACCCCGAGATCGGCCGCGATCTCCACGCCTCCACGGCGGACCTCCAGTGGGTCACCAACTCCTATCTCCTCGCCCTCGCCGCGGCGTTGATCCTCGGCGGCAAACTGGGCGACCGCTTCGGCCGGCGCACCTACTACCTGATCGGAGTGGCGGGCTTCACCCTCGCCTCCGTCGCCATCGGCCTTGCCGGCTCCATCGACGGCGTCATCGCCTTCCGCGCGCTCCAGGGCTTCTTCGGCGCCCTGCTGATGCCCAACACGCTCGGGCTGCTGCGCGCGGTGTTCCCGCCGAAGAAGTTCGGCATGGCGGTCGGCGTCTGGGCGATGGTCTCGTCCGTCTCGACGGCGCTCGGCCCCATCGTCGGCGGCCTGCTCGTCGAGCACGTCAACTGGGAGTCCGTCTTCTACATCAACGCCCCCATCGGCGTCGTCGCCCTCGTCTTCAGCGCACTCGTGCTGCCGCAGAGCAAGAACCCCACCGGCCACCGCGCGTTCGACGTTCCCGGTGTCCTCCTGCTGGCGCTCGGCCTGCTCGTGGTCGTCTTCGGCGTCGTCAAGGGCGAGACATGGGGCTGGAGTTCGCCGTCCACCCTCGGCACGCTCGCCGCCGGCGTCGCGGTCCTGCTGATCTTCGGGCGCCACGAGACGCGGGTCGGGAACCCCCTGCTGCCGATGCGGCTCTTCCGCCACCCCGCCCTGACCATCGGCACCGTCATCACGGCTGTCAACTTCTTCGTCCTGCTCGGCCTGATCTTCTTCGTCATGCTCTATCTGCAGAACGTACGGGGATTCACACCGGTCGAGGCAGGTGTACGGACCCTGCCGCTGAGCCTGGCCTCCGTGGTCGCCTCACCGATCGGTGCCGCCCTCACCGACAGGTTCGGCGCCCGGCTCTCCATGCCGCTCGGCATGGCCCTCCAGGCCGGCGCGTCCTTCGGGATGCTCGGCTGGGGCGCGCACTCCTCGTACGCCGCGCTCTGGCCGCCCTTCGTCGCGCTCGGCCTGGGCGTCGGCATGGTCATGGCCGCCTCCTCCGAGGCCATCGTGGGCAACGCCCCCGTCGAGGACGCCGGTGTGGCGGGCGGCCTGCAGGCCACGGCGTTGCAGATCGGCGGGGCGCTCGGCACCTCCGTACTCGTGTCGCTGATCAGTGCCCGTGTCGGTGCCACGCTGACGGGCGAACTGACCGCCGCCGGAGTGCCCGCGCCGATCGCCCACGGCATGGCGGAGGCGAAGGACGCGGTCGCGATGGGCGTGTCTCCGGTCTCCGGCACCATGCCCGCCGACCTGAGGGCGGCGGTCGTCGAGGGCAGCGGGCAGGCGTTCATGAACGGCGTCCACACCGCCGTCCTCGTCACCGGTGCGCTCTGTGTCGCGGGGGCCGTGCTCGCGGCCGTCGGCGTCCGGCGCGCCCCGCAGGCGTCCGCCCGTCCCTGAGAGAGCCGGTCGCGGCGGAGAGCGGGTCCACGGCGTGCGGCGCCGTGGACCCGCTGTCGTCGCCCCGCCCTCTTGCCGCCCTGGTGCCGGCCGTGGCCCGTCAGTCCGGTGCGACGCCGCCTGCCGATCGGCAGATGTGGGCGAACAGGCGGCGCAGCAAGGACTCCAGAAGGAGGCGTTCCGCGGCGGAGAGAGGGGCGAGGAGGTCGTCGTCCACGGCGGTGAGTTCGGCGCTGATCCCGGTCAGAGCCGATCGGCCCTCCGGGGTCAGGGCGACCTCGATCAGCCGCCGGTCCTCGGGGCGCTGGGCGCAGGTGACATAGCCCGCCTTCACCAGGTCGCCGACGACCCGGGCGAGGTCGGTGGTGTGGATGTCGAGACGGGCCGCCAACTCGCTCTTCACCTGCGCCCCGTACGTGTCCAGCGCGGACAGGACCGTCGCGTGCCACAGGCGCAGACCGCGCCCGGCGAGGCGTTCCGCGAGCCGCGCCCGGGCGTCCTTGCCGGTGCGCGACAGGACGTACGTACTGAGGGTCAGAAGGGTTCCGGACGTGGTGCTCATGCGCTCGGGAACACCCCCGGCGCGCTCCCGGCACCGCGGCCCGCCCCATCCTCGTCGAGGCCGAACGCCGCCCGCAGCGCCCGCACCGCGGCGGGGACGTCCGCGGCGCGGATCACCGCCGTGACCCCGGCCGCCGTCGAGGAGATCGCCAGGATGCGGGCATCGGCCCGGGACAGCGCCTCCGCGAAGGCGGCCGTCACGGCGGGCGCCGTGCGCAGGCCCGTACCCGTGAGCCGGACGCGGGCCACCATCTCGTCGCACTCCGGCACGGCCCGCCCGGCGCCCACGCTCAGCACGTCGAGCGCGCGGGCGGCGTCGCGGCGGGCCAGCACGAAGGAGAGGTCGGTGAAGCCCGGCGCGCCGCGCGAAGGCCCCAGGCGCAGCATCTCGGGGCGCACTCCCGCCTGCCCGAGCCGCTGGACCAGACCGGCGATGTCGACCGGCTTGCCCGGGAACCCGGTGACGGTGATGTGTGCCGAGGACGTGTCGTACCGGATGTCCGAGACGATCGGGCGCTCCACGGTTCCCCCTTCCCTCGCACCACGGTGGACGGCCCGGCGGCGCGGCGCCCCCGGACGGCCGGTCGGGCGGTTCGCCACGAGCTCCGCCTGACGGCTCATGAGACGGCGGGCACCTTCCCGTTCGCCGCCACGGGCAGCTTCCGCGCCCCGGCGACCAACCCCGTCGCGAGACAGCAGGCGACCACGGCGACCGCCACCGGCGCCCACGGCCCCCAGCGGTCGAGCGCCGCCCCGGCCAGCGGGTTGGCGGCCGCCGACGCCGCCGTCGTGGCGGTGGCGATCCAGCCGAACGCCTCCCCGCGACGGGCCGGTCCCGCGCTGTCCGCGACATGGTCGTAGAGGGCGGCGAGAGCGGGCGGGATCACCATGCCGCCCACGGCGAGCGCCGCGGCCACCGCCCAGGGACTGCCGCCGGTCAGCGGCGTGGCCAGGGCGGGAAGGAGCAGCGCCACCCCCGCGGCCACGAGCAGCAGCCGGCGGCGCAGGTTCACCGCGCCGTCGGGCCAGAGCGTGGCGGCGAGGCCGCCCGCCGCCGACCCGGCCGCCCAGACACCGGTGAGGACACCGCCGAGGGCCGGGCTGCCGCGCTGGTGCGACCAGGAGACCAGCACGAAGTCGATGATCGCGAAGCCCGCGATGAGCGCGGTCACGGCGGCGACGGACCGGAGCACCGCCGGGTCGCGGAGCAGCGAACCCCTCGACGCGCCTTCGTCGGCCGGCTCGGCCACGGGCGGTGCGTCGACCCCCGCGCGGCGTACGGCCGCGGCCAGGCCGAACCCGCCCACGGCGGCCAGCGCCCCGCAGACGGCGACCGCGCCGCGGGCCCCCACGCCCGCGATGGCGAGGGACGCGGCGCCGGGCCCGGTGACCAGGACGAGCTCGTTGACCGTGGCCTGGAGCGTGAACGCGCGCCGCCGCAGCCCCCCTCGGGCGAGCTGGGCGACCTTGGCACGCGAGACCTGGGTGGACGGCGGACACGCCAGACCGACGAGGAACGCGGCACCGGCGAGCAGCTCCCAGCCCGCCCGCGCCGGCACGGCCGCGAGCGCGGCCACACCCGCCCCGTACACCACCGACGTCCACATCAGCAGGCGGGCGGCGGGCCGCCGGTCGACGGTCCGGCCCCGGAGCGGCGCGGTGAGCCCCTGGCCGAGGACGAGCGCGCCGGAGACCAGCCCCGCGGTGGCGTAGGAGCCGGTGATGTCGGCCGCGACGACCAGGAGCGCCACCAGGGTCGCGGAGAGATGGAGACGGCCGACGAGGCTCCAGCCGAGCAGCGACAGCAGACCGGGGGCCGCGGCGAGCTCCTTGAGGGAGTTCGCCGCGGCCGGTGCGCCCGTGGTCGGGGCGCTCATGACCGCAGGGCTCCGCGGCGGCGCTGCCAGTCGGTGACACCGTCGCACCAGGCGTCGAGTTCGGTCTGGAAGAGGGCCGCGTAGTGGTCGACCAGCTCCTGCCCGAGGAGGCGGGCGGGGAGCTTCGACGTGGTGAACCGTTCCAGCGCCTGCCAGGGCGTGGTCGCCAGTCTGCCGGTCCGCTCGCCCGCCTCGGGCAGCGGAAGACCGTCCTCGATGCCGGACAGGCCGGCGGCGAGGAGCGCCGCCACGGCGAGGTGGGGCTGTGCGTCGGCACCGGGGAAGCGGCATTCCAGCCGCAGCGACGGCCCGCTGCCGGCCAGCCGTACGGAGGCGGTCCGGTCGTCCACGCCCCACCGGACCTCGGTGGGCGCGAAGTCGCCCGTCCGCAGCCGTACGTACGAGTTGACCGTCGGCGCCCACACCGGGGTCAGCTCGCCGGCCGCCCGCAGCACCCCGGCGAGGAAGGAGGCGAGCAGCGGGCCCGGCCGGCGCGGATCTCCCTCCTCCGGGCCGAGGTTGCGGCCCTCGGCGTCGTTGAGGGAGAGGTGGACATGGCACGAACTGCCCTGCCCGGGACCCTCGGCGGCCAGGTAGGACGCCGTGACGCCGTGCCGGGCCGCCGTCTGCCGGACGAGGGTCTGCTGCACCATGGCGTCGTCGCAGGCGGCCAGCGCGTCGCGGTGCCGCAGCACCACCTCGTACTGCCCGGGATGGCACTCGGCCCGCGCCGACTCCACGCCCAGCGCCGCCTCGTGGAGGGTGGCGCGCAGATCGCGCAGGAGCGGGGCGAGCGGCTCCGTACCGCCCAGGGCGTAGTCGATGCCGTGGGAGGTGAGCGGTGCGCCGCCGGCGTCGTAGAAGGTGACCTCGTGCTCCAGGCCCACGGACGGCACGATGCCGAGCTCCTCGGCGGCGGCCAGCCGCTCCCGCAGCACGGTCCGGGGCGCGACCGGCACCGGGGCGCCGTCCGGCCAGACCGCGTCGCAGACCACGTACCAGCTGCCGTCCTCACCGGGCTGCGGCAGCAGCGTCGCCGCGTCGGGACGCAGCACGAGGTCGGAGAAGGTGTCGTAGTAGCGCTGGAGTTCGGGCGCGGTGGACGTCGCGCGGTCCACCGTCCAGGCGTAGAGGTAGGTGCAGGCGCCGTAGCCGTCGTCGAGCACCGACCCGAGGGCGAAGTCGCCGTCCAGGTCGACGGCCGCGAAGCGGGCGTGCGGGTCGGGCGCGAGCAGCGTCAGCCGGCGCGGCCCCCGGGCGGCGAGCTCCGCCCGCAGCCGGGAGCCGGCCTCCGCACGGGCCGCGAGGGTACGCGGCCCGGCGGGGCGCTTCCAGAAGGCGTCGGAGGTCACCGGGGTCACCAGGCGCCTTCCGGGTCCGGCGCGTGCAGGGGGTTGGGGACGCGGCCGAAGCGGACGTCGAACTCCTCGTCCCGGTCGACCCGTTCGAAGCCCTCGCCCGCGAGGTGCTCGCGGTTGAGGCAGACCCGCTCGACGTCGGGGGCGAACAGGTCCAGGTCCGGGTAGCGCTTGGCGTCCTCGGGGAAGCGGTCGGCGTGGGCGCGGATGATGCCCCGGACCTGCTCCCACATCGCGGCGCGCGGATAGCCGAAGTCGTCGTGGGCGATCTCCGCGAGGAAACGGATCTGCCCGGAGAAGACGGACGAGAACAGCGACTGCGCCATGAGCGGCGCGGGCCAGCGCAGCATGTCCTTGCGGGCTTCCTCGCCCAGCGTGTCGTGGATCGGGAGGTCGCTGTCGACGAGGTCGACGCCCTGCGCGAAGTCCTTGATCATCACACGGAGCGGACGGCCGTCCGGGTCGGTGATGAGGATGAGGTTCTGGCTGTGCGGGCAGAACGCGACCCCGTACCGGTAGAGCCAGTGCAGCAGCGGCGTGAGGATGAGGTCGTAGAGCTTGCCGAACCACGCCTCGGGCGTCATGCCGGACGTACGGATCAGATGGGCGACGACGCTCTCGCCCTCGTGGTCGCGGTAGGGGAGCGTGGCCAGCGAGATCGCCCGCTCGTCCGCGCCGACGCGGGTGCGCAGGGGCTCGCGCCACAGCACGCCGAGCGTCTCGTGGAAGCGGTACGGCAGATCGGGGAGCGAGCCGAAGAGCGGGTGGCGGACCGAGACCGCGGCCACCTCGCCGAGGAGGTCGAAGCGGTACTCGTCGCGCAGCAGCTCGTCGTTCTCGTGGATCGACAGCAGCCACTCGGTGACGGCCGGGCCGGCCAGGGTGGCGGCGGAGTTGAGGCCGCGGTAGACGAGGGTGTTCCGCACCGAACAGGCCGTCTTCACGTCCCGCCGCGTGGGGTGGGTGACGTTCGCGAGCGTGCGGACGGTCTGGTGCGGCACGTACGAGTCGGCCGAGTCGCCGAGCAGGACGATGCGGCCGGTGGCGATCTCGGCGGCGTAGAGGGTGCCGATGATCTCGTCCCACTGCCAGGGGTGGATCGGCATCCACACGAAGTCGGCCGGGTCCCCGCCGCTCGCGGTGACGCGCTCGGTGAACGCCGCACGCGTCTCCTCGTCGAGCTCCTCGGCGAGCAGCGTGGCCTCGTCCAGGCCGGGGACGGAACGGAAGCTGGCGAGATCACGGTGGACGGCCGCCCAGCGCACCCGGAAGGGGGTGCGCGCCTCGGGGGCGAGCCGCTCCCGGTCGGCGGCGGAGAAGCCCACCCGGCCCTTGTTGACGACGATGCGCGGGTGGCCGGTGAGGTGGCCGTCGGCGCGGTCGTAGGGGAGGGCGGCCAGCTCGGCGGCGGTGATCGGCGCGGCCAGGCGCAGCGCCTCGTTGGAGACGGTCGCGGTCAGCTCGCTCAGGACGTCGGCGAGCCGCATCCCGGCGAGGCCGAGCACGGCGCGGGCGTCGGTGACGAGGATCCGCGGGTCGTCGGCCGGCGCGCAGGCGCCGTCGGCGGTGTGGCGGGTGGCGGTGCCGGGGGAGACGACCCAGCAGCGGAAGGCGCCGTGGCGGGCGCGGAAACGATACGTCACACCATCGGCGAGATCGAGGCGCCAGGCCGGCTCGACGCCCTCCGAGACCGGCTCGGGGTCGGCGACCGGCTCGAAGAGGAACTCGTAGGAGAGTTCGCCGAGCATCTTCTCGGTGATCAGGGTGCCGGCCCGTCGCCAGGCAAGCGCACGGTCCCGCGGGGATATCTGCTCGGTCACGAACGTCCTCCGGTGCTGGTGGTGGTGAGTTCGGCATCGTGGCCCGGTGCGGCGAGACCGCCGAGGCCGAAGGTGGTGAAGGCGGTGCGCTCGGGCAGGAGATAGGTCTCCTCGCCGGTGAGCGAGTTGAGGATCACGGCCGACCGCCAGGCCGCGAGCCCGAGATCGGGGGTGCCGACGCCGTGCGTGTGCCGCTCGGCGTTCTGGACGTAGACGGACCCGCCGATCTCCGGGGCGAGCCGCAGCCGCTGCTGCTCGTCGACCTCCGGCCGGCCGGCCGTGTCGCGCACGATGTACGGCCGCAGGGCGGCGAGCAGACCGTCGACGGGCCGCTCGCGGTAGCCGGTGGCGAGGACGACGGCGTCCGTGACGAGCCGGCCGCGCGCCTGCTGGTCCCCGTGCTCGACGTCCAGTTCGATCCGGTCGCCGACGCGGGTGGCCCGCTGGACGGCCACTCCGGGGGTGAGGGTGACGTCGGGCCAGGTGCCGTCCAGGCCGCGGCGGTACAGCTCGTCGTGGATCTCACCGAGCGTGTCGCCGCTGACGCCCTTGTACAGCTGCCACTGACTGGGCAGCAGCCGGTCGCGGGTGGCCTCGGGCAGGCTGTGGAAGTAGCGGGTGTAGTCCGGGGTGAACTGCTCCAGGCCGATCTTGCTGTACTCCATCGGCGCGAACGCCGGGGTGCGCGCGAGCCAGGTCAGGCCCTCCCGGCCCTCCGGGCGGGCGCGCAGCAGGTCGAGCAGGACCTCCGCGCCGGACTGCCCGGAGCCGACGACCGTGACATGGCGGGCGGCGAGCAGGCGGTCCCGGTGGGCCAGGTAGTCGGCCGAGTGCAGGACGAGCGTGCCCGGGTCGTCGGCGAGCGCCCGCAGGGCCTCCGGCACGTGCGGGGCGGTGCCGATGCCGAGCGCGAGGTTCCGGGCGTACGTACGGCCGACGGCCTGCGCGTCACCGTCCGCGTCGAGACGGGTGAAGTCCACGGCGAACGCGTCCTGTCCGGCGTCCCAGCGGACGGTGTCGACCTGGTGGCCGAAGTGGACCGACGGCAGCTCCCGGCTGGCCCACCGGCAGTAGTGGTCGTACTCGGCGCGGTGGATGTGGAACTGCTCGGCGAAGTAGAACGGGAACAGGCGCCGCCGGGTCTTGACGTAGTTCAGGAACGACCAGCGGCTCGTCGGCTCGACCAGGCTCACCAGGTCGGCGAGGAAGGGGACCTGGAGGGTGGCGCCCTCGATCAGGAGGCCGGGGTGCCAGTGGAACGAGGGGCGCTGCTCGTAGAACGCGGTGCGCAGTCCCGGTACGCCGTCGGCCAGGGCGGCGAGCGACAGGTTGAACGGTCCTGTGCCCACCCCCAGGAGATCCAGGGGCTCTTCGGCGGGTGCGGGCGTCATCGGGGTCCTCCGGTGGGGCGGGCGTCGGCAGCGAGCGTGACGGTGCCGGAGCCGGTGGCGCCGGCGGCTGCCGCGGTCTCGGTGTCGGTATCGGTCGCGGTCTGGGGCTCGGTGTGTGTCGGGGGGTGGGGGCGGCGGGCGTCCGTGCCGGCGGTGCCGCCGGCGGTGTCGGTGACGAGTTCGAGCAGGCCGGCGAGGTCGGCGGCTCGGCTGCGCGGGTGCAGGAGGGTGGCCTTGAGCCACAGACGCGGGGTGCCGTCCGCGTCCGCGGCCCGGGCGCGGCCGAGCACGGCCCGGCCGGCGGCCAGCAGATCCCGCCGGACCGCCGCGACGAGCGCGTCACCCTGGTCGTCGGGGAGCGCGTCGGCGGCCGCGGGCCGGAACAGCACCGTGCTGATGCCGATGTCCCCGGGACGCCTGCGCAGCGCGGGATGGGCGTCGACGGCCGCCGCGAACTCCTCCGCCGTACGGACGCAGTGCTCGACGAGCGAGCCGATCCCCTGGCGGCCGAGCGACTGGAGCGTCGCCGCGATCTTGAGGGCGTCGGGGCGGCGGGAGGTACGGATCGAGCGGCCGAGCAGGTCGGGCAGCCCGGCCTCGGTGTCGTCGTCGGCGTTCAGGTAGTCGGCGCGCAGGGAGAGCGCGTCGAGGGCGGCGGTGTCGGCGACCGCGAGGACTCCGGCGGCCACCGGCTGCCAGCCCAGCTTGTGCAGGTCGAAGGTGACGGAGACGGCGGCGTCGAGGCCCGCGAGGCGCGGGGCGAGCCGGTCGCTGAACAGCAGGGGGCCGCCGTAGGCGGCGTCCACATGGAGTTCGGCGCCGTGGCAGGCAGCGACCTGGGAGAGCTCGGGAAGCGGGTCGATGAGTCCTTCGTCGGTGGTGCCGGCGGTGGCGACGACCAGGGCGGGCCCCCGGCCGAGTTGGGTCAGGGCGCGGTCGAGCGCGGCCGGCACCATACGGCCCGCGCGGCACTCGACGACCACCGGCGTGGGAAGCCCCAGCATCCAGGCGGCCCGGTGCACGCTGTGGTGGGCGTTGGCTCCGGTCAGGACCTGGAGCGGACGGGCGCCGAGGGCCCGCGCGCGCTCCCGGGCGAGCAGCAGGGCGACGAGGTTGGACTCCGTACCCCCGCTGGTGATCAGCGCGTCGGGAGCCGGGGCGTCCGAGTAGACCAGCGCGGCCAGGGCCTCGGTGGTGCGCTGTTCGAGGACCGCGGCGGCGGGCGCCTGGTCCCAGGAGTCCATCGAGGGGTTGAGCGCGGAGGCGGCGAGATCCGCCGCGACCGCGACGGCGAGCGGCGGGCAGTGCAGATGGGCGACGCAGGACGGGTCGGACGGGTCGGCGGCGCCGGCGGCGACCGCGCGGACCAGGCCGGCGAGCGCGGCCTCGGCGCCGATCCCCTCCTCGGGCAGGACCGGCCCGCAGGCGGCGGCCATGGCGTCGGCGACCGCGTCGGGCCCGCCCGAGGGCAGCGGCCCGCTGCGGGCGGTCGCGCCCTCGGCGAGAGCGCCGAGCACGGTCCACGTCAACGAGCGCAGGACGTGCGGTCCTTCGTGCCCGCCGGCGACGGCGGTCTCGACGCCACGGGGCTGCCGGGAGTCGGGAGCGCCGTCGGCGCCCCCGGTCGGACGGAGGAGCGTCACGCCGCACGCTCCACGGTCTCCACCGCCGCGCCCAGCCGGCCGAGGACGGAGTCGGCCTGGTCGTCGGTGAGGACGAGCGGCGGCAGAAGGCGCACCACGGTGTCCTCCCGGCCCCCGAGCTCCAGCATCAGGCCGTTGTCCAGGCACGCGGCGCGCAGGGCGCGGGCGAAGGCGGGGTCGGCGGGCAGGGAGCCGAGGCGGTCCGGCGGGCCGTCCGGGTCGACGACCTCGATCCCGATCATCAGCCCCCGGCCCCGGACCTCGCCGAGGACCGGGTGGGTGCGGGCGATCTCGCGCAGTCCGTGGCGGATCCGTTCGCCCAGCTTCTCCGCCCGCTCGGCGAGCTGCTGTTCGGCGACGGTGCGCAGGGTGATCTCTCCGGCGATCATGGCGAGGGTGTTGCCCCGGAAGGTGCCGGTGTGGTCGCCCGGCCGCCAGGTGTCGAGGTCGGGGCGGTAGGCGATGAGGGCGAGGGGAAGTCCGCCGCCGACCGCCTTGGAGGTGACGAGGACGTCCGGGGTGACACCGGCCCGCTCGCAGGCCCAGAAGTGGCCGGTGCGGCCGATCCCGGTCTGGATCTCGTCGATGATCAGCACGACGCCGTGCTCGGCGGTGATCCGGCGGATCTCCCGGAGCCAGTGGTCCGGCCCCTCGACGACGCCGCCCTCGCCCTGGACGACCTCGAGGATGACGGCGGCGGGTGTGGCGACGCCGCTGCTCGGGTCGGTGAGGTAGCTCTCCAGAAGACGGGCGGACAACTCCCCGGCCTGCTCGGCTCCCACCCCGAACGGGCAGCGGTAGCCGTACGGGTAGGGCAGTCGGGTGACCGGGAGCGAGTCGGCCGGCCCCGGGGTCCGCATCCGGGCGGGCCCGGAGACGGCCGAGGCGCCGAGCGTCATGCCGTGGTAGGCGCCGGTGAAGGCGATGACCCCGTGCCGTCCCGTGGCGTGCTGGGCGAGTTTGAGGGCGGCCTCGACGGCGTCGGTGCCGGCCGGGCTGCAGAAGTGCAGACGGGCGTCGTCGCGCAGGGTGCCGGGCAGCCTGCGCAGCAACTCCGCGCTGAACTCGTCCTTCTGAGGGGTGATCATGTCCAGCGTGTGGAGCGGCGCGCCCGAGGTGAGGGCGGACTGGAGAGCGGCGACGACCTCGGGGTGGTTGTGGCCCAGGGCGAGTGTTCCCGCACCGGAGAGGCAGTCGAGATAGGTGCGGCCGTCCGCACCGGTGACGACCGCGCCGGCGGCGGCAACGGGTGCCACGGGCAGATTGCGGGCATAGGTGCGGGCGGAGGACTCGCGAAGCGCCTGACGTTCCAGGAGCTGAGCACGCAGCATGGCGAAGTGCCCTTCGGTCGTGGTGCCTTGGGTCGTACGTGTGACGGCATGACGGACACCGGCCAGTGGTGACCCCTGGTCGGTTAACGGTTAGGTTAGCCTAACCTTGCAGGCTCGCAAAGGGTGTTCTCGGGCGTGACCGAAAACGGCAGTCCGGAGAACTGCCGTTTCGGATCCGCTAGTTGAATCTTGAAGAGCCTGTGAGGGGTCAGGCGTCGGCGGAGGCCGCTCTCCGGTGGTGCCGGCCCAGCGGTACGACGAGAGGAGCGCCGCACTCCTCGTCGTACCGCACCCTCGCCTCCAGGTCGAAGACCTCGCGCAGCAGGTCCTCCGACAGCACGTCGACCGGCGCGCCCTGCGCCACGATCCGGCCGTCCTTCATCGCGACCAGGCGGTCGGCGTAGCGCGCGGCGAGGGAGAGCTCGTGCAGCACCATCACCACCGTCCGGCCGGTGTCCTGGTGCAACTCGCGCACCAGGTCGAGGACATCGATCTGGTGGGCCAGGTCGAGGTGGTTGGTCGGCTCGTCGAGCAGCAGGATCTTCGTGTTCTGCGCCAGGGCCATGGCGATCCAGGCCCGCTGCCGCTGGCCGCCCGAGAGCTCGTCCAGGGTGCGCTCGGCCAGGTCGTACGTCCCGGTGCTGCGCAGCGCCTGCTCCACGGCGGCCTCGTCGTCGGAGGACCAGCGGCGGTA
This sequence comes from Streptomyces sp. NPDC003027, assembly GCF_053591435.1. Taxonomy (NCBI): domain Bacteria; kingdom Bacillati; phylum Actinomycetota; class Actinomycetes; order Kitasatosporales; family Streptomycetaceae; genus Streptomyces; species Streptomyces sp. NPDC003027. The sequence goes on from NZ_JBSFTU010000042.1 coordinate 19,086, forward strand.
CCAGCTCTGATGCGGATGCCGGCCACGCGCCACCAGGTCGGCCACCGTGATGCCCTCCGGCGCCTCGGGCGACTGGGGCAACAGGCCGACGGTCCCCGCGACCCGGCGGGTCGGCAGGGTGTGGACCGGGCTTCCGTCCAGCAGGACATGCCCGCTCTTGGGGCGCAGCAGCCGTCCGAAGGAGCGCAACAGGGTCGATTTGCCGCAGCCGTTGGGCCCGATCACGGCGGTCACCGAACCGTCCGGGATGTCGAGGTCCAGGTCGTGCACGACCGTGCGCTCCCCGTAGGCCAGGGACAGCTTCTCGGCACGCAGCCGCACGCCGGCCGTCGACGCCGTGGGCATGGTCGCCGTCGAGGACCGGTCCGTCCCGCTCGTGCGGCCGGCCTGACCGGTCTGGCTCGTCTGGCTCGTCTCCGTCATGACTTCCGGGCCTTTCCGCTCCGAACGAGCAGGTAGAGCAGGTAGGGGGCGCCGAGGGCGGCGGTGAGGATGCCCACGGGAAGCTCGATCCTCCCGAAGGCCGTACGTCCCAGGACGTCCGCCCAGACGGTGACGGCGGCGCCGAGCACCGTCGAGGCGAGCAGGGGAGGGGTGCCGGTGCGCACCAGCCGGACCGCGAGCTGGGGGCAGGCGAGGGCCACGAACGCCACCGGCCCCGCGGCGGCGGTCGCGGTCGCGGTGAGCAGGACCGCGACGAGCAGCAGGGTGGCGCGGCTGGTGTTCATCCGTACGCCCAGGCCGCGAGCCGTGTCCTCGTCGAAGTTCAGCGCCCCGAAGGAGAAGGAGAGGACGAGGGCGACGGGCAGCAGCAGGGCCAGCGCCCAGCCCACGGCCCGCGCGTTGTCCCATGTACTGGCGTTGAGGCTGCCGGTGAGCCAGAGGATCGCCCGGCCCGCGTCCACGATCGAGGCCTTGACGAGCAGCCAGGAGATCACACTGGACAGGACGGCCTGCACGCCCACGCCCACCAGCAGCATCCGGTAGCCGGAGAGCCCTCGCCGCACGGCCAGGAGGTAGACGATCGCCGCGGCGAGGAGTCCGCCGCCGACGGACGCGGCGGGGACGCCGATCTCGGCGAGCGGGCCGCTGACGCTGCCGTACTCCCCGCCGAGGACGATCACGGCCACCGCGCCCGCGCCCGCGCCCGCCGTCACGCCCAGGATGTCCGGGCTGGCGAGCGGGTTGCGGGCGACTCCCTGCACCAGGGCGCCGGCGAGCCCGAGGGCCGCCCCGACGAACGCGCCCGTGGCGGCCCGGGGGAGACGGAAGTCGAGGACGACCAGGCGGTCCGCCTCGCCGCCGCCGCCGAACAGGACCCGGACCACGTCCGGCAGCGGGATGGCGAAGTCGCCGCGGGCCGTGCTGACGACGACGGCCGCGAAGAGGGCGACGGCCGCGGCCAGCGGTACGAGGACCGTACGCGGCCGCCACACCCCGGAGGCCGGGCCGACCCGCAACGGCCTGCGCCCCGGCACGACCGGCCCGCCCCTTCCGGGCCGCACACCGGGCGCGGTGTCGTCGCCGCTCGTCCTCGTGTTCGCTGTCGATTCCACTGTCACAGTCGCACCGGCTTCCTGCGGCGTACGAGCGAGATGAAGAGCGGTGCGCCGATGAAGGCGAGCATGATGCCGACGGGCAGCTCGCCCGGCCGGGCCACCAGACGGCCCAGGATGTCCGCGCCCAGCATCAGGATGGCGCCGAGCAGCGCCGCGTACCCCAGCACCCAGCGGTAGTCGGGACCGGTGAAGGACCTGCCGATGTGAGTGGCCATCAGCCCCACGAAGCCGATCGGCCCGCAGGCGGCGACGGCCACACCGGTGAGGAGGGTGATCGCCGCCATGCCGGTGAACCGGGTCAGGCCGATGCGCACGCCGAGCGCCCTGGCCACGTCCTCGCCGAGGGAGAGCGCGTTCAGGCCTGGGGCGTTGACGGCGGCGGCCAGCAGACCGACCGCGACGAACGGCAGCATCTGGAAGGTGAGTTCCAGGGTCCGGCCGCTCACCGAGCCCACGGTCCAGAACCGGTAGACGTCCAGCGCCTGCTGGTCGAAGAGGACGACGCCCGCCGTCAGCGCGGTGAAGAGCGCGTGGACGGCGGCGCCCGCCAGAGCCAGGGTCACCGGGGTCGCGCCGCCCTTGGAGAAGGTGCTGACCAGGTAGACGACGACGCTGGCCAGCATCGCCCCCAGGAAACCGAACCACACGTACCCGTACAGGGTGGTGACCCCGAGCAGGAAGATGCCACCGGTCACGAACAGGCCCGCGCCGGCGCTGACACCGAGGAGGACGGGATCGGCGATCGGGTTGCGGGTGTGGCCCTGCATGAGGGCTCCGGCGACGCCGAGCGCGACACCGGCGGTGACGGCGAGCGCCGTGCGGGGCAGCCGCAGGTTGCGCACGATGACATCGCCCTCGGTCCCGGAGGGGCTCCACACACCGTGCCACACCTGCGCCGCCGTCAGTGACTTCGTACCGAACATGATGCTCAGAACGGCGACGACCACGAGCAGTCCCGCCAGGACGAGAAGGCCCGTCCAGCGTCTGCGCGCGCGTTCCGCCTTCGCGGCCGGCTGCCGCGCGGTCGCCTTCCGAGGTGGCGCTGATAGCGCTTGGGTCACGATCTCCTCCGAACTGCCCCGCCGTAAGTTAGGCGAGCCTATCCTTACAGCTGCACCCCCCGTGAGAGAAGGGAACCACCTGATGAGAGCCCGTTGGCTCGGCCGCTTCCGCCGCACCGTGGGAGCCGCCGCCGTCACCGCAGGACTGCTCGCCACCGCCGCTTGCGGTGCCGGCTCCGAGACGAAGGACGAGACGAAGGCCGGCGAGACGCCCGCCGCCTCGGACTCCGCTTTCCCCCGCACCGTCGAACACGCCATGGGCAAGACCGAGGTGAAGAAGGCGCCCAAGCGTATCGTCGCCCTCGACATGACGTTCGTCGACGCCACCCTCGCGCTCAAGGGCGAGGTGGTCGGCTACACCACCATCGCGAGCAGCGGCGCGTCCCTTCCTTCCTACTTCGGTGCCGACGCCAAGACGTACGCCGCGAACGCCAAGCCGGTCGGCACCCTGGAGGAGCCGAGCCTGGAGAAGATCATCCAGCTCAAGCCGGACCTCATCCTCTCCGCGAAGGTGCGCCACGAGAAGCTGTACAAGCAGCTGAGCGCCATCGCCCCGACCGTCTTCTCCGAGACCACCGGCGGTACGTGGAAGGACAACCTGCGCCTCGTCGGCAAGGCGATGGGTCAGGAGAAGGCCGCCGACGAGCGGATCGCCGCCTTCGAGAAGCGCGCCAAGGCCATCGGCGACAGCGTGCGCAAGGCGAAGGGCGCCAACCCCACGGTTTCCGTGGTGCGATTCGTGGACGGCCCGACGCGCATCTACAAGGAGGACACCTACATCGGCGTGATCGTCAAGGACCTCGGTTTCGGCAAGCCCGCCGCGGCCACCGGCACCGGCTTCAACACCGAGGTGTCGGACGAGGAGATCGCGAAGATGGACGCCGACGACATCTTCATCTCGCTCTACGCCGACGAGGCCGGACTCTCCAAGCAGACCAAGGAGAAGTTCGAGGCCAACCCGCTGTGGAAGCAGCTGAAGGGTGCCAAGCACGAGGTCGACGACAAGATCTGGATGAGCGCGGTGGGCCTGTACGGCGCCAACTCCGTTCTCGACGACGTCGCCAAGACCTACAAGGTCGACCCGGCGAAGGCGTGACCGCCTGACCGCGAGGGGGCCGGGCACCGGAAGGTGCCCGGCCCCCTTTCAGCGCTTCCTGGGGCAGGTGGCGCAGAGCTCGTCCGGCCGGATCGTGTAGTACAGGCAGCAGTTGGTACGGGTCCGCGTCGGCTCGCCGTCCAGATCGGCCGACGGCCGGAACCCGGCGGCCCCCACGTAGGGCGGTGTGGAGCCGGGCAGCAGCGCGTCGGCGGCCGCGGTCGCGGCGCCCGCGTCGCCCAGCGCCCGGCCCAGGTGCCAGACACCGCCCGCGAGTTGATCGGTGACCATGCCCCACAGGGCGTGCGGCCTGCGCCGGACGTGCGGCTGGAAGGCGTCGAGCACCGGGGCGAGATGCTCGGCGACGGCGGACCGCAACTCGGCCCGCAGCGCCTCCGGTCCGGCGGCGGTGCGCACGCCGGGCAGCCCCTCCAGCCGGTCGCCCGCCAGACATGTCAGCGCCTCGGCGCCGACGGTCATCTCCCGCTCCTGCCAGCCGTACGCGACCAGCTCCAGCGGCACGCGCGGAACCCGACGTTCGAGGTACCAGGGCCCGCTCATCGCGAGACAGGCGGTGAACACGTACCGCTGGAACGCCCAGGTCGCCGCGACATCGCGCCGGGGAGCCTTTCCGTACGCCTGCTCGATGCGCCGCGCCTCGGCGGCGACCAGGCGCTCCACCGCCTCGGCCTCCCGGCCGAGTCGACGCCCCTCGACCCATCCGGCCGCCGCCTCCCGAGGGGCGTCGCCGGCCCGGATCCTCACCAGGGGGGAGATCTCACCGAGCCGCCGGTAGACACCCGAGAGCGGCTCGACGGACGCGACGGACGCGGCGGAGGGGGCCGGGGCGGCGGGGGCGGTCGAGAGCGGCACGTTACTTCCCGTCTTCCACACGAGTCACACGAGAGAGGTAAGCCTTACCTTATATTCCTCCCCGCTGAAACGCACGGTGTATCACGCGCGTGTCCGCCACGTGAGCGACGAACTGGCATTCGGTGCAGGGGGGTACCGGCTCGCCTTCGATAGACCGTTCGATACCGTGTCGCCTTTCCCAGGCATGATCACGCGGGCATCCCCCACTGTCCGCTTCACGATGGAGCGACATGAAACGACCTCTATGGTCCACGGTCGTCACGGCGATGGTGGCCGTGGCGCTCGGCGCGATACCGGCCCACGCCGCCCCGGTGAGCGCTGACACGCCGACCCCGACGACGGCCGGGCCCATCGATCCGGCCCTGCACGACGAGGTCGCCGACGGAGGCACGGTCAGGGTCAACGTCCTCGCCAGGAGCCGTGCCGACCTGCCCGCCGCCGCCCGCGCGGGCAAGACCGGCAAGGCCCTCCAGACCCTGTCCACGGTGCCCGTCACCACGCTGCGCGTGGACAAGGCCGGTCTGGCGAAGCTGGCCGCCCAGCCCGGTGTCCTGAGCGTCACCGAGGACGAGGCCGCGTCTCCCAGCCTGGACTCGACCATTCCGCTCATCGGCGCGGACAAGACCGTCGCCGCGGGGCAGAACGGCGCCGGCACGGCAGTCGCCGTCATCGACACCGGCGTCGCCGTCAACCACCCCTTCCTCGGCGACCGGGTGATCGCCGAGGCGTGCTTCTCGGCCACCGACGCCGCCGCCGGCGTCACCAGCCTGTGCCCCGACGGCACCGACCAGCAGGAGGGACCGGGCTCGGCCGACGTGGAGACCGGCCCCTGCGCGGGGACCCGGCTGTGCGATCACGGAACCCATGTCGCCGGTATCGCCGCCGGCAACGGGCAGGGCCTGACCGGAGCCCCCAAGACCGGTGTCGCCCCCGGCGCCGGCATCGTCGCCGTCCAGGTGTTCCACAAGAACAGCACCGAGGCGGTCTGCGGCGCCGGCAAGGCACCGTGCGTGAGGGCATACACCAGCGACCAGCTCGCGGGCCTTGAGAAGGTCCTGCGGCTCCGGCAGTCCGGCACGCCGGTCGTCGCGGCCAACATGAGCCTGGGCGCCGCCAAGCACACGACGCACTGCGACACGGACGTCCGCAAGGCGGTCATCGACAACCTGCGCGCCGCCGGTGTCGCCACCGTGATAGCCGGCGGCAACCAGGCGTACGCCGACGCGGTGGGCGAGCCCGCCTGCATCTCCTCGGCCATCACGGTCGGCAGCACCACCGACGGCGACCAGCCGTCCTCCTTCACCAACCGGGGTCCGCTGCTCGACCTCTTCGCGCCGGGCAGCAGCGTCGTCTCCTCGGTCAGCGGCAACTCCTACGCCTCGTACAACGGCACCTCCATGGCCGCCCCGCACGTCGCGGGCGCCTTCGCGGTGCTCAAGCAGGCCTACCCGCGGGCGAGCGTCACCGAGCTCGAGACGCTCCTGAAGGCCACCGGGAAGCCCATCGCCGACACGACCGTCACCACTCCGCGCATCCAGCTCGACCAGGCGCTGAAGCCGCGCATCACGGACTTCGACGGTGACGGCGTGGAGGACACGGTCGTCGGCGCGCCGAAGACCACCGTGGGCGGCGACGCCAACGCCGGTGCCGTACGGGTCGTGTACGGCGGCGGCAAGGGCACCGCCGAGATCAACCAGGACCTCGCCGCCGTGTCGGAAGGCGCCGAGCCGGGCGACCTGTTCGGTGAGAACCTCGCCACCTTCGACCACGACCGGGACGGCTACACCGACCTCCTGGTGGGTGTCCCGGCCGAGGACGTGGGCACCACCACCGACGCCGGTGCCGCCCAGATCTTCTACGGCGCCGCGGGCGGCCTGTCCACCGGCAAGGCCCCGGTCGGCCTCGTCCAGGGCACCGGCTCCGGCTCGATCCTGGGCTCGGCCCCCGAGGCCGGTGACCGCTTCGGCGCCGCCGTCGCCGCCGGACACACCACCGCCGGTGAGCCGTACCTGCTGATCGGCGTTCCCGGCGAGGACCTGGGCAGCGTCACCGACGCGGGCAGCGCCCATTACCTGCGCGGCAGCGTCAACGCCGCCGTCCACCAGGACAAGCCGGGCATGGGCGGTACCGCCGAGGCCGGCGACAAGTTCGGCGCCGCCGTCGCCGCCTCCGCCAACCACCTGGTCATCGGCTCGCCGGGCGAGGCGATCGGCACCCTGGCCAACGCGGGCGGCGTGCAGGTCCTCAAGCACGGCCTGAACGCCGACGGCATCCCCACCCCGATCCAGGGCATCAGCCAGGACGACGACTTCGTGTCCGGCGCGTCCGAGGCGGGCGACCAGTTCGGCGCGGCCGTCGCGGCCGTCGCGTACGCTCCCTCCGCCACGGCCGCCGCGACCGACACCGTCTTCGCGGTGGGCTCCCCCGGAGAGGCCCTGGCGGTCGGCACCGCCAACGTCAGCCAGGCCGGCGCGGTCCAGAGCTTCCGCGTCACCGAAGCCGGTGCGGTCACCCAGGCCGCCAACTTCAACGCCGAGGTCCCGAACGTGCAGGGCGGAGCCGAGGCGGGCGACAAGTTCGGCCAGAAGGTCGCCCTGGCGAACCTGTCACCGCGCGAGCCCGGCGCCGCCAACACCCTCGTCCTCGCGGTCGGCATCCCCGGTGAGGACATCGGCACCACCTCGGACGCGGGCGCGGTGCAGACCTTCTACCCGTTCGGCGCCCCCGGCGACACCGACTTCTGGCTGGAGGCCGGCAACGCCTCGGGCCTCGGCGGCACCCCCACGGCCGGCCACGCCATCGGCAACCACCTCGGCGTCACGGCCTCCCGGCTCCACGTCGGCGTGCCCCACACCACACCCCACGGTGCCGCGTACGCCCTGCCGTGGGGCAACGCCACCGGTGGCCGTACCGGCGCCACCGGAACGGTGACCGCGCACCAGCCCGGCCAGAACGGCCTTCCGGCCGGGGGCAGCGCATTCGGCTGGGCGATCGGCTGACCTCGGCCGTGATCCGGACCTGACCGGACACGCCTGAAACCGGACACGCTGAAAGGTGAGGCCCTGGAGGATTCCCTCCAGGGCCTCACCCGTTCCCTGTCCGGGCCCTCAGGCGGCCCGGTAAGCCGCCGTCAGTTTCCCGACGGCGCCGGTGAGGTCGCCCGTCAGGAGCAGATGGTCCGCCTCGGCGAACGGCCCGGCCGTCGCCTCGGTGATGTCCTGGCCGATCCGTCGCTGCACGATCATCCGCGCCTCGGCGACCAGTTCCCTGCCTTCCACCGACGTTCCGCGACCGGCCGCCTGGAGCACCCTGGCGGCGAGGGCGATGGCCTTCAGGGCGGGCTCCCCGCCGGCGGGCGCCTTGGACAGGGTGGTCAGGCCCCAGCCGTACGGGAACTGCGGGTCGTAGGCGGCGTCACCGACGTTGATCGGCAGCTGCGCCTCCGACCTGGGCCAGGTGACCGGGAGCTGCCCGGTGAAGGGGCGCTTGCCGTAGAGGACGTCCGCGACGCCGTCCCCCTCGGTGCCGGGCAGCCAGGACGCGACCAGGGCGTCGATGGCGCCGAGCCGGTCACCGATGAGCTGGGGGCGGCCGGAGACGACCAGGACCGCGCACCTCATCGCGGCGCAGACCTTGTCGACGGCCGCCTTGTCGGCCGCGCTCAGTTCGAGGTCGTGGCCGTTGCCCACGTCCCCGAAGCCCTCGGCGTAGGGCGTCTCACCGACGACGACCACGCCGACGTCGTAGCCGTCGGTGGCGGCCGAGGCGTCCTTGGAGTAGGCGATGGAGGCGGCGGGGGCGGCCTTCCTCATCCCTTCGAGGATCGTGGTGCCCGTCGTCGTCCGGCCGGACGAGCCCTGCCAGCTGATGGTCCAGCCGCCGGCCTGGTTGCCGAGGTCGTCGGCGTTGGAACCGGCGACGTACACCTTCTGCGACGTCTTCAGCGGCAGCACGGCGCCGTCGTTCTTCAGCAGCACCTGGGACTTGGCCACCGCCTCGCGCGCCACGGCGCGGTGCTCGGCCGAGCCGACCGTTCCGAGGTGGGTGGTGTCCGCGTACGGCCGCTCGAACAGGCCGAGCCTGAACTTCTGCGTCAGGATCCGGGACACCGCGTCGTCGACGCGCGCCCGGCTGACCCGCCCGGCCGCCACCTCCTCCGCCAGGATCCGGGTGAAGTCCTGGTAGTTCGTCGGCACCATGATCATGTCGAGGCCCGCGTTGACCGACGTACGGACATCGCTCGGATAGTCCCCGGGGATCTGGTCGATGGCCTGCCAGTCGCTGATGACGAATCCGTCGAATCCCATCCGCTCCTTGAGGACGCCGTTGATCATCTCGGCGTTGGCGTGCATCTTCACCGGGCCCCGGTCGTCACCCAGGACGTCCAGCGAGGAGTACGAGGGCATGACCGTGCCCGCGCCGCGCTCGACGGCCTCGGCGAACGGCGCCAGATGCACGGCCTCCAGCTCCTCGCGGGTGACCTTGGTGAGGCCCTGGTCGATCGTGTACGAGCCGGTGGTCGAGGAGCCGAACTCGGTACCGCCGTCGCCCACGAAGTGCTTGGCGCTGGTGAGCACCTTGTCGTTGCGGTCGAGGTCCTTCCCGTTCGGCGCGCCCTGCATGCCGTTGATCACGGTCTCCATCGCGGTCACCAGGGCGGGATCCTCGCCGAACGCCTCGTAGGAGCGGCCCCAGCGTTCGTCCCGGGTGACGCAGAGGCAGGGCGCGAAGTCCCACGGGATGCCGGTGGCCCGCACCTCCTTGGCGGTGACGGCGCCCGTCCTCTCGGCGACCTTCGGGTCGCGGCCGGCACCGATGCCGATGTTGTGCGGCATGATCGTCGACCCGATGACGTTGTTGTGTCCGTGCACCGCGTCCACCCCGTAGATCAACGGGATCTGGAAGCGGGTGGCCCGGGTGCGCAGTTGGTAGGCGTCGACCATCTTCGCCCACGCCTCGGGCGCGTTGGGCGTGGGCACGGAGCCGCCGCCGGAGAGCAGCGAGCCGAGGTCGTAGGAGGCGATGTCCCCGGGGGACTTGAGCGCGTTCCGCTCGGCCTGCGTCATCTGGCCGGCCTTCTCGGCGAGCGACATCCGTGCGAGCAGGTCGGCCACCCGCTTCTTCACCGGCAGCCGCTTGTCGAGGTAGGGCAGGCCGTGGCCGTCCACCACCACCTGAGGCGTCTCCGTGGGGGCCTTGGCCCCGGTGACGGTCAGCGTGAGCGGAATCGTCTCGGCGGACTCGGCGGCGCCGTCCTTCGTCGTCGCCACCGCGATCGAACGGGACGTGCCGGAGGCCGTGCCGGCCGGGAAGGTGACGCTGCCGGTGACCGGCGTGTAGTCCTCGCCCGCCTCGGCGCCGCCGCCCGCGCCGCCCTCGGTCGTGTACGCGACCGTCACCGGCTCGTCGATCGGCCCGGAGCCCGTGGTGGCGACCGAGAGCCGCACCTGGGCGGTGCCGCCCTCCCGGACCGGGTACACGGCGGCGTCGGTGACGACCTTGGTGTTCAGGGCCGGTTCGGCCTTCCCGTACAGCTCCAGGCCGTCGAGGGCGAAGGAACCGGGGGAACCCGGCGGCAGGGTGAGGGCGTAGCCCCACATCTCGTTCAGACCGAGGATCTGGTCGATGCCGCCGACGGGCTGGTAGTCCGCGCGGTACTGGAAGTCGGAGAACGGGATCTCGACGAGATGCCACCCCTCCCAGTCGTCGGTGAACGACGTCGTCCACAGTTCGGACGCCTCGCCGTTCGCGCCACCGTCCTTGATCTCGAAGTGGACGCGCTTGCCCGAACCGGGCGGCAGCGGCGCGGTGTTCTGGCCGTACCACCAGAAGCGGACGCCCTTGAACGCGGTCCAGTCGTGGGCCGGTGCGTCGAAGGCGAAGTCATGGCTGAAACCGCCCCAGCCGCTGATGTCGTAGCCGCCTTCGAGCACCTTGTCGCCCTCGGGCGCGTCGGCCCGCTCGGCGATCCGCAGGCTCGGATGGTCGTCGGCGTCGCTGCCCCAGGTGAAGATCCCCTCCGCGGGAGGGGGAGCGAAGGGGATCTCCCCCTCGAAGCGGTCGACGGCCACGGGCACGGGATCCTCGGCGGCCGCGGCGCTCGGCAGGGCGCCGGCGAGCAGGCCGCCGAGAACGGCGATGGATGCGATCAACGCCGTACTCGTTCTGCTCCTGGGACGGGGGCGTGGCATTGCGTCTCCTTCTGTACGACAGGGGCGATGCGCGGGGTCGGGGTTCGTGCCGCGGGGCCGACGCGTGCGGGGAGGGGCGGGGGCGCCGTGCCCCATGGGGGAGCGGCCGGGAAGGCGGCTCGGGAAGCGGGTGCGGAGCGGCGGAGGAAGCGCTCCCCGCACGCGGTGCGGCGAGTCAACCGTCAGGCCACCGTGCCGTCAAGACTTCACGCCGACATCGGCTGAATCCCAAGTTTCCCGCCCCTCCGGCCCGTTGTGCGTTCATCACCTGAATGCACAAGCGGGTCGGCCTCGCGCTGCTGTCCCGGGTGGTCCACCATCTGCCGGACCGGGTCCCGGCGGCCCGCGAGCCGGCACGCCACCACGAGACACGGCCACGCCACCACAAGACACGACCACGCCACCAAGGCCTCCGCCATTCACGCCGATTTCCCTGTTTACGTCGTTCTCCCTCTTCACAGCAGACACTGGTAGGGACAGGGCTGCGGACGACGAGGTGATCACATGAGCGGGACGAACGGTGGAGACGAGCGGGCCGCCGAGGAGCGCAACCTGCTGAAGGGGCTGAGCGTGGACGACACGCACCCCGAGCAACCCGTCCTGCTCAGCGCCGCGGGCGACCCCATCCGCACCTGGCAGGAGAACTACCCGTACGACCGCAAGATCCGCCGCGGCGAGTACGAGCGGGCCAAGCGGATCCTGCAGATCGAGATGCTCAAGTTGCAGCGGTGGGCCAAGGACACCGGAGCCCGGCTGGTCGTGGTGTGCGAGGGCCGGGACGCCGCCGGCAAGGGCGGCACCATCCAGCGGTTCACCGAGAGGCTCAACCCTCGCGGCGCCCGGATCGTCGCCCTGGACAAGCCGACCGAGCGCGAGGCGGGGCAGTGGTACTTCCAGCGCTACATCGCCCACCTCCCCGCCCCCGGCGAGATCGTGTTCTTCGACCGCTCCTGGTACAACCGGGCGGGCGTCGAACGAGTCATGGGCTTCTGCACCGACGAGGAGTACGCGCTCTTCCTCCACCAGTGCCCGCTGTTCGAGCGCATGCTGGTCGAGGACGGCATCCACCTGGTGAAGTTCTGGTTCTCCGTGTCGCGATCCGAGCAGCGCACCCGCTTCGCGATCCGGCAGGTGGACCCGGTCCGGCAGTGGAAACTCTCACCCACCGACCTGGCCTCGCTCGATCTCTGGGACGACTACACCACCGCCAAGGTCGCCATGTTCAGGGCGACGGACACCGAGCACGCGCCATGGACGGTGGTCAAGAGCAACGACAAGCGACGGGCACGCCTGGAGGCCATGCGCAGCCTGCTGTCGCGCATCGACTACGCGAGCAAGGACCCGGAAGCGGTGGGCGCGCCCGACCCCCTCATCGTCGGCGCCGCGGACACCCTCCTCGAGCCGGGGGAGGAGACGTCCGCGCTCTCTCCCACCCCGCTGGCTCCGCTCCGGCAGGGACCGGGGGAACACCCCGGCCGCTGACGAGCCGACGTACGACACCCGGGCCGTCGCGGCCTCACCGCCTCCCGGGCGGTCGCGGCCTCACGGCGTCCCGGACCGGTGCGCGCGTGAGGCGGTGGCCGGTGCCGGGTGCCGCGCGGCCTCCTCCAACGTGTGGAGCAGCGTGCGCAGGGCGGGTTGGTCCAGGGTGCTCGCGCGTACCGCCGCGTGGATGGTCCTGACCGGCTCCGGTCGCCGGACGCGGCGGAGGGCGACGCCGGAGCGGCGCCCGGCCGCTCCGAGGCGGGGGACGAGTCCGACGCCGAGGCCTGCCGCGACGAAACCGAGCGCGGTGGCGTAGTCCTCGCTCTCCGCCACGACGTCGGGGCTGAAGCCCGCCGCGGCACACGCCTCCAGTACGACGTCGAGGCAGGGCCCCGGCGGTTCGCTGCCGATCCACGGCTCGCCGGCGAGATCGGCGAGGTCGAGTACGCGCCGCGCGGCGAGCGGGTGATCGGCGGGGAGAGCGGCGAGGTACTCGTCGTCGAGCAGGTGGACCAGATGGATGCCCGCTTGCCTGCCACCGCCGCGGGGCCGGACCACGATCGCCAGGTCGGCATCGCCCTGTTCGACCTCCGCCAGCGGGTCTTCCGGGTCGATCAGTCCCAGGTCGATCCGCAGCCCCTGATGCTCGCGGCGGAGCCGGGCCAGGGCGGGCGCGACGAGCGTCGGGCCCACCGAGGTGAAGTAGCGGATGGCCAGCCTGCCGGTGCGTCCGGCTCGCAGGTCGGCCAGCGCCGTCTCCGCCTCGGCGATGTTCTGGCTGATGATCGCCGTGTGCTCGGTGAGGAGCCGGCCCGCCGCGGTCGGCCGTACGCCCCGTCCCACCCGTTCGAGCAGGGTGATCCCGGCTTCCTTCTCCAGCGCCGCCACCTGCTGGCTCACGGCGGAGGGCGTGTAACCGAGGTGCGCCGCGGCCGCGGTCACCGAACCGCTGGTGACCACCGCACGCAGCACCTGCATCCGTCTCAGATCAAGCATGTAGCACAGCTTAATGGTCATGCAGAACCTTTTGATTGTGCTTATGTGCGGTCGGCGGCATCGTTGCCTCGGGGCCAGACCTGGGAGGAGAACGAGCGTGCACCGTGCGGCAGGCAGGACATGGGCCCTGGCCCGGATGGGGGTGCTCGCCCTGCTGTGGGGCTCGACCTTCCTGTGGATCGAGCTGGCCCTGGAGGCCCTCTCCCCGGTACAGGTCACCCTCGCCCGCTGCCTGCTGGGCACCGGCACGCTGCTGGTGCTGTGCGTGGCGTCCGGGCAGCGCCTGCCTCGTGAACGCGCCGTCTGGGGCCGTGTGTTCGTGGCCGCCTTCTGGTGCAACGCGTTGCCGTTCGCGATGTTCAGCATCGGCCAGCAGACCGTCGACTCCGGCGTGGCGGGGGTACTGAACGCGACCACCCCGCTCTGGTCCCTGCTCGTCGGTATCGCCATCGGCTCGGAGCGCGGGGTCCGCCCGCTGCGCTGGGGCGGCCTGCTGCTGGGGTTCGGCGGCGTGGTGCTGATCTTCGCCCCATGGCAGGGGGCCGGGGTCGTCGGCTGGGGCGCCCTCGCCATCGTCGCCGCGGCGGCGAGCTACGCGATCGGCTTCACGTACATGGGACGCGCCCTCGTCGGAAAGGGGCACGCGACCCTCTCCCTCTCCACGGCTCAGCTCCTCGCCGCCTCCGGCCTCACCGCCCTGAGCCTGCCGGCCGGTGGCCTGGAACCCGTGCACCTCAGCCGCGGGGGCCTGATCGCGGTGGTGATCCTGGGCGTCTTCGCCACCGGGATCACCTTCCACCTCACGTACCGGATCATCGCCGACGAAGGCGCGACCAACGCCGCGACCGTCGGATATCTGCTGCCCGTGGTCTCGGTCGGGCTGGGCGCCCTCGTACTCGACGAACCCTTCAGCCTCCGGGTCGCCGCGGGAATGCTGATCGTCCTCGTCGGCGTCGGCATGACGCGCCGGAAGAAACCGGCGCCCGCGGCACCGGCCCACCCGCCGCCGCCCTCCCACCCGGCGCGGTCGTAGCCGGCCGATGTCTCCCGCTCCCGAACCGCCAGACGAACCACCAGAGAACAGGACGGTGTGACGTGACGATCCTTGCCGTGGCCGATCCCATCGCCGGGGCGCTGCCCGCGGACTGCGTCGTGATCGGCGTCGTGACGAGCCCAGGAGGGCCGGTTCCGGCCCCCGGCGCGGAAGCCGTGAGCGAGGCGTTCGGCGGCAGGCTCGCCGCGACGCTCGGCTGCCTCGGCATGACCGGCACCGAGGGGGAGGCGCTCAAGCTGCCCGCGCCGGCGGACCTCAAGGCCGAGACGGTCCTCGCGGTCGGCCTGGGCGAGTCCGCCGACGACGGCGGCGAGCCCACCACGGAGGCGCTGCGCCGGGCGGCCGCTGTGGCCGCCCGCGCCCTGACCGGCACCGGGCGGGCCGTCCTCGCGCTTCCGGTCGCCACCGCCGAGGCGGCGGAGGCGGTGGCGCTCGGCGGCCTGCTCGGCTCCTACGCCTTCACCGCCTTCCGTGCCCCCGCCGACCGTGAGGCTCCCGTCGGCGAACTGGTGATCCCGGCGGCCGGCGAGACCCGGGACGACCTCGCGGCCGGTGTCCGGCGCGGCACCGTGATCGGTGAGGAGACGAACCGTGCGCGCGACCTCGTCAACATGCCGGCCAACCACCTCACGCCGGAGACCTTCGCCGCCGCCGTGAGGACGGCCGGCGAGGAGTACGGGCTCGATGTCGAGGTGTTCGACGAGCGGGCGCTCACTGAGAGGTCCTTCGGCGGCATCCTCGGCGTCGGCCAGGGCTCGGTGCGGCCGCCGCGCCTCGTCAGGGTCGCCTACCGCCACCCGGACGCGCGGGCCACCCTCGCCTTCGTCGGCAAGGGCATCACCTACGACTCCGGCGGCATCTCCCTCAAGCCGGTCGGCTTCAACGAGATCATGAAGCGCGACATGGCCGGTGCCGCCGCCGTCTTCGCCGCCGTGGTGGCCGCCGCCCGGCTCGGGCTGCGGGCCGGTGTCACCGGGTGGCTCCCCCTCGCCGAGAACATGCCGTCCGGCTCGGCGACCAAGCCGGGGGACGTACTGCGGATGTACGGCGGAAAGACCGTCGAGGTGATCAACACCGACGCCGAGGGACGCCTGGTGCTCGCCGACGCCCTCGTCCGCGCGGGCGAGGAGGAACCCGACGCCCTCGTGGACGTGGCCACCCTGACCGCCGCGATGAAGATGGCCCTGGGCCACCGGGTCTTCGGCGTCATGTCCGGCGACGACGCCTTCCGCGACCAGGTCGTCGACGCCGCCGGGCGGGCCGGGGAGGAGGCCTGGCCCATGCCGCTCCCCGGCCACCTGCGGGAGAGCCTGAACTCCCCGGTGGCCGACATCGCCAACACCGGTGAGCGCATGGGCGGCGGCCTGGTGGCCGGCCTCTTCCTGAAGGAGTTCGTGCCGGACGGCGTCCCCTGGGCCCATCTCGACATCGCGGGACCGGCCTTCCACGAAGGCGCGCCGCACGGCTGCACCCCCAGGGGCGGCACCGGTTCCGCGGTGCGCACCCTGGTCCGGTTGGCCGAGGACGCCGCCGCCGGCGCGCTCGACCGGCAGGGGATGGACCGGTGAGCCGGTCCGGGGCGCGGGCGGGCCGTTCCCGGTGCGCGGGTCGAGGGGGCCGCCGACGATGAGGATCCTCTATCAGATCGACGCCTTCACCCGGGCGCCCTTCACGGGAAACCCCGCGGGCGTCGTGCTGGGCGCGGACGGCATGACGGACGCCGAGATGCTCGCGGTCGCGCGGGAGCTCAACAACTCCGAGACCGCCTTCGTCCTGCCCGCCGACGCCGCCGACCACGACGTGCGCGTCCGCTTCTTCACCCCCACGACCGAGGTACCCACCTGCGGGCACGCCACCGTGGGCGCGCACTTCGCCCGCGCGGTGGAGTACGGCCTGCCGTCGGGATCGCTGCGGCAGAAGACGGGCGCCGGGTTGATCCAACGGGTGGAGGTCCACCGGGACGGGGAGAGGGTACGGATCGGCATGCACCAAGGAAGGGCGGAGTTCGGGCCCGAGCTGGACGGCGGCCGAGTGGACCGGCTGCTGCGGGCCCTGGGAGCCGGCACCGCCGACCTGGCGGAGAACGCCCCCGTCCAGACCGTGTCGACCGGCCACTCCAAGGTGCTCGTGGAGCTCCGGGACCGCGCCGTCGTCGACGCGCTGCGACCCGACCCCTCGGCGTTGACGGCGCTGAGCCGTGAGGTGGGCAGCAACGGCTTCTTCGTCTTCACCCGGTCCACCGGCGACGCCCGGCTCCTCACCTGGTCCCGTATGTTCGCACCGGCGATCGGCATCACCGAGGACCCGGTCACCGGCAACGGCCACGGCCCGCTCGGCGCCTACCTGGTACGGCACGGCATCGTGCCTGCGCCCGGGGGGCGGCTCGACTTCACCGGCCGCCAGGGGGTGGCCATGGGACGGCCCGGTGACGTCCGGGTGCGCGTCGAGGTACGGTCCGACGGTGGGCTCGAGGTGGCCGTCACCGGCGACGCGGTGACCGCGTTCCGGGCCGAGCTGGCGTCCACCGACGACACTCCCGCCCACCGGACCGGGCCGACCGGCACGACCTGAACCGAGCGCCCCGCCCGCTCCCAGTCGACCGCCCCCGCGTGCGCCGTCTGGAGCAAGCCGGATGCGTACGGGCCGTGGCGGAGCCACCGTGGGCTCATGCACAGTCACCCGCCCGTCGTCGTCCATCCGCCCTCCGCGACCGGCGGCCGCCGCGTCCGCGCGGACGGCCGGATCCTCGGACTGGCCGAGAGCGTGGCGGACGTAGCGGATCTGCTGGCCTCCGTCGGGCTTGAGCTGGGGCCGGACGAAGTGGTGGAGTCACCCCTCATCGAGTGGCGCGGCGGCGGCCCGGGCGTATGGGCGGAGTCGCCGCCGTGAGCTAGCGTCCGCTCCCGCCCCCGCGCGAACCGGTACGGACACGGCGGGGCCGCGCCGGAGCGGCCCTCGAACCACCGCCGTCGCCTGCCCGACAAGACCGGCCAGTACGCGACCCGTACGCGAGAAGTACGCGATCCGTACGGTGGGCGGGCTAGGGTGGCGGCGGAGGTGTTCCATGTCCGAGTTGTTCGACGCCGTCGACGCGCTGATCGCGTCCGCTTCCCCGCTGCCCCCACCGGCCGAGCGCAAGCGGCTGCGCACCGCGCACGGCCTGACGCTGGACCAGGTGGCCACGGCCCTCCAGGTGCGACGCGCGACCGTCAGCGGGTGGGAAGCCGGCCGGACGGAACCCAGACCGCCGGAACGCGAGGCGTACGCCCGCCTCCTGGAGAAGCTCGCGGAACTCTACCCGGCCGATTCCACACCGGCCGCGCGGGGCACGGAGGCCCCGGACACGGCGGCCGCGCGGGACATGGCGGCCCCGCCCGCGCCCGCGCCCGGCCCCGCACCCGCCTCCACGACCGGGCTCCGCCCCACCACGCCCGGGCCCCGCGAGGCCGAGTCCGCGCGGCCGCGACCGCGCACCTCGCTCCCCACCCCGGTCTCGGACGCCCCCGCCCCGGCCCCGGCCCCGGCCACCGGGCGAACCACGCCGCGCACGGCCGCCGCGACGACGTCCCCGCGCCCGCGCGCCGGGAGCGCCGCACCGAAGGCCGCCCGCACCACCGCGGCGAAGCCCGCCCCCGTCCCCGCCTCCGCCCCCGGCGACACCCGCTTCGAGCACGGGCCCCTCGCCGTCGTGGACGCCGAGGACGGGAAGGTCTTCGCGTACTGCGTCGGCGGCCTCGTCCTGGACGTGCCCGCCAAGTCCCTCCCGGCGCTGGTCGACTGGACGCTGCGTGACGCGAGACTGGGCGCGCGCAGGCTCAGCGGGGCGGGCAAGGACGCCGACCCGCTGATCGTGCTGACCGAGGCCGCCTGCCTGCGCTACGGCCTTCCGGTCCGGCTCGGTGAGGAGGAGCGCCTGTCGGGGCGGCTGCCGGACGGCCACAAGGTCGTCAGGCAACTGGCACGCGCGGACTGGCAGTTGACCAAGCGCGGGTTCGGCCCGTGGGCGCGGATCTACCGCCCGGCGCAGGGCTCGCACCGTACGTGCGTGCAGCTGTGCCTCCCGTCCTGGGGCGCGCTCGACACCCGGCACTGGGGCGACGCGGCGGAGCTGCCGCCCCCGGACCTCGCCCGGCTCCTCGGCACGTACGCGTCCCGGGTGATGACGCCGCGAGGCTCCACCGCCGTCACCGGCCTGGAGCTGATGACCGCCCTCCACCCGCCCACGCGGGCGAGCGAGCCCGACGAGCACGGCGTCCGGCACAGCGAGCACAACCCGGGCTCACTGGGGAAGGACCCGGTCGACTGCGCGCCGTGCGAGGCCCCCGACGGCCACCCGCTGCTCACGGACCTGCCGAGGTTCCACCGGCGCACGCCGACCGAGGTGCTGATGGAGGAGGCGTACGACTGGGCGCGGCCGCTCACCGACGAGGAGTGCCTCAAGCGGCACCTCGTCGGCATCGACGTGAACATGGCCTTCGCCGCGGGCGCGAACGGCACGATCGTGGGCCTGGGAGCGCCGACGTACGTCGAGAACCCGCGGTTCGACCCGAAGCTGCCCGGCTCCTGGCTGGTCGACCTCTCCCACGTCGACCTCTCCCGCGTGCTGGTCGGCAAGGAGTGGCGGCGCCTCGAAGGCGACCTGCTGCCGAGCCCGTTCACACCCAAGGGCGAGAGGCCCGAGGGGCCGGCGTGGTACGCCACGCCCACGGTGGCGTACGCCGTGGAGCTCGGCTACGACGTGGAACCGGCCGAGGCGTACGTACGGTACGAGAACGGGCGCTACCTGGACGGCTGGTACAACCGGCTGCGCGACGCCTATGTGGCGACCATGGCCGACCTGGGCGTCACCGGCGACCTGCCGCCGGAGGACTTCCTGACGGCCATGGACGGCTACCGGCTGCGCGACCCGCAGCTGGCGATCGTGCTGTCCGCGATCAAGGCCACCGTGAAGGGCGGCATCGGCAAGCTCCGCGAACGTCCCCGCGGCGAGGGGTGGAAGCCGGGCGAGCCCTGGCGGGCCCTGTCCCGTCCGACCTGGCGGCCCGACATCCGCGCCGCCGTCATCTCCCGCACACGCGTCAACATGCACCGCAAGATGGTCCGGCACGCGGTCGCCACGGGGCAGTACCCGGTCGCGGTCCTCTCCGACTGCGCCGTGTACGCCTCCGACGGGCCGTCTCCGCTGGACTTCCTGCCGTACCGGGACGGCAAGCCGCTGCCGGGCGGCTTCCGGCTCGGTGTCTCACCGGGAATGGTCAAGCACGAGGGGACCCAGAGCGTGCTGTGGGGCGAAGGCGTACGCGAGCGGTACGGCCAGGAGCTCAACCTCGCCCGCTACATCAAGGACGGCGACGTCACCACCGTGGACGACGGGGAGTAGGTGGACCACGATGAGCATGTTCGGGGACGGCCTGGAGAAGGCGGTGCAGCGGGCGTTCACCCGCCCGATCCCGAAGTCGGCCGGTGCGCGGATGCGGTACCTGGTCAGGCAGCTCAAGGGCACGAGGGCCGTCGCCCAGATGCTGCGGGTGTCCCAGCGCACCGTGGAGCGGTATGTGAAGGACGAGATCAAGAAGCCCCGCCGGGACCTCGCCGAGCGCCTGGAGCGCGAGGTGACCCAGCGGTGGCAGCCGCAGATCCGCGCCAGAGCCAGGCGGACGGCGGCCACCACGGGCGGCATCGTCATCGACACCCGCGCCCGGCTCGGCTACACCGCTCCGATCGGCACGACCGACCAGGACCGGATCCGCCACCTCACCGTGGCACTCCCGCCGCGGTACGCCGCCCGCCTCTTCGAGGCGCAGGAGCAAGGGGCCGGCGACCGCCGGCTCCAGGAGATCGCCGCCGAGGCCCTCAAGGAGGTGTACTTCCAGGACGGCGGCCGCCGCGCCGGCGGCCTGGAGGAGGTGCGCTTCACGGACGTGCAGCACATCGACTTCGACCTCTGAGTACGGTCCGCGAAGCCCGCTGCGACTCCGGTCCGCGAAGCCGGGAGGGGCCGCCCCGAGGCCCGGGCCGGGCGCCCGCAGGCGCCGGCCACGGGCCGAGGAGCGGCCCCCGCCCGACCCGGTGTCAGCCGGACGCGCTCTTCACTGTCGACAGCTCGGTCACATGGACCGGCTCCGTGCCGGCCGAGCTGTGGCGGGCCGCCCAGTTCTCCAGCGCCATGCGGCAGGCGTGGTCCAAGTGGTGCACGCCGGACAGGTCCAGCTTGATGGGGCGGTCCTGGGGCAGGGCCTCCAGGCTGTCGAGGATCTTCGGCAGCCGCAGGAAGGTCGCGTTGCCCGACAGGTACACCTGGACGGGCCCTGCGCCCTTGTCGACGACCTCCAGCCGGTTGTGCGAGGCCTCCCAGGCCGTCTTGGCCACGGACAGGGCGAGGCCGATCAGGACGCCCTCGAACATGTTCACGGCGACGATGCCCACAGCCGTGACCACGAGGATCACCGCCTCGCCGCGATGCTCCCGCCACAGCGGTGCGATCGTCCGCAGCGGGATCAGCTTCCAGCCCGCGTGGACCAGGATGCCGGCGAGGGCGGGCAGCGGGATGAGGGCCAGGGCGGACGGCAGGAGCGCCGCGAAGAGCAGCAGCCACACGCCGTGCATGACCCGGGAGGCCTTCGTCTTCGCGCCCGCCCGGACGTTGGCGGAGCTGCGCACGATGACGGCGGTCATGGGCAGCGCGCCGAGCAGCCCGCACACGCTGTTGCCGGCGCCCTGGGCCATCAGCTCCTTGTCGTACTCGGTCCGCGGACCGTCGTGCAGGCGGTCGACGGCCGCCGCGCTGAACAGGCTCTCGGCGGAGGCGATCAGGGTGAACGCCAGGACGGTCCCGAGCATGCCCAAGGTGGCCAGTTCACCGAACGCGTCGAGCCCGGGCGGCTGGATGGCGCCCAGCAGCCCCTGCACCTCGACCGTGGCGACCGGCAGGCCGAACGCCAGTGAGACGAGGGTCGCCAGCACGACCGCCGCGAGCGCGCCCGGAACGGCCCGCAGGCGCCGGGGCATGCGGTTCCAGAGCACCATCACGGTGATGGTCCCCGCCCCGACGGCGAGAGAGGCGAGGGCCGAGGTGCTTCCGAGGGCGTCTAACAGAACGCTGGGGAGTCCGGCTATCTTGCCGAGACCGGATGACGGTGCTTCCGCGCCGGCCGCCGCGTACAGCTGGCCGGCTATGAGGACGAGTCCGATGCCGGCGAGCATGCCCTCGACGACCGAGACCGAGATGGCCCGGAACCAGCGCCCCAGTTTGAGGGCGCCCATGGCCAGTTGCAGCAGGCCGGCCGTGAGCACGATCACGCCCAGAGCGGGCAGCCCGAACGTCTGGACGGCCTCGAAGACCAGCACGGTGAGACCCGCGGCGGGTCCCGACACCTGGAGACTGCTGCCGCGCATCATGCCGGTGACGAGACCGCCGACGATGCCGGTGATCAGGCCCAGTTCCGCCGGGACACCGGAGGCGACGGCGACGCCCACGCACAGCGGCAGGGCGACGAGGAACACGACCAGCGAGGCCATGAAGTCCTGCCGCAGATGGGGGAACTTCTTCCCTCGCCGGCCGACGGCCGTGCTCACAGCGCCTCGAAGGAGTCGGTGCGCGCGTCATGCGCGAGGACGGATCCGGTGTGGACCTCGTAGAACCAGCCGCGCAGGCGCAGCCGCCCGTCCGCCAGGCGCTTCTCGACGCAGGGGTACGAGCGGAGTCTGAGCAGCTGGGTGAGGACGTGGCTCTGTACGGCCTCGGCGACGGCCGGGTCTTCGACCGTGCCTTCGGGGCGGGGAGCGGCGTGCGCCAGCCAGTCGCGCACCGCCGGTACGGCGGTCAGGTCGTCGCCGCGCAGGAGCGCGCCGACGGCGCCGCAGTGCGAGTGGCCGCAGACGACGATGTCCGTGACCCCCAGCACCTCCACCGCGTATTCGATCGTGGCCGCCTCGCCCGTGGGCTGCTGCGAGGCGTACGGGGGGACGATGTTTCCGGCGGTCCGCAGTTCGAAGAGTTCACCGGGCTTGGCGCCGGTGATCAGGGCGGGGACGACCCGGGAGTCGGAGCAGGTGATGAACAGGACCTGCGGGGACTGGCCCTGGGCCAGACGGGCGAACTCCTCGGAACGCTCGGCGGACTGCTCGCGGAAGGATCGGGCGTGTTCGATGAGGGGCTGCATACCAGTGTTCCTCCTGGCGCGCCGTTGTCGGCGCGTCGGCGTACGTACGAGAACGGGGCGCGGGCGGCCACGTCGACATGACCCCACGTCGACGCGCACGGCGGTGCGGGCCGGGTGGGACCTACGTCGGTGGACGCCGCGGATCAGCTCAGCAGCGGAAGACCTGAAGGGCCGCCGCCGAGTGAGCGGTGGAGGATCTCGATACGCGGTGCGCGTCGCCGAACGGAGAGAGTCCCACGTGGGGCCGCGCGGCGGCGGTGGCGCCCCGCAGCAGGGAACGGGAGGGAGTGTCGAGCGTGGAACCGGCCGTGCTGCGGTGCCGGTCACGCGCGGGCAGAAGTCCGTTCGTGTCGCCGTCGGGTGTATCGCACGTGATGTGATCCCGCTCCTCCGCCGCCGCGTCGGGCGTGGGCCTCTGCGAAGGTTCGGCGCCCGACACGGGGGCGTCGTGCGCGAACGCGGGGGAGGTGCCGACGGCCGGGAACTGCAGGGCCAACAGGAGGGCGGTCAGGACGGTGACCACGAAACGGGTCGCCGTGGCTGGCATCTCGCGCCTCCTCTCACACTCCTGTCAATGGCTTGAGGAACGCTAACAGCCGTAAAAGCCCACCGAGTTAACGCTGTGTGAAAAGTCTGAAAGTGTCGGGGCGGACGGCTGAATCCATGCGTGATAAACGCATGCGCGCGGAAGTGTCGCGGACACCCGTTTCCGACCGGGCCGGTCGATGTCCGCGCAGGCGGGGACGGGTGCTGATGTGATTCTTATATCCCCCATCGGTGTCGGTCCGTCCCATGAGGGCCATTACGGTCCTGCTGTCATTCGCACGGGGCATCGAGCCGGTGAAGTGCTGCGGCGATGCCGTAAAATAGCGGGTTCGCCTCGCCACCGTGATAGTCGGCCGGCATATCCGGACCGGCGAAATGGCACCGCTCGGCTTCGTCCTCCGGTCGCCTGCGGGTGCCCCCTCGCCGGTGGCCGCGCTGTCTGGCGATCACCGTTGGGCGCGCGTGATGATGGAGGGGTCCACGCGTCATGGGGGACGAGGCGAGGGAAGGAACGCCGCATGTGCCGATGGCTCGCCTACTCAGGTACCCCGGTGCTGCTCGACTCCCTGCTGTACCGCCCGGCGCACTCGCTGATCGATCAGAGTCTGCACTCCCGCATGGGCGTCGAGACCACGAACGGCGACGGCTTCGGGATCGGCTGGTACACCGTGGGGATGGACACCCCGGCCGTGGTGCGCGACACCGGCCCCGCGTGGAACAACCGCAACCTGCGGGAGATCTCCGCCCATGTCCGCTCCCACATGTTCTTCGCCCACATCAGGGCGTCCACGGGGTCGGCGATCCAGCAGACCAACTGCCACCCCTTCCGCCACGGGCGCTGGTTGTGGATGCACAACGGCGCGATCACCGACTTCAACCGGCTGCGCCGGGACCTGTGCCTGCGCATCGACCCGTCCCTGTTCGCCGACATCGAGGGGTCGACGGACTCCGAGGTCATGTTCTTCCTGGCCCTCACCTACGGGCTGGACCAGGACCCGCCCACCGCCGTGGCGCGGATGGCGGGTCACGTGGAGACGCTCGGCCGGGAGCACGGCGTGGAGTACCCGCTCCAGATGACGATCGCGGTGACGGACGGGGACGGGCTGTGGGCCTTCCGCTACTCCAGCGAGCGACGCTCGCGTTCGCTGTTCTACAGCGCCGAACTGGAGACCCTCCGGGGGCTGCACCCCGACCTGACGTTCCTGGACCACTTCTCCGACCAGAGCCGGCTCGTCGTCTCCGAACCCCTCAGCGGACTGCCGGGCGCCTGGTTCGAGGTCCCCGAGTCCACCTACGGCCTCGTCCGGGGCAGCGGGGACTTCCTCCGGCCCTTCGTCCCCCTGGCGGAGGACTCCGTGACGGCGCTGTAGACCGTTCGTGGCCCTTCGGCGCGTCCCGGTAAGGTGCCAAGGGGGCGCGCGGGCCCGCCCCCCCACCGCTGAACCAGCCCGGACCTGGGGGTTTGTCGTGCCTGTTCCTCGCCTGAGCCGTACACCTCTGCCCGGCATCGGCGTCCGTTACGACCTCACCACGCGCGAACAGCAGCCGCTGTCGGTGGTCGCCCACAGGGACGGGACGCGGACGCTGAACGCCTACCGCCGGGACGATCCCGACGAGTGCGCGCTCTCGGTGAAGCTGACGTCCCGTGAGGCGGAGGCCCTGATCGACGCGTTGATGCCCTCGCACCACAGCCCGAACCTGCTCTCCACCAACGATCTGGGCCTGGTGGCCGAACGCGTCGAACTGTCCTCCGCGTCGCACTGGAACGGCCGGGTGCTGGGCGAGACCCGCATACGGACCGAGACCGGCGCGTCGATCGTGGCCATCCTGCGCCGCTCGGGGGCGATACCCTCCCCGACTCCGGACTTCCGTCTGGCGGGTGGCGACACGCTGATCGTGATCGGCACCCGCGAGGGCGTCGAAGCCGCCGCGGCGATCCTCGGCCGGGAGTGATCGCGTGCACTCCTCCGCCGTCTTCCTGATCGAATTCGGGGCCATCATCCTCGGCCTGGGCCTGCTGGGGCGATTCGCCGGCCGCTTCCGGTTCTCCCCGATCCCCCTCTATCTCCTCGCCGGTCTCGCCTTCGGCGAGGGCGGGCTGCTGCCGCTGGGCACGAGCGAGGAGTTCGTCGCGATCGGCGCCGAGATCGGCGTCATCCTGCTCCTGCTGATGCTCGGCCTCGAGTACACCGCCAGCGACCTCGTCTCCAACCTCAAGACCCAGTACCCGGCCGGCCTGGTCGACGCCGCCCTGAACGCCCTGCCCGGCGCCGCCATGGCGCTGCTCCTCGGCTGGGGCCCGGTCGCCGCCGTCGTGCTGGCCGGAGTCACCTGGATCTCCTCCTCGGGCGTGATCGCGAAGGTGATGGGAGACCTGGGGCGGCTCGGCAACCGGGAGACTCCGGTGGTGCTCAGCATCCTGGTCCTCGAAGACCTCGCCATGGCCGTCTACCTCCCCATCATCACCGCCCTGCTGGCGGGCGTGAGCCTGGCCGCGGGAAGCCTCACGCTCGCCATCGCCCTCGGGGTGGCGGGGCTCGTGCTCTTCCTCGCGGTCCGCTTCGGCCGCCACATATCCCGCTTCGTCTCCAGCGACGACCCCGAGAAGCTCCTGCTCGTCGTCCTCGGCCTGACGCTGCTCGTCGCCGGGATCGCCCAGCAGCTCCAGGTCTCCGCCGCCGTGGGCGCCTTCCTGGTCGGCATCGCCCTCTCGGGCGAGGTCGCCGAGGGAGCGCACAGCCTCCTCAGCCCCCTGCGGGATCTGTTCGCGGCGGTGTTCTTCGTCTTCTTCGGCCTGCACACCGACCCCGCCAGCATCCCGCCCGTGATCCTCCCCGCCCTGGCCCTGGCCGTGGTCACCACCGGTACGAAGATCGCCACCGGTTACTGGGCGGCCCGGCGCGCCGGGATCTCCGCCAAGGGCCGCTGGCGGGCCGGCGGCACGCTCGTGGCGCGAGGCGAGTTCTCCATCGTCATCGCCGGGCTCGCCGTCACCGCCGGCATCGAACCCGCCCTCGGTCCGCTCGCCACCGCGTACGTCCTCGTCCTGGTGATCGCCGGACCCCTCACCGCCCGCTACACCGAACCGGTCGCCACCTGGCTCACCGGACGCCGGAGCCGTGCGGCCGTGGCCCGGAGCGGCGGCGGTGCGGACCGGGAGACGATGCCCGAGGCACTGGAAGCCGTCGAGGACGGTACGGTCGGCCGGACGTGAGCCCCGCCCGGTCGGGGCCGACCCGACCGGGCCGCTCGCCCCACCTTCGTGTTCGCGATCTCGAACGCCGTTCGGAGTTTTGCTCAAACCATTGACGACCCCTTGCCGGCCGTCTAGCTTCGCGTCCGAAGTAGCGATCACTGTTCGTAATCTCGAACAACTCTCCGTGCGCATCTTCGGTGAAGGAGCTCCTCCATGCCCGTCGACCGCCCCGCCCGCCGTCGCACCGCGACCCTCCTCGCCGCCGGCGCCGCCGTCCTCGCCTGCCTGGCCCCCGCGGCGATCGCCGCGCCGGCACCAACCCCGAGCGCCGGCTACCCCGATCCGCTGCCCGTCACCGGCGACACCGTGGTCCACGACCCGTCGGCGATCAGGCTCGAGGACGGCACCTACGTCGTCTACTCCACGCACGGAGGGCTGGAGGCGCGCACCTCGCGGGACGGGCGCCACTGGCAACGCTCCGGATCGGCCTTCACCGCCCTCCCCTCCTGGTGGCGCGCCTACTCCTCGCAGAGCGACCCCTGGGCACCCGAGATCGTCCACCGCCAGGGCCGCTACTGGCTCTACTACGCGGTGTCCTCCTTCGGCTCCAACCACTCCGCCATCGGCCTCGCCACCTCCCCCACCGGCCGGCCCGGAACCTGGACCGACCAGGGCAAGATCTTCGAGAGCGGCTCCGCCGACCCGTACAACGCCATCGACCCCGGCATCGTCGAGGGCGACGGCAGGGTGTGGATGTCCTTCGGCTCCCACTGGACCGGCATCCGCATGGTCGAACTCGACGGCCGCACCGGCCGCCCGGTCGCGGGAGCGGCCGTGCACCACCTGGCCACCCGGCCGGACGCGCCCTACGCGGTCGAGGCGCCGTCCATCGTGCGCCGCGGCGGTCACTACTACCTCTTCGTCTCCTACGACCGCTGCTGCGCCGGCACCGACTCGACCTACAACATCCGGGTCGGCCGCTCCACCTCACCGACCGGCCCCTACACCGGACGCGACGGTACGCCGATGACCCGGGGCGGCGGAGACGTCCTCCTCGCCGGACACGGCACCTACATCGGCCCCGGCGGCCAGTCGGTGCTCCGCGACCAGGGCCGCGACATCCTCGTCCACCACTACTACGACGCGCGGGACGGCGGCACGCCCAAGCTCGGCCTCGCCCCGCTCTCCTGGCGCCCGGACGGCTGGCCGGCGCTCGCCCGCTGATCCCCACGCCCGCACCACCGGGCGAACCCCGTACCCCGAAAGGAAGTCATGTCCCCGACCCCGGCCCACGCGGCGCGCTTCACCCTCGACCCGGCCTTCACCGTCGGCGAGGTGAACCCCCGCCTCTTCGGATCCTTCGTCGAACACCTGGGCCGCTGCGTCTACACCGGTGTCTTCGAGCCCGGCCACCCCACGGCGGACGAGACGGGGCTGCGCACCGACGTCCTCGACCTCGTACGCGAACTCGGCGTCACCGCCATCCGCTACCCCGGCGGCAACTTCGTCTCCGGCTACCGGTGGGAGGACTCCGTCGGCCCCGTCGAGGAGCGGCCGCGCCGCCTCGACCTCGCCTGGCGGTCCACGGAGACCAACCGGTTCGGCCTGAGCGAGTTCATGGCGTTCCTGAAGAAGGCCGGCCCCGAGGCGGAGCCGATGATGGCCGTCAACCTCGGCACGCGCGGCGTGGCCGAGGCGATCGAACTCCAGGAGTACGCCAACCACCCCTCCGGCACCGCGCTCTCCGACCTGCGGATCGCCCACGGCGACAAGGAGCCCTACGGCATCCGGCTGTGGTGCCTGGGCAACGAGATGGACGGCCCGTGGCAGACCGGTCACAAGACGCCGGAGGAGTACGGCCGGCTCGCCGCCGAGACCGCGCGCGCCATGCGGCAGATCGACCCGGACGTCGAACTCGTCGCGTGCGGCTCGTCCAGCCAGGCCATGCCGGCCTTCGCCGCGTGGGAGGCGAAGGTCCTTGAGGAGACGTACGAACTCGTCGACCACATCTCCCTCCACGCCTACTACGAGGAGAAGGACGGCGACCGCGACTCCTTCCTGGCATCCGCCGTGGACATGGAGTCGTTCATCGAGAACGTGGTCGCCACCTGCGACCACGTGGGCGCCCGGCTGAAGTCGAAGAAGAAGATCAACCTCTCCTTCGACGAGTGGAACGTCTGGTACATGAGCCGCTTCGAGGCGGAGTCGCGGGCCAACCCGCTCGACTGGCCGGAAGCCCCCCGGCTCCTGGAGGACAACTACTCCGTCACCGACGCCGTCGTCTTCGGCTCCCTCCTCATCGCGCTGCTGCGCCACGCGGACCGGGTGACCGTCGCCTGCCTCGCCCAACTGGTCAACGTCATCGCGCCCATCATGACCGAACCGGGCGGCCCCGCCTGGCGCCAGACGACCTTCCACCCCTTCGCGCAGACCGCTCGCCACGGGCGTGGCGAGGTGCTCGACGTACGGGTCGACTCCCCGACGTACCCCACGGCGGCGTACGGAGAGGTGCCCCTGCTGCACGCGACGGCGGTCCGCGATCCGCGCACGGGCGCGATCACCGTCTTCGCCGTCAACCGCGACCGGCAGCGGCCCCTGCCGCTGCGCGTCGCGCTCAACGGCCTGGACCTCGGTGAGATCGTCGAGCACACCGTCCTCGCCGATGCCGACCCGGAGGCCCGCAACACCCTCGACGCGCCGGACCGGGTCACGCCCCACGCCGGTGAGGGCGCGGAGCTGGCCGACTCCGCGCTGACCGTCACCCTGGAGCCGCTCTCCTGGACCATGATCCGCCTGGTCTGACGGCCCGTCACGCGACCCGGCCGGACGCCGGCCTCTCCGTACGGCGGGTCCACCCCGGCCTCGCGCCGGCGCCCGTCGCCGCCCCGCCGGGCGCCGGCAGCGCTGTCCGTCGCGGGCGCCGAGAGTGCTCTGTCCGGCGCGGGCGCCCGGCCCGCCGCCGGTCCCCGTGAAGCCCTGCCGGGGGCGGTCCCGCGCCGTCCCCGGTCCCATCGACCAGCACCCTGGGAAGACGAGCCGCTATGCATTCACCCCACCCCAGCCGGCGCCGTGTGGTCGCCGGCTCCCTGGGCGCCCTCGCCGCCACCGGCGCGCTCGGCCCGCTGGCCACGGGCTGCGCGGCGCCCTCCGCCGCGGCGTCCGGCCGCACGCCGCTGCGCTTCTGGCACCTCTTCGGAGGCGGAGACGGCGTCAACATGCAGAACATGCTGGGCGCCTTCCGCGCCGCCCGGCCGGACATCGAACTGGAGGCCACCACCCTCCAGTGGGGCGCTCCCTACTACACCAAGCTCGGCATGGCCGGAGCCGGCGGACGCGCCCCCGAGGTGGCCGCCCTCCACATGGCCCGGCTCGCGGGCTTCGGGCCCGGCCGGCTGCTCGACCCCTTCCCGTCCGACCTGCTGGCCGAGGCCGGCATACGCGCGGACGACTTCCCTCCGGATCTCTGGCGGCGCGGGCAGATCGACGGCAGGCAGTACGCCGTCCCCCTCGACACCCACCCGCTGGTGCTCTACTACCAGACCGAGATCTGCCGCGAGGCAGGCCTGATGGACGGCGACCGGCTCAGGACCGTCAGGGGCGCGGCGGAGTTCACCGAAGCCCTGCGCGCCGCCAAGAAGGCCACCGGGGCCCCCGCTCTCGTCACCGAGACGCTCGGCCCCGACTGCATCACGCCCTGGCGGCTCTTCTCCACCTTCTACTCCCAGACCGGCGGAGCGGTGCTCTCGCCCGACGGCAAGAGCCTCGCCCTCGACGACGCCAAGGCCCTGCGGGTCCTGGAGTTCATGGCCTCGCTCGTGGAGGAGGGACTCTGGGCGCGCCGCGCCGACTACGGCGCCTCCGTGGGCATCTTCAGCCAGGGGCGTACCGCCTTCCACCTCAACGGCGACTGGGAGGTGACCACCTTCCGCACCAACGGGACGCCCTTCTCGATGACCCGCGTTCCCGCCCTCTTCGGGCGGGCCACGACCCAGGCCGACTCCCACGCCTTCGTACTGCCGCACCAGCGCGACCGCGACGCGGTGACGGACCGGGCGATCTGCGCCTTCGTCGCCTGGATGCTCAAGCACTCCGTGGAGTGGGCGGCCGGCGGCCACGTCCCCGCGTACCGGCCCGTCCTCGCCGATCCCGCCTATCTGGCGCTCGAACCGCAGTCGGCGTACCGCGACGTCATCGACGACGTGGTGCTCGACGAGCCCGCCTGGTTCGCCGGCTCCGCTTCCCGGATGTGGATCGAACTCGGCGAGGTGTTCTCCACCCTCCTCATCGGCGCTCGCACCCCCCGCGCGGCACTGGCCGAGGCCAAGCTCCGGCTCCGGCGCCTTCTCGACACCCGCAACCCCCTTCCCGGAGCCGCGTCATGACCACTCTCACCCCCAGCGCCGCCCCGGCGCGGCCGACCGCCGGGACGGGCCGCGCGGCCGGCGCGGCGTCGCGGCCGGGAGCCGTCCGGCGCGGGTGGACGGAGCACGGGCTCCTCTTCGTCGCCCCCTTTCTCCTCGTCTACGGCCTCTTCCTCGTCTGGCCCCTGATCAGCGGCCTCGGTATGAGTGTGACCAGCGAGAACATCACCGGCACGGGAGGGGAGTACGTCGGCCTCGACAACTACGCGGAGGCGCTGGCCGACCCGCAGATGTGGTCCTCGCTGTGGAACACCGTGTGGTTCACGGTGCTCTCCACCGTCCCGCTGGTGGCCGCCGGCCTCGTCCTCGCCCTGCTCGCCCACCAGTTGCGCGTCGTCCAGTGGCTGTGGCGGATCAGCTGGTTCGCCCCCTTCCTGCTGCCGTCCGGCGTCGTGTGCCTCCTCTTCTCGCAGATGATCTTCCCGCCGGACTTCGGCCTCGCCGACCAGCTCCTCGCGGCCGTGGGCCTGGATCCCGCCATCGGCTGGCTGAGCGACGAGCGCTACGCCATGCTGTCCATCGTCCTGACCACCGTGTGGTGGACGGTCGGCTTCAACTTCCTGCTCTACCTGGCGGCCCTCCAGGCCGTGCCGCAGCATCTGTACGAGG
This sequence comes from Streptomyces sp. NPDC003027, assembly GCF_053591435.1. NCBI lineage: Bacteria > Bacillati > Actinomycetota > Actinomycetes > Kitasatosporales > Streptomycetaceae > Streptomyces > Streptomyces sp. NPDC003027. The sequence goes on from NZ_JBSFTU010000042.1 coordinate 50,335, forward strand.
CGGCCGAGCTCGACGGCGCCGGAGCGTGGCAGCGGCTCCGGCTCATCACCCTGCCGCTCCTGCGCCGTACCACCGGCCTCGTCCTGGTGCTCCAGGTCCTCGCCTCGCTGAAGATCTTCGACCAGGTCTACCTGATGACGGGCGGCGGACCCGACGACTCCACCCGGCCGATCCTGCAGTACGTCTACCAGCAGGGCTTCACCGGCTACCGGATCGGCTACGCCTCCGCCGTCTCCTACATCTTCTTCGCCCTCGTCCTGACCGTCTCCCTGGTCCAGCCCTGGCTGGCCCGGCGCAAAGAGGAGGCCGGCAAGTGAGCCTCGCCACCGCCCGTGACCGTGCCGGACGCACCGGACGGACCGAGGGCCGACGCCCTCGCTGGACCGCCGGCCGGATCGCCCTGCTCGCCACCGCGCTCCTGACGGCCGCCGCCTGGCTCCTGCCACTCCTCTGGGCCGTCGCCACCTCGCTCAAGCCGGAGGGGGAGACGACCAGGACGCCGCTGGAGTGGATCGGCTCGCGGATCACCTTCGAGGCGTACGCCAAGGTGTGGGAGTCCGGCACACTGCTGCGCTGGACCGTCAACTCCTTCATCGTCTCCGGCGCCACCACCCTGCTCACCGTGGTCCTGTGCGCCATGGCCGCCTACGGCTTCACGCGCACCGACTTCCGCGGCCGCAGGCTGCTGTACGGCCTGGTCCTCGCCGGGATCGTGGTGCCGCCCCAGGTCCTCATCGCACCGCTGTTCACCCAGATGGTCCGCATGGGGCTCGTCGACACCTACTGGGGCGTCATCCTGCCCCAGGTCGCCGTGCCGGCCATGGTGTTCATCCTGGTGAAGTTCTTCGAAGGCGTGCCGCGCGAACTGGAGGAGGCCGCCTTCGTCGACGGCGCCGGCCGCTGGCGGGTCTTCTGGACGATCGTCATGCCGCTGTCACGACCGGTGCTCGCCGCGGTCGCGATCTTCACGTTCATCTCCACATGGAACAACTTCCTCTGGCCGTTCCTCGTGACCACGGACCCCCACGCCATGACGCTGCCCGTCGGGCTGGTCAACGTCCAGTCCGGCTTCGGAGTCCGGTACGCCCAGGTGATGGCCTCGCTGGTGATCGCGGGCCTGCCCCTGCTGATCGTCTTCACGCTGTTCCAGCGTCAGATCGTGCGCGGAATCGCGCACACCGGTCTGGCCGGTCAGTGATCACCACGACGTGCCGCGGGCCCGCACCCCCTTGTGGGGTGCGGGCCCGCGGCACGTCGAGCCGTCGTCACGCCGGGGGCGAAGGAGAGCCCCCGGCGGGTCAGGCGTCCGCGGGGAACCTGCGCAGCGGTCCGGGCAGACGTGAACCGAGGGGCGACATGGCGCCGTCCGCCCCGTGCCGCGCCAGCAGGTCCAGGACGAGCCTGCCGCGCCGCACCCGTTCGCGCGCCGTCGCCAGAACGGTCTCCCGCAGGTGCGCCCCCGACGGGTAGACGGAAGGAGCCCTCGACAGACCGAACTTCAGATAGAGAGGAGCACCTCGGCGGATGAGCTCGGCCACCTCGTACATGCGCACATAGCCACCGAGGTCGTCGGGCGCCTCGACGTACATGTCCATCGGAGCCCCGCTCACCCGGCGGATCTCGGTCAGTTGATCCAGCGTCAGGTCACTGGGCACGTTGACCGAGTCCGCCCCCAACCGCTCGTGCACGGCGTACGAGGCGGGGTTGACCGGACCGATCAGCGCCGACACCTTCAGGGTCGTGTCGGCCGGAAGCAGGCCCGCGGCCCGCGCCCGGTGCAGCGTCCACAGCACGCCCTCGTCGGCCACCAGCAGACACGTGACCCCGAGGGAGGTGGCGCGGACGGCGTCCTCCACGCAGCCGGCGACCGCGTCGTGGCCCCGGGCGCGCAGCCCGCCGCCCCGGGAGTCGGTCCGGGTGGCGGCCCCGATGTCCCAGGTGCCGCGCGGGCCCGTGAACAGGCAGAGCTCCACGGAGGAACCGGCGGCGGACTTCACCATCTCGTCGATCTCGGCGTCGGTGAGCATCCAGACGCCGCTGCCCTGGCTGACCCGGTGGACGGGGACGTCGAGCCGCTCCGCCTCCCGGAGCACCGTGTCGAGCGCCTCGGGACCCTCGACGGAGGGAATCTCGATACGCCACCGCCCCCCGTCCGGGAAGGCGTGCGGGGAGGCGTCCTCGGGGGAGAGGGCCGGGGCGGCGAGGCCCAGCGGGCCGAGGATCCGCTCGCCCGGTCGCCGGGGTGGGAGGACGGGGGAGTCGGGCACGGGGCCTCCTGGACGTTCGGCGGTGCTCAACGGGTGACCGGGCGAGGCTTGCGCTGCTCCCAGCCTTCGGCCCAGAGGTCGAAGCGGGCTTGTTGTTGGGGGTGTTCGGCTGCTGCGTCGGTGTCGAGTTCGATGCCGAGGCCGGGGGTGTGGGGGAGGGGGAAGCAGCCGGTTTCGGGGTCGATCTGGGG